>NZ_JBEYZY010000021.1:0-149267 GCF_040646295.1 Streptomyces sp. NPDC046197 | reverse complement strand
GGGGGGGGGGGGCGGGGGGGGGGCGGCGGCGCCCCCCGCCCCCCCCCCCCCGCCGTGTCGGGCGCGGGTCGGTGAAGGACCGTCAGGAATGCGGCCAGGCAGCTGAGCTCCGCGTGAAGCCCCCCAGGACCGAGAGCGTGCCGTACCGGCCCACGCCATACTTGCTCCGTGGAGCTCAGCGCGAAATTGCAGATGAAACCAGGCCAGAGCATGGCAGTCCTGGCCGGGACGGATGACGTGCCTTCGATCGCGGCGGACGGCGTGACGCCGGCCGGAACGCCGGAGGAAGCGGACGTGATCGTGGTGTTCGTCCGTACCAGGGCAGACCTGGACACCCTCGCGGTCGCCGCCGTCGAGGGCGCCCGACGCGACAAGCTGGTCTGGATCGCGTACCCGAAGGGCGGCAAGCTCGGTACCGACCTCAACCGCGACAGCCTCCGCGAAGCCCTCGCCGAACGTGGCGTCCAGCCGGTCCGGCAGATCGCCATCGACGAGGTCTGGTCGGCGCTGCGGTTCCGCCCCGCCTGAACCACGCGCGCATACGCAGAGCGCCCCGGCGCAATGCCGGGGCGCCCCCTCCGCGGCGGCCGCTCTCCAACACCACGGTGGTGCCCGGCTGATTCGGGCACCAGCAGGGTGACACGCGAGGCGGCCGGAGCCGATGGGAGCCACCCATGACGTCAGGCTCTCGTAAGACCCGCACCACACCGAGAAGCGCACCGGCGGTCGGC
This sequence comes from Streptomyces sp. NPDC046197, assembly GCF_040646295.1. NCBI lineage: Bacteria > Bacillati > Actinomycetota > Actinomycetes > Kitasatosporales > Streptomycetaceae > Streptomyces > Streptomyces sp. NPDC046197. The sequence continues at coordinate 148,536 of NZ_JBEYZY010000021.1, read as the reverse complement.
CCCCGCCCCTCCGCGGACCGGCCTCCACTCGTCAGGCAACTCGGCGACGACTGGCCGCCGGTCGTCAGGCAACTCGGCGACGACTGGCCGCCGGGCAGACCGGGCATCCTTCTGGTCGATGCGCGGGACACCACGACGGAGGGGAAGCATGGCCGCGGCTCCTGAAGGGGAGGCGCTCGCCGCCCTGTGCACAGTCCTCGGGCCGCACCATCCGGAAACGCTGGCCGCGATCGCCGACAGCCGGGCGCGGCAGGGCCCTGGCGGGTGGTGGCCGCCGCCGCTCACGCGGGCCGGCGCACGGCGGCGGCCCGGCGCTATGGCCTTCGCCGCCGACAGTCCCCGACGATCTTGCATGCGAAGGTGTTCGCGCCCGGGCTGTTTGTGCCGCACCGGCGAGACAAGGACCTGAACAGGCAATTTGGCCCCCGCGTGGCCCGCCGCCCCGGGACCGGCGGGCCGACGCCTCGAAAGGCGCCATCGCGAGGTATCCGGAACCTACGCTTCCGGAAGTCGAAACGGAAGCCCCTTTTCCTCTTGAATCTCGTCGTGCACAAAAGCACCCTGAACCACACGAGCCACAAGGGAGCACAGCATGAGCCGGGCCACCGCCACCCACCGCGTCGTCGAGTACTGGACCGATCGGGACGCCCACGTGATCTTCCCCATCGAGCGAAACGAAGAAGTCGACCGGATGAGCGACGAGCAGCTGATCTCGAAGTACGGAGACCCCCAGGACGGGGCAGTCGTGCGCATCGTCCATTAGGTCACTTGGGTCACTCCACCGCCGGCCACACCTCAGGCCCGCCACCGTGCCACTCGATCAGCGGCGACATGGCCACGTCCAGCTCGTCCACGTCCTCCAGGCCGGCGCGTTGCAGGTACACGGTCAGCTCATGGAGCGAGTACGCGGTACCGAGGACCTCGTCTCCCACGAGCACCTGTCGGCCGCCGTTCGGAAGCGGCGCAGACACGATCACACGCTGCTCAGCCATGCGCCAAGCCTCGCCCGCGAGTCGACTCCGCGCACCTGGAAGACGGCTGATAGGGGGAGATCCGCCGACGGGCGGTCTGGGGCAGGATTGAGCCGTGCCAACCGAATCACACGAAATTGAGCTGAGCGAACACGAACTCCGACAGATCGCGGGCTACGCGGCCGACTGCGCGTGCAGGACGCTGTCGCTCTTCGAACAGAGTCTTCCCGCTGACACGCGCCCCCGCGACGCCATAGATGCGGCCTACGCCTTCGCCAAGGGCGGCCGGCGCACGGGCGCTCTGCGGCAGAGCGGGTGGGCGGCGTACAGAGCGGCACGCGAGGCCGTCCCACCCGCTGCGGTCGACGCGGCAAGAGCGGCAAGCCACGCAGCCGCCGCAGCGTTCCTTCATCCCAAGGCAAGCGCTCATCAGGTGAAACACATTCTCGGCGCGGCAGCGCATGCGGCACGAGCGGAAGAGCTGGCCGCCGGAGAAGACCGGCGCGTCACCGCGGGCACCCTTGAATGGGCGCGTCATCACGCACCAGCAGCGGTCACCGCGGTGCTCGGCCGTCTGCCCGCCGCACCTCCCGGAGGCGGGCGTGTGGGGGAGTTCATTCGCGATCTCGACGCCGCTCTGCGCGCTTGAGGGCGATCGGACACCGGAGGCCCGCAGAAGGATCCGCCGGCGGGGTTCATGGAAGATCCGAAGACGTCGTACAGCACGCGTCGGGTACCCGCGGCCCACGGATCGGCGTCCGACCCCGAGGGCACGCCCCAATGGAGCAGCGTGGCGGCACCCTCTTGCAGGTGGGCGTGTACAGGGGGGAAGGATCAATACGCTTACCTCCACGGTGAGTTCGAACCCGGCTCGTCCTGGCGCTGCGTCATGTCCCCTCGGGTGTGCGCGAATCGCGGCACGAAGCTCGCCTCAGCAGGCTCGCTGGTGCAGCCTTGTCCCTGGCACGGTTTGCGGCGGACACCGGATGCGGAGGACATGAAGAATGCGGGGAAGGCGGCGAGTCTGGGGAATGCCCGCGATGCGGGGAATGCTCGCGATGCGGGGAAGGGGGCAGGACCGGAACGCGCGGGGGACGCGGAGACCCGCGGCGCTGGGGGCGGTCGCGCTCGCGGCCGCCGGCGCGCTGACGATGTCGGGGACGTGCAGCTCCGCGGCGCAGGACCGGACAGCCGCGGCGCCGGCCGGCCGGAGCGGAGGACTCTCCGGAGCCGCGGCGTGCCCCGGCCTCGGGGGCTTCACCTGCGCCACGTTGACCGTTCCACTCGATCACGGTGGTGGGGTGCCGGGCCGACTGGGACTGAAGGTCGCGATGGCGGACAATGTGAGGGCGGCCAAGGGCGTACTGGTCTTTCTCACGGGCGGTCCCGGACAGCCAGGCGTACCGTTCGTGGCACGGCTGAGCCAGAAACTGGCGCCGGTGCTCAAGGACTACCGCCTTGTGATGATCGACCAGCGCGGCACCGGTGCGAACGCGCTCAAGTGCCCGAAGCTCCAGGAAGAGATGGGGTCGTCCGACCTCACTCCGCCCAGCGCCAAGGCGGTGACGGACTGCGCCGCGGCCATCGGTCCCGACCGCCGCTTCTACAGCACGGGTGACACGGTCGCCGACCTGGAGACGCTGCGGCGGGCGCTGGGCGTTGGGAAAATGACCCTCGACGGTGTCTCGTACGGCACGTACACGGCCGAACGGTACGCGCTGGCCCACCCGCAGCACGTGGCGCGGCTGGTGCTGGACTCGGTGGTGCCGCAGACCGGTTACGACCCGATGGACCGCGCCGCTCTGCGCGCGGCGCCGCGCGTCCTGACGGCAGCCTGCAGGGCCACCGGATGCCGCACGGACCCGGCGGCGGATCTGGCCGAGGTGGTCAAGAGGTACGACAACGGCGTCGACGTGCTGGACGCACTGACGACCTGGGAGTTCGTGGACCCCGACTACGCTGCGGTGATCGACGCCCTGCACAAGGCGGCGAACGGCGACCCCGGACCACTGCGGAGCCTGATCACGAGTGTGCGGCAGGGAAGCGCGGCGACCGCGGAGGAGCTGAGTCAGGGTCTGCACGCCTCCACGCTGTGCCTGGACGGCCGCTATCCCTGGGGCCGGTCGAACGCGCCGGTGGCCGGGCGCCGGGAGGCGCTGGAAAAGGCGGGGGCGCAGCTCACACCCGCTGACTACGGTCCCTTCGACGCGGCCACGGCGACCGGCCTCGGCTCGCTGCTCGCCTGCCTCGACTGGCCGCGCACACCCGCGCCGCCCCTGCCGTCCGAGCACCGCAGGCTTCCGGGCGTGCCGGTCCTGCTGCTCGGCGGGGACCGGGACCTGTCGACGCCACTGGAATGGCTGTACGACCAGAAGAAGCTGACGCCGCGAGCACGGGTCGTCGTGGTGCCGGGCGCCGCCCACTCGGTACAGAACAGGGCAGCCGGCGACAAGGGCCGCCAGGCGGTGTTCGACTTCCTGCTGGGGCGGCACTGACGAGAAAGCGGGGCGGCGTGCCGCATCGCTGCTCCGCCAGTGTCCGAGCGCGCGCAAGCAGGGGCCGATGACGTCCAGGCCGGTGTGCGGGACACGCCGCCCGCCGACGCCCCCCACCCGCTGGAAGGTTCCCGGCGCATCTGGCGGCACCACATCACACCGTGACAGCCGTTTCGCCCGCTACTTGAGGCCGCTGAGCATGACGCCGCGGATGTAGTACTTCTGCAGCAGCAGAAAGAGGGTCAGGACCGGCAGGATGCTCAGGACGAGTCCGGCCATGACGATGGGCATCGTGCGGGTCGGGTCGACGTAGTCCTGAAGGAGCTGGATGCCGACGGGCAGGGTCATCACGTCCGGGTTGGCGGTCGAGACGAGCAGCGCCCAGATGTACTCGTTCCAGGCGTCGACGAAGGTCAGCAGCCCGAGGGTCACCATGACCGGCTTGGTCTGCGGCACCACGATCCGCCACCACACGGCGAACTCCCCGGCCCCGTCGATACGCGCGGCCTCGAGGACCTCGTCAGGGATCGAGACCATGAACTGGCGCATCAGGAAGATGCCGAAGCCGTTGACGAGGAACGGCATGGCGAGCGCCACGATGCTGACGGTCAGCCCCGCGCCGCCGCGCCCGAACAGGTCGTTGCCGCCCGCCAGCGGCCAGTGCACCAGGATCAGGAAGTGCGGGATGAAGAAGAGGAACGGGGGGAACATCATCGTCGACAGCACGAGACGGAAGACGAAGTTCCGGCCGGGGAAGCGGAGTTTGGCCAGCGCGTAGCCGGCGAGTGACGACGTGAGCAGCACCGATCCGGTGATCACGGCGGTGGCGACGACGCTGTTGCGGAACAGCACCGGCAGATCGAGCTGGTCGATCGCCGCCCGGTAGTTGGACAGGTCGAACGCCTTGGGCAGGAACCGGTACGGCAGCGTGCCGGACTCGCCGGGCCCCTTGAAGGACGTCATCACCATGTCGAGGAACGGCACGACCGTGAGCACCGCGCCGGACACGACCAGCAGATACGACAGCCACGGGAAACGGCGGCGGATCATGTGTCCTCCCCCTTGCGCCGGAAGATCCACAACTGCACCAGGGTGACCATCAGGACCACCACGAACAGCACGAAGGCGGCGGCGCTCGCAGTGCCCCAGTCGCCGTGACTGAAGGCCTGCCGGTACATCTCCAGCGCGGCCACGTTGGTCGCGTCGCCCGGCCCGCCCCTGGTCATCACGATGATCAGCGCGAACGACTGCAGACCGGTGAGGAACTGGGTGATGCACACGAACAGCAGGGACGGCCGCAGCAGCGGCAGCGTGATCTTCCAAAAGACGGTGACGGGCCCGGCGCCGTCGAGCGCGGCGGCCTCGTAGTACGACTGGGGAATGGACTTCAGCCCGGCGGTCAGGACGAGGATCGCCGTGCCGACCGAGGCCCAGGCCTGCACGACCACGACCGAGGGCAGCGCGGTGTCCGGGTCCTCCAGGAACGCCACCGAGCCGAGTCCGAGGGCGTTGAGGACGCCGTTGAGCAGCCCGCCCGGCTCGTACATGTACTTCCATACGTTGCCGACGGCGACGACGGTCGTGACGATCGGCAGGAAGTACAGGGTGCGCCACAGCCCCTGGAACCGCAGGTTGTCGATGCAGGTGGCGACGAGCACGGAGCCGGCGAGCGCGAGGGCCACGGTGCCCAGCGCGAACAGCAGCGTGTTGGTGAGGATCGGCGCCAGGAACGTCGATCCGTCCGCGAACAGGCCGGTGAAGTTGTCCAGGCCGACCGGATCGATGTCGCCGAGGTCGAACCCGGCCCAGCGGGACATCGACAGCAGCAGCGCGAAGCCGAGCGGCAGAACCAGGAAGACCGCGAAGAACAGCAACGTCGGCGCCAGGAAGAGATACGCCACGAAGGCCTGGCGGCGCCGGGTCCGGTTCCCGGTCCGGCCGCGGCCCTCGACGGCGGGCCCGGCGGACCGCGGACCGGGCGCCCGCTCGCTCGTCTCCGGGGCCAGGGTGTTCACCACGAGCGCGACACCTCCTGATCGACCTGACGGCGGGTGGTACGCAGTGCTTCGTCGGCCGACTGCTGACCGGTCCACAACGCCTCGATGTTCTTGCGCAGCAGCGACTTGGCCTGCTGCGCGCCCGGCACGTTGGGCTCCGGCACCGCGTAGGCCAGCGCGTCCAGGAACGGGCGCAGGTTCGGATCGCCGCCGTCGCCCAGAAGCGTCCGCATGTCGTCGGCGCGGCCGGTCAGGGAGCCGACCGACACCTGCAGGGAGCTCATCCGGGTCGCTGCCGCACCCTTTCCGGCGTTCTTCACGCTCACCTTCTCGGTGTTGAGCCAGCGCAGGAACTCCCAGGCCTCGCGCGGGTGCTCACTGGCCGTGTTGACGCCCAGCATGAAGCCGGTGGAGAGCGTGGCGCGCTTGCCGCCCGCCACGGGGACGGGCAGTGGCGCGACGCCGACATCGCGGTAGTCCCTGCCCATCAGGGCCTTGAGGTTCGCGGTCCACCAGCCCGCGCTGACCACCATGGCCACCTGCCCGGACGGGAAGGCCCGGTAGACGTTGACGCCGGGGGCGCTCGCACCTTTGACGACGAGACGGTGTTCCAGATCGAACACGGCCCGGCCGGCCGGTGAGTCGATGGCGGTGCTCCTGCCGTCCGCGGAGACGAACGCTCCGCCGGCGGCATAGAGCAGGGCGAGCGTCTGGCCGACGGTGGTGGAGTCGTCGTAGGCCGACAGCCCGAACCCCTGGACCAGCGTGTTGCCGTACCGGTCCCGCCTGGCGGTGCGGTAGGCGGTCTCCTCCAGCTCCCGCCAGGTGCGGGGAGGGCGGCCGATGCCGGCCTCGCGCAGCAGCCGCTTGTTGTAGTAAAGGGCGTACGTCTGCACCTCGGTGGGATAGCCGTAGACCCTGCCTCCCACCGACGCGGCGCCGACCGCAGCCTCGCGGTAGCCGCGTCTGATCTCCTCGGCGTGCTCGGACGGGGCGGGCCGCAGGACGCCGGCCCGGACGAGCTGGCCGTTCCACAGGCAGTACGGGTGGAGGATGTCGGCGCCCTGGCCCGCGGCCTGCCGGACCATGAACGTGGTCAGCAGGTCCGTGAACTCGACGGCCTTCGTTCGCACCTTGACCCGGTCGTGCGTGGCGTTCCACTCGTCGACCGGGCCCTGCAGGGCCTCCCTGAGCTCCCCGCTCGAGTAGTGGGAGAGCAGGGTGAGGACGATCGGATCCCCGGGCCGCCCGGTGCCCTGGTGCGGCGCGGCGCATCCGGTGGCGAGCAGCGCCGAGGGAAGCCCGAGTGCGAAGTGACGGCGGCTCAGGCCGCCGGTGTGGGGGGCCGACTGACGGTCGCTCGGGCCGTCGGCGCGGCGTGACGGCGTCACCGGGCGGTCTCCCGGCGCATCACGCGGAACACCCGGGTCGTGGTGAAACCGGCCTTGCGGTAGAGGTGGCCCGCCGGGGACTGCTCGCCGGTCCACAGGAACCACGCGGAGTGCGCACGACGGGCCCGCATCCGTTCCAGGACAAGGTGGAGGAGGACCTCGCCGAGTCCGGTGCCGCGCATCTCCTCCAGCACACCGATCGGGCCGAACCGCTCGTCCACCGACTCGAACGCGCCGTGCATCGCCCAGCCGGCCATGCGGCCCGAGGGGTCCCGGACGACGACGATCCGGTCGAGCGGTGTGCCCGCGGCCAGACAGTCCCGGATCGTGCGGGCCCAGTCCGGGCCGAAATGGTTCCCGGCGAGCGCGAAAAGGTCCACCAGGTCGTCGTCGGACGGGGTGGCGAACCGGTAGCCCCGCGCCGTCAGTTCGTCCAAGCGGCGCGCGACGTTCCCCGGGAGGCGGTAGCCGACCAGGCGGCGGTCCATCGCCGCCGCCTCGTACAGGGTGCGAAAGCCGAGCGACTCAAGGAGCCCGGCTGCCTCCGGGTACGCCTCGGCATCCAGGCCGGGGAAGACGTAGTTGGGGGTGTACGAGGAGAAGTCCACCCGGGTGCGGCCGCGGCCGTGCAGCCAGTCGAGGGCGTCGGTCAGCAGCCGGCGGCCGAGGCCGCGCCCGCGGGCGGCCGGGTCGACGAAGAAGAACGGGATCCAGCCCTGCTCCGGCTCCAGGTCGGTGCCGGTCATCGGCGTCAGACGGCGTACGGCGTAGGCGGCGCCGACGACACGGTCACCGTCGACGGCTACCCGAAGCCCCTCCGGGTCGAAGTTGGCGTCGAGCAGCACCAGACAGCGGAAACGGTCCGGGGTGATGGGGTCGGCCGGCGCGCTCCGGCGCCAGGCCTCCACCAACTGCGGGCCGTCGCCCGCGCGAAAGCCACGAATCCCGGCCCGGGATGTCGTCGTCGTACGATCGGTCATCGACGGGGTTGTCCTTCCGTGCGCAGGCGCAGGTCGCGGACCCTGACGGTCTCGTTGGTGGTCTCCGAGGGGGACACCCCGATGTACCCGTCGCCGTCGCCGACCGGCCCGGCCGCGGCCGGCGCCTCGTGGGAGTCCTCGAACGCCGCAGCGGGTCGTCCGATCCGGTGCGGCCCCCGCTTCCGGGCGGCCCCGTGGGCGACACCGGTGGCCGGGGCGGCCCGGTCGGCGGATGCACAACAGGTTTTGTGCGGACGGCTGTTGCGTCTGCAGGGGCGTCCGCTCCTCGCCGGGGCAGAGCGGCAGGTCGCAGCGGCGGGGGAGGGGGCCTCAGGGGTAGAGCAGCACGTCGTCGCCCGCCCACCGGCCGGGCGGTGCCGGCGGATCGCACAGCGGCAGCGGGTCGTCGCCCGCGTCGACGGTGCGCCGCAACCGGTCGGAACCCCACAGCAGGTCGATGAAGTAACGGTGGCCGGTCCCCTCGGCGCCGCCGTCCGCGGTGTGCCAGGCGAAGTCGTCCGGGTACAGCAGCCGCAGCGTGGCGAGCATCGCGACGGCGGTACGTACGGGAGCGAACGCCGTGCGGTCGGTGATGTGGAGCTGGACACCGCGCAGCGGCCGTCCGGCGTGTTTGTGGAAGGTCGGTACGTACCGCAGATCACGGAAGTGCACTCCGGGGAGGGCGAGTTCATCGAGCGAGGGCCCTAACCGCGCGTCGATGTAGGGGGCCCCGACGATCTCGAAGGGTTGCGTGGTGCCACGGCCCTCCGAGAGATTCGTCCCCTCGAACAGGCAGGTGCCGGGGTAGACGGTGGCGGTGGCGGGCGTCGGGATGTTCGGCGAGGGCGCGACCCACGGCAGACCGGTGGCCGCCGCGTCCATGGCGCGCTGCCAGCCGGAAGCCTCGATCACCGTCAAGTCAGCGGCAGTGCCCGTCATTTGGGGCACGGCCGAGGCGTTGAGGTGCCGGGCGAGTTCGCCGCAGGTGAGGCCGTGCCGGACGGGTATCGGGGCGCGCCCGACGAAGCTGGCCCACGCCGGGTCGAGCAGCGGGCCCTCGCTGACGAGTCCACCGAGGGGATTCGGCCGGTCGGCGACCACGAACCGTACGCCCGTACGGGCCGCCGAGACCATGAGGTCGAACATGGTCCACACGTAGGTGTAGAACCTGGCCCCGATGTCCTGCAGGTCGTACACCAGTGCGTCGATGCCGCTGTCGAGCAGCAGTTTGTCCAGGCGCTCGCCGCTGCACCGGTATGTGTCGTGGACCGGCAGGCCGGTGGTGGGGTCCGTCCGAGCGGCCTCGCCCTCGCCGGCCTGGCCGGTCCCGTGCAGACCGTGCTCGGGACCGAACAGGGCGACCAGCCGCGCGCCGGCCTCGAGCAGTGCGGGCGCGGCCGGGCGCAGGTCGGGGAGAACGCCGGTCTGGTTCGTCACCAGCCCGAGCCGGCCGGGCCCGGCAAGTCCGGGCGACGCGTGCAGTCGCGCGATCCCGGTCGTCACCGCGCCGCGGCCGTCCGTGCTCATCCTTTGCCCCCGTCTGCCGGTGACATCTCCAATGCCCCCGTCTGCCGGTGACATCTCGAAGCGGTGGTCCGAAATTTACTTGCATATCCTGGAATGTTGCAATGACGCACCGGCGGTTCGTGCCGAAGACGCTGACGGGATGTCTTCGTCCGCTTGCTCGGTCACCCGGGCCTCATGGTCCAGTGCCATACCGGGAGACCAGCCTGCCGATGTCGGCGGCTTCCCGGTTGCGGGCTGCGGCGACGGAGGTGAGCGCGGCGGCGTTCCTGCCCATGGCGGTCCGCTGGTAGGCCGACTCCACGGCAAACCAGACGCCCACCAGATCCGTGCGCTGCTTGCACACGACATCGGCTTCCGCCTGGTCGATCTCGGCCCGGCTGGGGACCGGCTCGGTGAGGGAGGGGAGCTTGTCGGCGGGGTGGAGGGGATCGCTCACCCGGAACCCGCGCGTGGCCATGCAGGCGGACCACCGCGCGAACACCGTGGTGACGCGCCGGTCGGCCATGGACGCCGCAAAGGTCTCCTGCTTGATCCGCGCCACCAGGCCGCCGGGCCCGGCACCGGCCCCTGCGGACTGGACGTGTCACCGCGGATCAGGCGGTGTGCCTCGCCCGCACACCCGCCCGCCGGCACGGCCGCGCCGCCGACCGGAGTGGGGGAGCCGGGAACCGCTGCCGTACCAAGAAGGACCCGCCGGGCCGCGGGCGGAAGAGCCGCGGGGTTGGCGGCGAACTGCGGTGCTGCCGGTCCGGGGCCGCGAGGATCGCGTGGAAGGTGGTATCCCCAGACGCGTACGCTCGCCGGATCGGTCACTCCGTAGTGCCGGTACATCACTGTGCGGGAGGCGACGGCCACACTGTCCGGGCGGGGGAGCTTCGCCACCGGGCCGGTGCTCCGTACCCGCCGGGGCCTGGTGCACTCACCCCGGCCGAACGCCTCGAGGGTCCCGACACCACCGTGTTCCACGACATGCGCAAACTGCCCACCCTCCTTGCCGAATTGACCAGTCCCCGGCAGGCGTCACTTGGACAGTGGCGGCTGCCGGGGACGGGCCTCGGTCGTGCGTGGGGGCGCCGGGCGGGTCAGTAGGCGGAGTTCACCTTGTCGATGGAGCCGTACCGGTGGGCGGCGTAGTTGGCGGCCGCGGTGATGTTCGCCACCGGGTCGGTGATGCTGTTGGCCGTGCCGGGCACGTGGTAGGCGTTGAAGGTGGGGTCGATGACCTGGAGGAGACCCTTGGAAGGGGTGCCCTTCTGGGCGTTGACGTCCCAGTTGTTCTGGGCGGTGGGGTTGCCGCCGGACTCGCGCATGATGTTGCGGCGCAGGCCCTCGTAGCTGCCGGGTATGCCCTTGGCCTTCATGATGGCCAGGGACTGCTTGATCCACCCGTCGAGGCTGCCCGCATTGCCGTTCGCGCGCTTGGAGGCGGTGGGGGTGCCGTGGGCGGCGGCCGTGACCACGGAGGCCTTCACCTGCGTCGCTTCGGCGGCCTGTGCGGGCGTCGTCATCAGGGAGAGGGCGGCGGCTGCGGCACCGGTGGTGGCGATGCCGGTGAGGGTCAGGGTGCGCAGGCGGCGGGTGCGGCTGGTGAGCGTGGTCATGGTCATGCGGAAGTAATTCTCCAGTGGGTGACGTCATCGGATGCCGGCCGCGTCCGTCGCGGTGGCGTCAGGGGCTGGCCCTGTGCTGCTGGCCGGAGTGGGTGGACCGGCGGGATCCGTGCGGTCCGACCCGTGCCTCGCAGCAACGACAGCCATGGTTAGCGGCGGGCAGGGCGGGGCGCAATGATGTGACGTACTACCCGACTACGGAGAAATGTCGGAAAATGCCCATTCAGGGGTTTTCCGTGCTGTTCGGGGCGATCTGGTCCTACGATCCGTGGTAGGAGGTGATCTGGCTCCTATGGGTGGCATCACACTCCCGGGCCCTCCAGCGGCCTCTGTTCACCCGGGACCGGCCCCTCGAAGCAGCCTCTTGAGACGGCAGCGCACGAGACCGTCACCAAGAGGACTGAAGACCGAAGCCCACGACAGAACCGGCTCCCGCGCACGGCTCAGTAGCGGTCGAGGATCAGCTGGGTCTTGTCGCCGTGGTCCGGCCAGCCGTGCGCCTCGGCGACCGCTGTGGCGTCGCCGTGCAGTTCGGCGGCGTCGGCATGGTCGTCGGTCTTGAACGACAACTCGACGACGTACTCGGTGCCGGTTCCGTTCGCGCCCACGACGGGGAGGACCTCGATGCTCGTGTCGTCGGAGGACTCCCAGGCGCCCGACCAGACGTGTGAGGTCACCGGGCCGTGGACGCGTGAGGCCTTGAGGGTGTCCGATCCCCAGTTGTTGTGGAGCCAGTCGTCGAGCTTGCCGGGGGTGTCGTTGACCAGCCAGGTGCGGGCGGTGCTGCTGGACGGCACGGAGGTGCCCAAGTAGCCGCTCGCGCTGTGGCTCTTTTCGTCGGTGAAGCTGAGGGTCTGCTTGGTGTGGCCCCAGTCCACCTCGGCGTCGTGGTTGGTGTCGCCGCTGTCGAAGCCCTCGGCGCTGGCCTGGTCCAGGGCGGCGTCGATGTCGCCGTCGACCACGGGGAACCGTGTGCCCGTGTCGCCGCAGCCGGCCACCCGCGCTCAGCCGCCGGACGCCTGCCTGGCCAAGACCGGTTCAGCCGCGCATGGCGAGGACTATGACTGTTCGTCAACTCCGCGTCACCTGTTCAGCGGGTCCCCGCAAGTCCCCCTTGTCGTCACGGACATGTGCGCTCAGGAAACTCGCCGTTCGTACCTCACGCGAGGAAACGCACGGACCAGGAGGAATGAATGTCTCGACCGAGAATCGCAACCGCCGCAGCCACCGCCGTGGTGCTGTCGCTGGCCGGCAGCGGGTTGGCGGGTGCCTCGGAGACGACCCACCACGGTGGAAGACCGGTGCTCACGGCACGCCCCGACACCTACGCTGCCCACGCGGGCCGGACCCTGACGGTGTGCGGGCACGGCTTCCTGCGCAACGACGGGGGAATGCCGGCCACTCTCGTCTCGCACACCACCACGGCACACGGCTCCCTGGCGGTGCGTCAGGACGGTTCGTTCAGCTACACGCCGGACGCGGGTTTCAAGGGCACCGACACCTTCACCTACACGGTCAGCGACGCGGTCCGCCTGTACCAGACGCATCTTCCGCCGCTCGCCACGATCGGCGGGGTGAAGGTCTCCGGCGGCGCCTTCGGTTCGTCGCTCTATCCGGTGCCCGGCTCGAAGAACGAGTTCTACGGGATAACCGACCGCGGCCCCAACGTGGACACCCCTGACGGGAAGAAGGCTCTGCCGCTTCCGGACTTCGACCCGACGATCGCCAAGGTCCGCCTGGTCGGCACCAAGGCGGAGGTCCTGAAGACGATTCCGCTGCGCGCCGCCGACGGCACCCCCTACAACGGGCACGTCAGCACCCAGGCGAACACCGGGGAGTCCCTGATCGACCTCGCCGGCAATGCGCTGCCCGCGTCCCCCTACGGCTACGACCCCGAGGGTTTGGTCGCACTGCCCGACGGGACCTTCTGGGTGTCCGACGAGTACGGGCCGTACATCACGCACTTCTCCAGCGACGGCCGGGCGATCGAGCGACTGTCGCCCTTCGACGGCTCGCTGCCGGCCGAACTGGCCCACCGCGTACCGAACAAGGGCATGGAGGGGCTCACCATCACCCCCGACGGCAGCACGCTGGTAGGCGTGATGCAGTCCGCACTGCAGCAGCCCGACCTGCCCGCCGGTGTCAAGACCAAGAACATCACCGCACTGCGCATCGTGACGTACAACCTGCACACCCACGCGAAGCACGAGTACGTCTACCTTCTCGACGACCCCAAGAAGAACGGCGGTGCGGTCAGCGAGATCACCGCGCTCGGCAACACGACCTTCCTGGTCGACGAGCGGGACGGCAGCATGGAGCCGAGAGCGTACAAGAAGCTGTTCAAGATCGACATCAGTGGCGCCACCGACGTGGGCCCCTCGGCCGACGTGCCGGGGAGCGTGTACGACGGGGCCAAGGGCGGGCTGCTCATCGGTGCCGACCGCCGGACGATCGATGGGTACGTCGGCCAGGACGACACCGCTACGGCCACCGCCGCCCTGAAGGCGGCCGGCGTCACCCCGGTCACCAAGAGCACCTACCTGGACCTGGGCGCCCTGGTCACCGGTCTTGACCCGAGCGGCGGCTTCTTCGGCCACGACAAGATCGAGGGCGTCGCCACCACCGACGGCGGCCGCACCGTCGTCGTCAGCAACGACAGCGACTTCGGCGTCGACGGCGTCTCCAACGACGCGGCGCCGTACACCCTGCACGTCAAGACCCTGCCCGACGGCCGGCAGGACGACGGTGAGTACCTGGCCGTCGACACCACCAAGCTGCCCGCCGCGACCAGCACGGCCACGGTCACCATCACGGTACGGTGACGACGCCGCACAGGGGCTGCGGCGGGTCTGCCTGCGGCAGGTGACGGGCTCGCCCGGTGGCCGGGCGGCCGGTGCCTTGACCGAGGGCCGAAGGCCGGGCGGGCGGCGGCGGGGGCGTCAGTGGGCGCGGGAGGCGCCGTCGAGCAGCCGGCGCCCCCGCTGCAGCAGCTCCGCGACCTCCGCGTCTGCCCGGCCGATGTGGCCGGACCGCCGTACGGTGAGCTCCGCCCGCGCCCGCAGCCGTTCATCCGGGTCTCCCAGCAGCCTTACCGCCGTTCGCAGCCGTACGATCCCGCCGTGCGCGTCCAGCAGCCGGTACGCCGAGGCGCGCACCCACCGGGGTCGCTCCGTGCCGAGCCGCCCCGCCAACCAGGCCTCGGGCAGCAGGGCGGCGGAGGGCAGCAGAGTGAGAGTGGCCTCGGCCACGACTCCTGGTGCCGGATCGTCGAGCAGCCGACGCATCCGGGTCACGTCCGTCGCGTCCAGCGTCCGCAGCCCGGCCACCGACCGCGCCCGCACCCCTGGCGCCGGGTGGTCCAGCAACGGCCACAGCAGGGCGGCGTCCGCACGCTGCCCGCACTCCGCGAGCCCGATGGCGGCGCCAGGAGGAAGCCCCGCGTCACTCGGGTCGGCGCACCGCTCCCGGTACCAGGCGAGTGGATCGCCCCCGTACTGCCGTACGACATACCGCGCACAGGCTCGCACCAGCGCCGACCGGTCCGCCAGGAACCCCATGGCCTGCTCCGGCCGCCCCAGCCGCCGGAGCGCCGTGACTCCGGCAGAGCGGGCACGGGGACTGCGAGCGGCCAGCAGGGGCCCGACTACGTCTTCGGTGTTCTCCTGGACATTTCCCTTCGACACGGCGCCCAACGCGGCCTCGGCGCACAGGCTCTGGACGACGGTGTCGTGGTCGTGGGCGGCGACGCGGGCCAGTTCGGCGGGGGAGAGGAGCCCCTCTCCAATGGCGAGGCGATGCGCGAAACGGCGTACGGCGCGGTCGTCGTGGGTGAGCAGCGGAGCGAACCGTTCCTTGGGTGCCCGGCACAGCAGGTCGCTCACGAGTGTGACGGCGAAGTCGCCCCGGTAGCGGTGGCCGACACGCAGCACCAGCGCGGTGAGCCGGGCGGCGCTGTGCGCGTCCAGCGCCTGCGCCAGTCGCCTGCGGGCCCGTTCCCGCACCGGCTCCGCCCAGTCCGCGCACCGCACGACGACCAGCGGCAACAGCTGCGGATGCCCGGCGACCTGCCCCAGAGCCCGGTGCCGGATCCTGCCGTCCCGGTGGCACAGGGCGAGCGCGAGCTGGGACTCGGTGAGTCGTTCGGCGCCGCGCAGAACGGCGGTCAGCCGGCGCCCGCTCCCGGTGCCCTCCCAGGCTGGAAGGACCTCCGGCGCGTAGTACCACTCCTGCGCGCGCACTCCCTCGTCCAACGCCAGCCAGGTGGCCGGATCTCCCGTGTCGACGACGTCCTCCAGCGCCGCACCCTCGGCCAGCCGTCGCGCGGCCACCACCCCGCACCTGACGTCCTCGCGCACTGCCCCGCCCCCTCCGACGTGCCGTTCCGGGTGATCGTAGGGTGATGAGGGGCAGCCGGTCGCCTGTATTACGGCGCTCGCGGGCCGATCCGCGGGCCGCCCCGTCGCAGGTAGCCAGGTGGCCTGGGGCTGCAAAGAGAGGGTGGCCGAAGACAGGGTGGCCACAGAGAGGGTGGCGCGCTCGAAGGGGGCGAAGGTGGACAGCCCACGGGTGGCTTTCCGCTTGGGCAGGGGCGTAACGGGGTTTCGCGACTCGAGTGACCCACCCCTGCCGTCCACCGATCCCAAGGTGTGCCGCACCGCTTGGCACGCCGCGGCTCGGGCTGCGTACGGACGGGTCGAGGGCTTCGCGGAGCGGGAGTACCCGCAGAACTTCCACAGCGCCACGATCAGCGCTCGGGACGGCTCGCATGTCGCGCTGTTCCACGCCTGACACCCGCTGGTCGCCTTCGTCAGCGACCGGCGCCACTGGTACACCGACGAATTCCGGGAACCCCCCCGCCTGGGCCACCGTCCTCGGCGAGGTCGGCTTTGCCGTCCTGAGTGCGGCACGGCTCCGGTCACCGCTGGCGGAGTCGGACACCTCTGCCCTGTCCGCTGCGGAGTTGCGTCAGATCAAGCACTGGCGGCCGAAGACTCTTGGCGCAACGCGGGGCGGATCGGCATCGTGGCAGCGTAACGCCGAGACCTGCGGACAGGCGTCAAACTCTTGCGGTACCACGCTGGTTGTAGGGGCCGGGTGACAACCAGGAGTGGCTGCAGGGTGGTTGACGAGCTGGGCGGCTGTCACCGGACGGAGCGGAAGCGGCAGCGGCGGGAACATTCGGGCGGGCTGCCTCGTTGCCCCTGGGCCCGCTCACATCGCCATCCTGGGAGCATCGTGTCCGAAACCCAGTCCGCCCCCTCCACCGTTCTCCCCTTACTCCCGGCCCTGAGCACACAGGCCGAGCGACTGATCGAGCTGGGGGTGCACGAGATCGCCGGGTTGTCCGCCGCCGAGCTGCGTACCTTCGCCGCGGCCGCCGGGGCCCCTGCGGGACGCGACAGCGCCCTGCTCGCCGTTCACCCGGACCGAGCCCCCGCCTCCGCTCTCGCGCCGCTGCTCTGCCGCGAAGGCAAGCCGGGCTTCGTCGTCACCGACATGCCCGACGTCGATCTCTTCGCCCCGCTCGACACCATCGCACTGCCGGACGCCCCGCTCTACGTCCTCACCGGCCTCGACCGCGGCGACCGCATGGCCAACCGGAGCCCGAACGAGGCGCTGCCTGCCCTCACGGCCGAGGCCCGCACCCCGTTGCTGCTCGCCGAGGGCATCCACTGGGTGATGCAGCAACCCGCTGCCCTTGAGCGCAACCACTGTTTCATGACCATCGGCTCGCGGCTGCGCAAGGCCAACGGCGCGCTGGACGCCCGCACTCCGGCGATCTGGATCAGCAACGGCACCGGGCGGGACGGCCGTGAGCGCCGCAACGCCCCCAAGGTGGGCTGGTGCTGGGCGGGCAACCGGCACACCTGGCTGGGCTTCGCCTCCGCAACGGGCCGCCGGGTCCAGGACTTGTAAGGAGTCGTGATCACAGGCGGGGCGGAGGCTGCTCGGCGGAAGCTTCTGCGGTCGCCGCCCCGCAGGAGCCGACGGGTTCGCCCCCGCTCGCTGTCCGGCGCCGGTGCAGTCGAGCCCCGTACACATGTTTTGGACGATATGCGCGTTACGCCGTTCTTGGCTCACGTCGAATCAGCTCGCCCCGGCGCGGTCGGGTCCGGAGCGTGGAACGCGCGACACGGTGATGTGGCCTCCGCGTCACCGACCGACCGACCGTTGGCAGGCGGGGAGACCGGCAGCGTCAGAGGCTGCGGTCGAAGCCCTGCGGGGCAAGACGGAGGCTCCGTGGCCTCGCAGCCGCACTGGTGAGACCGTCACGTCGGCGCCTTCGGTGAGACCACCGAGAGCTCCGACGGTTCCTGCAAGAAAGACGCCTGGGTGCGCGTCAAATGGCGCGGCGCGTGGAGCAGCTGGGAGCGCAACGCCACGCGGGCACGAGTCAGCGTGGGTTCGGGCCTCCAGGCCGCTCAGCACAAGGGCTGTGCGACTTGCAAGGTGTACACAACGTACCCCTGACAAAAGCGCGTTCGGCCGCGGTGTTGCGGGACGGCCCGCCGTGGGCGCGTGTCCTGCAAGCGGGTGAGGCGCCGGGCCCTGTCCGGGGGACAGGGCCCGACGCACGCTTTTAACGCGCTGACCTGCACTGACCGAGCCGCCGGGTGAGCCTGTCGAGGCCAGGTCGCACAGCCCTGACGGTATGACAGGCGGCGTGGCCGGATTGTGGCACAGGCCTGCTCTCGAGTCGCCACGTCCTCTACACGCAACCTTCACACAAGGCTACGCTCCCTGCGCACCGGTCGGTGATCGGCATATTGGCCACGCATTGGCATGTACCCGTCACACACACCCGTCACTCAGATCCCATGGAAGTCGAAAGGAGTGTCTTCGCATGACACGATCCAAGTGGGCTTCTCGCGGTCGGCGCCGCCTCCGGGGCGGCCTCGCCACGGCGGGCATCGCCGCCGTTCTCCTCACCGCGGCGATGCCTGCGACCTCGGCCTCGGCCGCCCCGCACGCCATCCCCGGGTCCGTGATGATCGAGAGCGGCACGTTCCACGGCTACGTGCTGTGCGCCAGCCCGAGGGACCAGTCGGTGTGGCTCGAGCCGATCAACACCGGCAACGCGTACTGCTCGTGGATGATGCTCGGACCCGCCTCGCAGTTCACGTTATTCAACGTGGCCAAGGGGCAGGTGATGGCCTACACCGGTGGCAACGAAGGCGCTGTGGTGATGGAGGCCCCGGGGACCTCGCCTCTGGGTGCGAACGGTGAGCTGTGGTCGTGGGGAGGCCAGGAGGACTGGGGAGCCTCCGCGCTGCAGTCCTTCTGGGACAGCGGGCAGAACGTGGACGCCAAGTCCCCGAACGGGGACTCCCCCCGCACCGACCCGGTCCACACCCGCGGCTGGCGCCATGGCCACCAGCGTGAACTGACCTGGAACGCGATCACCGCGGGCTGACCTCCGTCAGGTCCACAAGGGTTCGAGCCGGGCGCGTCGCGCTCGGCTCGAACTGCGGTCCGGCCACGGTGACGGCCACCGGCGGGTCGGTGCCGGTCTGCTCGTCGGCTTGCCCACCGTGGCGGCATCCAGCCCGCTCGTACACCTGTCGATACGCCATCGGACCGATAAGGGGCCGACCTCGGCAGCGTTAGGCCCCCTGATCTCGAAAGTACGCGGGCGCCGTCGCCCATCCACGCCGCCGATGGCTGAGCGGCGCGAAACGGGCGGGCCGGCCGGGCCAGTCCCGGTCGGCCCGCCCGTCTCTGGTGCCGCAGGGCGCTTTCGTGGCGTCGGTCGTGGTATGTGGCCCCGCGGTGAGGGCCGCCGCCCCCTCAGCGATGGGCCGCCTTCGTCCGGTCCAGCGCCGCCACACCCACTGCGGCGAGGGCGATCTGGATGAGCCACTCGATCCAGTCGACACCCTTGGTGTCGGCGACGCCGAGTGCGGAGGCGATCGCGGCGCCGACCAGCGCGGCCACGATGCCGATGAGGATCGTCCACAGGATGCCGATGTGCTGGCGACCGGGAACGACGAGCCGTCCCAGAACTCCGATGATGATGCCGATGACTATGGCGCTGATGATGCCCGTGATCTCCATTTCCGCCCCTCTTCGCCGTGTCCCCGCGCTCTTCGTGTGCCCGCTGGATCCGTACGCACGCCGCCGCGTCATTGCCGGGACTTTCTGTTCACCGTCCAGTCACGCCATGTACCTTTCAACCACTCGACGCGTGTAGAACCCTCAACCCAGCTCTACGCGTGCAGACTTGGCGCCCGCACCGCCCCTTCACCCCACTCGGAGGTTCGCCGGATGCCCGGACCCAGAAGATCCCGCCGCAGACTCACCACTGACCTGGCCGGCCTCGGGCTGCTCGTCACGTCAGCCGCCCTTCAGGTCTCCACCAGCGCCGCACCGGCCCACGCGGCCGCCACCACCCACCGCGTCCTGTTCGACAACGCCCACGCCGAGACGGCCGGCAACGCCGACTGGATCATCTCCACCAGCCAGCCCGACCCGCTCGGCCAGAACCCCTCCCCGTCCGCCGAGACGGACTGGACCGGTGCCCTGTCCTCCTGGGGCGTCGCCCTGCAGAAGACCGGCGGCTACAGCCTGAAGACGCTGCCCTCGGGCTCCAGCCTCAGCTACGGCGGCTCGTCGTCGACCGACCTGTCGAATTTCGACACACTGGTCCTGCCGGAGCCGAACACGCTGTTCACGTCGGCCGAGAAGACCGCCATCATGAACTTCGTCAAGAACGGCGGCGGCCTGTTCATGATCTCCGACCACACGGGTTCGGACCGCAACAACGACGGTGCGGACTCGGTGCAGATCCTGAACGACCTGATGAGCAACAACAGCGTCGACTCCACCGACCCGTTCGGCTTCTCCATCGACTCACTGAACATCGCCTCCGGCTACCCGGCCGCGATCAGTGACAGCGCCGACCCGGTGCTGCACGGCTCCTTCGGCACGGTCACCAAGAGCCTGTTCGCCAACGGCACCACGGCCACGCTCAAGCCGTCCGACAACTCCGCCGTCAAGGGCCTGGTGTACCGCAGCGGTTACTCCGGCAACACCGGCGCCTTCTTCGTCACCAGCACCTTCGGCAGCGGCCGCGTCGCCTTCTGGGGCGACAGCTCGCCCATCGACGACGGCACCGGCCAGTCCGGCAACACGCTCTACGACGGCTGGAACGACCCCGGCGCCACCAACGCCGCCCTCGCCCTCAACGCCACCGCCTGGCTGGCCGGTTCGGGCAGCAGCGGCGGTGGCGGAGGCTCCGGCGGCTGCACCGCGGCCCAGCTCCTCGGCAACAGCGGCTTCGAGTCGGGCAACACCACGTGGAGCGCGTCCAGCGGTGTCATCACCAACGACTCCGGCGAGGCCGCCCGCACCGGGACCTACAAGGCCTGGCTGGACGGCTACGGTTCCGCCCACACCGACACCCTCGCGCAGTCCGTGACCATCCCGTCCGGGTGCACGACGGCCACACTGAGCTTCTACCTCCACGTGGACACGGCCGAGACGACCACCACGACGCCGTACGACACCCTGAAGGCGCAGGTGGTCAACAGCAGCGGAACGGTGCTGTCGACCCTGGCGACCTACTCCAACCTGAACGCCGGGACCGGCTACACCCGGCGCAGCTTCAACCTGGCCGGCTACGCGGGCCAGACGGTGACGGTCAAGTTCACCGGTACCGAGGGCTCCACCCTCCAGACGTCGTTCGTCATCGACGACACGGCGCTCGACGTGGCGTGAGGTCCGCGGGGTGGTGGGTCCTGCCGTACCCACCACCCCCACCGGTCAGCCCGCCGGAATCGTCCGCTCCGGCGTGTTCCATCCGGAGATCCGCAGCCGGGGCGCGGACCCGTGCAGATCCGCCGTCCGGTAGGTGGCGGTCAGGGTCACCGACTCGCCCGGCCAGAGGCTCACCTGGTTGTCCGACCACTGCACCGGCAGCACAGGCCTGCCCTGGGCGTCGACCAGGTGGACGTCCGTCAGCAGGGACGGCACCTTCCCGGTTCCGGTGTTGCGTACGGTCACCGTCGTGGTCGACGTGCCCTCCGACGAGTACGTCGATGCCGTCGCCGACACCGGCACCTGCGCCATCGAACTCAGCCCCTTGAGGTCGGCATAGCTCGTCGTCGGCGTGTAGTACCAGTCGGTGCCGGCCCAGTCGAGCGTGTCGGGCCGGGTGGACAGCCAGTAGACGTTGCGGCTGACCTCCTTGCCGGAGGAGTCGGTCAGCGTCAGCCGCAGCAGGTACGTCGTCGACAGGCCGCCCACCGACGAGGGCAGCGTGAGGGCGGTGCTGTGCGCGCCGTCACCGCCGACGCGCACGCCGGTGACGGTCCGGTCGTACTTCTGGGTGCCGTCGGGGTTGAACAGCGTGGCCCGGACGGTGAGTCCGGAGGCGGACGCGTGGCGGTTGGCGACCACGACCACCGAACGGTCGTCGTACGAGTACTGCACATGCAGCGGTTCGTTCGCCTTCTTCGCCCCGAAGTAGGCACCGCCCTGGTCGAGGTAGCGGTCCGTCAGCTGCCAGTGCAGCGAGGTCCAGCCGCTGTTGAACATCCAGTAGACGACCCCGGTGGCGGGCTTGGCGGAGTCGGTGGCGTTGCGCTGGTAGGCCTCGTACTGGGCGCGGACGTTCTCGTACTGGGCGAGCTGCGCCTTGCGCACGTAGTCGGTGACGCCGGTCGGGGCGCCGTAGCGGCCGGTGAGGGCGTTGTCGTAGATCTTGAGTGTGCCGAAGGTCGGGGACGGCGAGCGGTGGTACTGCTTGGCGCCCGGGTTCTTCCACAGTGTGTCGAGCTCGGCCGGGCTCATCATGCGGCGCAGCGTGTCCAGCGTGGGGATGTCGGGGCCCGCGCCGGTCTCGGAGTTGAAGCCGGTGGCGCCGCCCTCGCGCTTGGCGTACCAGTAGTTCGGCGGGATCCAGTCGTAGGGGCCGGTCATCTTCATTCCCGAACTGCCCAGCTGTGGCGAGGACTTGTCCGAGGCGGCGGAGACCACGGGTGTCGGCCAGTCGGCGGCCTTCAGGGCGTCGAGGTAGTTCTTCTCGATGGTGGCGTCGGGGGCGAAGTCACTGCCGATCAGGAAGGAGATCACGCTCGGGTGGTCCCGCAGCCGGGCGGCCTCGGCGGCCATCGAGGCCTTGGCCACCGGGTAGTCGGCGGAGGTCCACTTGTCGCCGGTCTCGCTTCCGTTGACGTTGCCCTCCCACTTGTCGCAGCACTCCCAGCCCGGCAGCGTCAGGATGCCGTAGCGGTCGGCGCGTTCGAAGAACTCGTCCGGTTCGAGGTGCCCCTCCAGGCGGATGGTGTTCAGGCCGAGGTCGCGGGCGTACTTCAGCCGGTCCTCGACGTACGTCTGGTCCCAGCGCAGGAACTCGTCCGGCGACCAGCCGCCGCCCTTGATCAGCATCCTGCGGCCGTTGACGCTGTACTGCCGGGCTCCGTCCGCGTTCAGAGGCGCCCTGACGTCGCGGATCCCGAAGGTCTCGCGGGCGCTGTCCGACGGGGCGCCGCCGACGGACGCGGTGAGGTCCAGGGTGTACAGGGGCTGTCCGCCCATGCCGGCCGGCCACCACACCTGTGGATCGGTCAGGTGCAGGCCGGGGACGTCGGCCGGGAAGAAGGTGACGCTCCTCGTCTCGTGCGCGGCGAGCGTGACGGTCTTCTCGAAGGTCGTCGTCCCCACGCTTCCCGAGACCGTGGCCGTCACCGGCTCGCCGGAGTCGTTGCGGGCCTGTGCCTTGACCGTCAGGTCCGCCGAGGCCAGGGACGGGACGTCCAGCCGGGTCACCACGTGTGCGTCGCGCAGGGCGACCGGGCCGCCGCGGCGCACCAGTACGTCACGGACGATGCCCATGTTCCGGTCCGGCGGCGGCTGGAGCCAGTCGATCCAGCCCATGGTGAGGTTCTTGTTCGGTTCGTTGGGCTGGATGCGGAAGGCGACGGTGTTCGTGCCGGACCGCACGAGCGAGGTGACGTCCAGCTCGTGCCGCGTATAGGCGCCCGTGACGTCGTTCGCCGTGGCGACCCGCTTGCCGTTGACGTAGACGTCGGCCGCCGACATCACGCCGCTGAAGTCCAGGTAGGTGCGCTCATCGGTGTCGGCGACGGTGAAGTCGGCGCGGTACCACCAGGGGACCTGGAAGTCGGCCCTCGGGATGTTCTGCTGGTTGGTCGAGTAGAACGGGTCGGCGTACACCCCGTTCGCCAGCAGCGCGGCGAGGACGGTGGACCGCGGGCCGGCCGGGAACCAGCCGGTGGCCGGGTAGCCGGGGGAGGAGACGGTGGCCGCCGGGTCGGAGACCTCGGCGCTCGACCGGATCGTGTAGCCGGAGAGCGCGGTCGTGCTGCCGGGTACCGAGGAAACCCTGGTGACGTGCGGGTGCGGGTGCGGGGCGGTGGCGCGGCCGGGTGGACCGGAAGCCCGGGTCATGGTCCAGGCGCCGGTCGAGAGCGGACCGAGCAGGCCGAGGGCGACGGCGGCCGTGGCAAGACGGCGTCCGGCGGCGGGGCCGGGTCCGGTGGCGGGGCGGTGGAACACGGTGGTCTCCAGCCTCTTCGTAAAGTTAGGAAACTTTACTAACCTGGGCCACGCTAGGGCGCCGGTTGGGCCCTGTCAATCACCGTTGCCGCCGGGCGAGTTGGTCAGGACGCGGCGGACCGGCGCTCGAACACCACGTCCCGCGCGGTGCCCAGGGCCGTGGCGACCGCGCCCAGCAGCACCGCGTCCTCGCCCAGCCGGCTGGGCACGACCTTCGGCCGCAGCGGCGTGAGCGCGCGCAGGTTCTCCCGGACCGGACGCAGCAGCAGGTCGACGCTGTGCCCGAGGCCGCCGCCGAGCACCACGAGATCCGGATCCAGCACGGCCGCGGCCGCCGCCACCGTGTGGGCTATCCGCTCGCCCTCCAGCCGGACCGCCTGGACCGCGGCGGTGTTCCCCTGGCGGGCCGCGTCGAACACGGCCTTCGCCGTCAGCTGCCCGTTCATGCCGAACCTGCGGGCCGCCTCGACCACGGCCACGCCCGACACGGCGTCCTCCAGCCGCTCCGGTTTCCGCTGTCCCGGCCACGGCAGGAACCCGATCTCGCCGGCCAGCCCGTGGGCCCCCGTGAACAACCGTCCCTCGCTGACGACCCCCATGCCGAGCCCGGTGCCGATCAGGATGTACGCGAACAGCCGGCTGCCGGCGCCGACTCCGTACGTGTACTCGCCGAGCGCCGCGAGATTGGCGTCGTTGTGCACCTCCAACGGAACGCCCAGCTCCGTGCGCATCCGGTCGAACAGCCCGGCGCGCCCCCAGCCCGGCAGGTGCATCGCGTAGCGCACCCGGCGCTGCCTCTCGTCGTAGACGCCGGGTGTGCCCACCACCGCGTGCACCACCTCGTCCGGGTCCACGCCGGATCCCGCGACCACCCGCTGGGCGGTCGTGACCACCAGTTCGGCCATCGCGCCCGAGCTGCGGGCCGTGTTGCGCACGTCGGAGCGGGCGACGACGGTGCCGTCCAGATCGGCGACCGCCACGCGCAGCCAGCTGCGGCCGACGTCGATGCCGAGGGCGTAGCCGGCCCCGGGGTCGGGGGCGTACAGGACGGCGGTGCGGCCCCGTTCGGGCGCGTGGGTGCCCACCTCGTGGACGAGTCCCGCCGCTTCGAGGGAGGCGAGTGCGCTGGAGACCGTCGGCTTGGACAGGCCGGTCTCCCGGGCCAGCTGGGCGCGCGAGGCGGCACCTGCGGCACGCAGCCGGTCCAGCAGCAGCCGCTCGTTCGTACTGCGCAGCCGACGGCGGTTCCAGGGCAGTTCCGGCTGGTCTGTGGCGTCGCTGGCGGGCATCGCACCATTCTCACGCATTCGGGGAGGCCTCTTGACGCATCAAGTAAGGCTCCTTAACTTTATCGGCCAGTCAGCCTCGCCGGGCGAGCCAGGGGAGCCCAGCGTCGGCCGGGTACCCGCCGCCCTTGACCGCCGACCGCCACCGACGGCGGCCGGCCCGCCGTACCCCTCCCCGCGCCTTGCTTCAGGAGTCCGCATGTCCGGTAGCCCGCCACCCAACGGTGGCTTCGTCCGTCGCGTCGGCCTGTTCCAGGCCACCGCCATCAACATGAGCCAGATGTGCGGCATCGGCCCGTTCGTCACCATCCCGCTGATGGTCGCCGCCTTCGGCGGGCCGCAGGCGGTCATCGGCTTCGTCGCGGGCGCGCTGCTGGCGCTGGCCGACGGGCTGGTGTGGGCGGAGCTGGGCGCCTCGATGCCCGGGTCCGGCGGCAGTTACGTCTATCTGCGGCAGGCCTTCCAGTACCGCACGGGCCGTCTGATGCCGTTCCTGTTCGTGTGGACGGCGATGCTGTTCATTCCGCTGATCATGTCGACCGGCGTGGTCGGCTTCGTGCAGTATCTCGGCTATCTTGCTCCCCGTCTGGGGCAGACGGCGGGCGACCTGATCGGGCTCGGCATCATCGCCCTGGTGGTGCTCCTGCTGTGGCGGGGCATCGAGCACATCGCCCGGATCACCGCTGTGATGTGGGTCGTCATGATCGCCTCGGTGGTCCTGGTCATCGCCGCCGCGGCCACGGACTTCAGCGCGCACCTCGCCTTCACCTACCCGGCGCACGCCTTCGAACTCGGCAGCAGTCACTTCTGGCTCGGCTTCGCCGGGGGGCTGACCATCGGCATCTACGACTACCTCGGCTACAACACCACCGCCTACATGGGCGCCGAGATCAAGGACCCCGGCCGCACCCTGCCCCGCTCGATCATCCTCTCGATCCTGGGCATCATGGCGATCTACCTGCTGCTCCAGATCGGCACGCTGGGCGTGATCGACTGGCATCGCATGACCAGCCCGGACGACATCGCCTCCACGTCGGTCGCCTCGGCGGTGCTGGAGGAGACCTGGGGCAAGGGCGCCGCCGACACGGTCACCGTGCTCATCCTCGTCACGGCCTTCGCCTCGGTCTTCACCGGACTGCTGGGTGGTTCGCGCGTGCCCTACGACGCGGCGCGCGAACGCGTGTTCTTCCGCCCCTACGCCAAGCTCCACCCACGGCACCGGTTCCCGATGCTGGGCCTGGCGACCATGGGCGCGATCACGGCGGTCGGTTTTCTGATCGGCCGGCACACCGACCTGGCGACCCTGATCCAGCTGCTGACGACGGTGATGGTCATCGTGCAGGCGCTGGCCCAGATCGTCGCCGTCACCGTGTTGCGCAAACGGCAGCCGGCGCTGCGCCGCCCGTACCGCATGTGGCTCTACCCGCTGCCGAGCGTCGTCGCCTTCGTCGGCTGGTGCGTGATCTACGGTTACGCCGACAAGAACTCCCCGGGCCGCCACCCCGTCGAGTGGTCGCTGGCCTGGCTGGCCCTCGGCTGCGTCGCGTATCTGGTCTGGGCCCGCTTCGAGAAGGTGTGGCCGTTCGGCCCGAAGGAGATCGCGGAGGAGTACCTCGCCGCGCCGGTGGTGGACGCGGAACCGGCCGGGGCCTGACCGGCGCCGGACGTCGCGAGGCCCCTGCGGGCGGAGGTCACATCCGCCCGCAGGGGCCTTCGTGCTGTCGGCCGTCGTCGCGTGCGTGCCTGCGGTCGCCGAGGGCGGGTTCGCGGTGCGCGTGTGCCCGGGGTCGCCCGCGCGTGCCCGCCGTGGTCCGGCCGATGCGCCGGGCCGTGACCGGGCGGATGAGCCGGGCTTGACATGCAAGCAGATGCCTGCATAACTGTGGGTGTGCAATCTGAGGGCGACTCCGGGATGGACATGGTCTTCAAGGCGCTCGCCGACGAGACCCGCAGGCGGCTGCTCGACCGGCTGCACGAGCACAACGGGCAGACGCTCGGAGAGCTGTGCGCGCGGATCGCCATGACACGCCAGTCGGTGACCCAGCACCTGGCCGTCCTGGAGGGCGCCAACCTGGTCAGCACGGTGCGGCAGGGACGGGAGAAGCTGCACTACCTCAATCCGGTCCCGCTCCACGAGATCCAGGAGCGCTGGATCGACAAGTTCGAGCGCCCGCGCCTCAGCGCGCTCGGCGCCCTCGGGCGACGAGCCGAGGAAGCCATGGCCGACAAGCCCGGCTACGTGTACGTCATCTACATCGAGAGCACGCCCGAAGCCGTCTGGGACGCGCTGACGGACGCCGATCTGACCGCCGCCTACTGGGGCCACAGCAATGTCTCCGACTGGAAGCCCGGCTCCCGCTGGACACACGTCCGCACCGACGGCTCCGGCATCGCCGACGTGGCCGGCACCGTCGTGACTGCTCAGCGGCCGACCCGCCTCGTGACCACCTGGGCCGCGCCGGAGCACGAGGACGACGAGGGCAGGCACTCCAGGGTCGCTTTCCACATCCAGCCGCACGGCGACATCGTCCGCCTCACCGTGACCCACGAGGACCTCAACGACGAGGGGGAACTCGCCGCCGTGTCGGGCGGCTGGCCGGCGGTCCTGTCCAACCTCAAGTCCTTCATCGAGACCGGCAGTCCGCTTCCGCAGGAGCCCTGGCTGGTGCCGGGCCGCTGACGAGACGGGGCACTGGACTGGGAGAGGCCGACTGCATCGTTTCCGCATCGAACCGTGGTACGAACGGCGTTCACGTGTTCGGCACCGGCTCCGGCGTGCGGACCTCCCCTTGAAGGCGGCGGCGCAGTTGGTGCAGGCCCCGCCGCGCGTGGCTCTTCACCGTCCCCAGCGGCCAGCCGGTGCGTTGCGCGATCTGGGTCTGGGTCAGGTCCTCGTAGAAGGCCAGGCGAAGCACCCGTTGCTGGGGCGCGGGGAGCCGGTTCAGTTCATGCCGGACCAGGACGCGGTCCACGGCGGCCTCGGGACGCGCGGCGGTGGGGTCCGCGAGCGCCAGGGCCGCTCCGGCGGCCTCGGCAAGCTCCCCCCGCCGGGTCCGCGCGGACAGCGCGTCGGCGACCTTTCGCCGGGTGATGCCGACGATCCACCCGGCGAGCGGCCCCCGGTCCGGCCGGTAGCCGCGCCGGCCGCGCCACACGCCGAGAAACACCTGCTGGGTGACGTCCTCCGCTTCCTTCGCATCCCCCAGTGAGCGCCAGGCAAGCGCGTGGACCAGGGCACCCCACCGGTGGTAAGCGGCGGCGAGGCAGGCGTCGTCGCCGGCCACCAGCCCCCGCGCGAGCTCCTCGTCGGCGGGCGGCTGCCCGACCGGTGCCCACCGGGGCGTACCGGCGGCCTGGTCCGGCATCGGCGCAGCGCCGCTGGTCGTGGTGGCGGCCGGATACGGGTTCATGACGACGGCTCCTCACGTCGGAGGGCACCGCCCCGGCCGCCGGCGGCGCGGCAGGTGCCGTCACCACGGCGGTCCGGAACGGCTTCCGGGACCGGGCCACGTTCGCCGGGGCGAGGCCCGGTACCGCCATGGTCGGATCCGCCGGACAAGCCTCACAACTCGCATCGATTCTGCGTCGTATAGTCGGCGCATGGACGGCAACCAGGACAGGAGGCCGGAAGACCGGTCGGCTCCGGTTTCGCGCCCCGCCGGTACCGGCCTGACGACCGGGACGCTGGCCCGCAGGCTCGGGGTGTCGCCCACCACGCTGCGCTCCTGGGACCGCAGGTACGGCCTCGGGCCCGCCGTCCGTGGCGACGGCCGGCACCGGCGGTGGTCGCCACGGGACGTGGCGATGCTGGAGACGATGTGCCGGCTGACGTCGGCCGGGGTGCCGCCCGCCGAGGCCGCCCGCGCCGCGAAGGCCGGCACCGCCCACGCCACGGATGCCGCGTCGGCGGCCGGACCGGCGCCGGGACCGGCCGGGCGCGAGGCCTCCCGGGCGTTGGCCACGCGAGCCGCCGGCAGGATTGCCCTGGGCGACGTACGGCAGGAGTCCCGAGGCCTGGCACGTGCCGCCGTGCGCCTCGACGCGCCCGCCGTCGAGGCGCAGTTGACCTCGGCGGTGGAACAACACGGCCTCGTCGTCGCCTGGCAGGAGGTGATGGTGCCGGCCCTGCACGCCGTGGGACGCAAATGGGCCTCCTCGGGCGATCGCTACGTGGAGGTCGAGCACCTGTTGTCCTGGCACGTCTCCACGACACTGCGCCGCAGCACCGGCCCGTCCGTGACGCCCCGCGACGCGTCGGCCCCGGGCCCCGTGGTCCTGGCCTGTGTGCCCGGCGAACAGCACACCCTGCCGCTGGAGGCGCTCAACGCCGGACTGAGTCAACTCCGCGTGCCCACCCGCATGTTCGGCGCCGCCGTGCCGGCCGAGGCACTCGCGGCGGCGGTGCAGCGCCTGGGGCCTTCGGCCGTGGTCCTGTGGGCCCAGGCACGCTCCACCGCCAGTGTGCCGCTCGCCCGGGACGTCGCGGCGACGCGGTGGGGCGTGAAGGGCGCGCGCAGACAGCCCCTGGTGGTGCTGGGCGGATCGGGCTGGGCGGGCCGCTCCGCCCACGGCATGCCGCGGCCCGGTGGTCTGCGCGAGGCCCTCGACACACTGTCCGGCGGCTGCTGACGGTCTGTGCGTCCCCGGCGCGCTGCCCGCGCGAGGTACGCGCGGGCAGCGGGCGGCGGCTACCAGGCCACCGGCAGCTCGATCGGGAACCGGCGGATGGTCTCCGTGTCCCACGGGACGTCCTCCGGCGGTACCGCCAGCCTCAGCTCCGGGAACCGCTGCAGCAGCCGCCCGATGGCCACTTCCAGCTCGGCCATGGCCAGTGGCGCGCCGATGCACCGGTGTCCGCCCCAGCCGAAGGTCATGTGTGACACAGGAGGCCGGGCGAGATCGATGACGTCCGGGTCCGGGAAGTGCTCGGGGTCACGGTTGGCAGTCAGGTAGGACACATGGACGTAGTCGCCCGCCTGGATCAGCTTCCCGCCCATCGCCACATCCTCCAGCGCCACCCGGGGAATGCCGACTCCCTTGCGGAACGGAATGAACCGGAGCAGTTCGTTGAGGGGGTCCGACAGGTCCTCCCCGCGGCTCCTGACGTAGGCCATCAGCTCGGGGCGGGTCAGCAGCAGATAGACGATGTTGCTGATCTCGACGGTGGCCGTGTCCTGCCCGCTGAGGGTCAGCGTCAGTGCCATGACCGCGAGTTCCTCGTCGTTCAGCGCGTCCTCGCCGTCCTTCGCGGCGGCGAGGGCACTGATCAGGTCGTCACCGGGAGAACGCCGCCGCTGTCCGACCAGTTCGCCGAAGTACGCCCGCAGTTCGGCCTTGGCGGTCGCGGCGGCCTGGCGGCTGGCCGTGTCGGTCGAGAGCAGTTGGTGACAGTACTGCTGCACGCGGGGCCGGTCGTCCTGGGCGACGTCGAGAACGTCGAAGATGGTGCGCTGGGGGAGCGGGTCGGACAGATGGCGGACCAGGTCCGCCGGCGAGCCCTGCGCCGCCATCTCGTCGAGCAGACCGTCCGCGAGCAGCGTGATCTTCTGCCGCATCGGCTCCACGTGCCGCAGGGTGAACGCCTGCGACGCCAGACGTCTCAAGCGGCTGCTGTCCGGCGGATCGATCACGTTGATCGACTCCGGTGACACGATGGGCTCCGGCGTCATCCGGGGATAGTCGGAGCCCACGATCGCCGCCCGGCTGAACCGCTGGTCCGTGGTCACCTGACGTACCTCGTCGAACCCGGTGACCAGCCAGGCGTCGCTCTTGCCGTACGGCAGCCGGATCCGGGTGATGGAGTCGCGGGCCATGAGCTCCGCGAGCGAGGGATCGAATTCCAGGCCCTCACTGAAGTCGAACGGGCATGTGGGTGCTTCGCTGTCTGAGGTCATCGCGCCTTTCTCACTTTCGGCCTCTGCCCCCTCGCTGTCCCCCGCACGAGTCGTCCCGCATCCGACCGCCGACGGTCGGTCCGCCGAGGGCCGGTCCGCCGGCGGCCTGTCAGCCGCCGGCCGCACCCGCCATCGGCACGACGTCGGTGGCGTTCACCGCGGTACGCAGGCCCCGGGCCAGTCGCACCGCGTCACCGACGGCCCAGAAGTGCACGAAGAACAACCGGGGTTCGTCCGTCAGGCCGTGGCTGTGCAGTTCGACCAGCTGGGCTCCGCTACGCCGCAGGGCCATCAGCGCGACCTGGACCTCCCCGGCGATCAGAGCGCAGTCGCCGCTGACGGCGGCCCGGCCGCCACCCAGCGGCTGGAAGTTGATCGCGGTGGTCGCCCCCAGGCCCGGGGGCAGTACCCGGGCGCCGTCGGTGACGGTCTCGCGGCGCACGAAGGTGCTCTTGTAGATCCGCTCGTCGAAGACTCCCTTCACGCCCATCGCGGCATCGATGCCGGCGGTGTCCAGGGCGCCGGGCCGCGGCTGGGCCGCGGGTGCCGGGGGAGGGGTCCCGGTGCGGTCGAACGCCGCGCGCAGCCCCCGGGCTAGAACCAGCGGGTCGTGGCCGTGCGCATGGACGTGCACCCACCAGATGTCGGGTTTCTGCGAGAGCAGGTGTTTGTGGATCGCGGTCTGCGCGATCCCGTGCTCGTACAGGACGTCACTGAACGTCTGCAGTTCGTCCTCGGTCACCACCACGTCGCCCATCAGCATCGTGCCGCCGTCGGCGTAGCGGACGAAGGACACGTGGGAGCCGAGGGCGAGCGCGGGCTCCACGACGACGCCGCGGGAGACCACTCGGAGGTCCCTGCGTGGGAGACCCGTGTGGTACATCACGTTCCGCTTCAAGTCGCCCGGGCGGCCCAGGACCGCGCCCACGTCCCGCCAGTCCGCCAGAGCGGTCTGGACCGGCGGGACCGGCACCCGGCGGGGGCCGCGCGCCGTCGACGCCTCGGTGGACTGGGCCCGGGCGACGCCGGACGCCCCTGCCAGCACCGGAGCCAGGGCGGCCGCGGTCAGCACCCGCCGCCGTGTTCCGTCTGCTCCGGGACGACTGTTCTGCTGCCGATTCTCATCCGTCATATGAGCCTCCTGACGTGATGGAAACACGGCATTTTCCGCGGACCGGCGACGAAATCGCGGTGTGGGGTCAATCGGGTGACACCGGATCACGCGGTCGGTCACGTCGGCGGGTACGGCCCCGTCGCGGGCATGGCGAGCACGGTTCACGCCGGGGTCCCTCGGTCGCGGGCCCGGGCGGCCCTGAAGCGGGCCAGGCCGGCGGACAGGTCCACGACCGGGTCCGGGTAGTCGATTGCGGCGCGGTCCGGGCCGCGGAGTTTCCACGGCTCGTGCACCGAGACGCCCTCGAGCCGCGCGAGTTCGGGCACCCAGCGCCGTACGTACGCGCCGTCCGGGTCGTAGCGCTTGGCCTGGGTGACGGGATTGAGTACCCGGTTGGGCCGCGTGTCCGTGCCGGTACCGGCCATCCACTGCCAGTTGAGCTGGTTGTTGGCGAGGTCGCCGTCGACCAGGTACCGCAGGAAGTGCCGGGCGCCGACGCGCCAGTCGACGTACAGCGTCTTGGTGAGAAAGCTCGCGGTGAGCAGACGGCCGCGGTTGTGCATCCAGCCCTCGTGGCGCAACTGGCGCATCGCGGCGTCGACGATCGGGTATCCGGTGCGGCCCTGCTTCCAGGCCTCGACGTCCTCCCGCGCCGCCCGCTCGGACCGCCAACGGTCGTGCTTCGTACGGTAGTCGGCCCGGGCCGTGTCCGGCCGGGCGCCCAGGACCTGGCGGTGGAAGTCGCGCCACGCCAGTTGCCGTACGAAGGCCTCCGGGCCCGGCCCGCCCGCCTTCCGCGCCCGGTGGACGAGTTCGACGGGGGAGAGGGTGCCGAAGTGGAGATGGGGCGAGAGGCGGGAGGTCGCGTCGCCGGCCAGGTCGTCGTGTCGGTCCTGGTACGCGGCCACGTCCGAGCGCAGCCACGCCGTGACCCGCCTCCTGCCCTCCGTCTCCCCACCCGGCGCGAGCCCCTCCGACAGCTCCGGCAGGTCCGCCCGGGAGGGGAGTTCCTCGGAGCCGATGCCGTCCGGCACCGGCACGGCGCGCGGCGCGCCCAGGACAGCGCGCAGCGGCTGCTGCGACCACTGCCGGAAGTAGGGGGTGAACACGGCGAAGTGATCGGAGGAGGACGGAGTCAGCGTCCCGGGCGTCACCGCCGTGGTCACCGTCTCGTGCACGTGCAGCCTGCGCCCCTCTGCCTCCAGGGCACGCCGCAGCCGCTGCTCACGGCGGTGGGCGTAGCCACTGACGTCGGCCGCCATGTGGACCTCGTCGGCGTCCGCCTCGGCGGCCACCTCGCACACCTGGTCGACGAGGTCGCCGGAGCGGACGACAAGGCGGCCGTCGCGTCCGCGCAGTCCGGCGTCGAGGTCGCGCAGGCAGTCGGCCAGGAAGGCGAGCCGGTTGGGAGCGGTGAACCCGGCCGCGTCGATCGCCCGGTCGCGTACGAACAGGGGAACCACCCGGCGGGAGCCGTCGAGGGCGGCCCGCAGGGGCGGGTGGTCGTGCAGCCGCAGGTCGGAGGTGAACAGGACGACCGAGACGTTCATGGTGCGGTCTTTCGTGAGTGGGGTGGGACGCACGGGGCCGGTGATCTGCTTCCGGCCCGCGGCGCCCGGCGGATGCGGGCGTCAGTGCACGGACGTGGTGTCATTTGCCCGGGTGAAAAGGGGCGGGCCTGGTCGCGGCCTGTGCGATGTTGCGGGCCATGCCGCCGAAGACGGCGGCGTGGAAGGGGGAGACCCCCCACCAGTAGGCGTGGCCCAGCAGCCCGTGCGGATGAAACAGGGCCCGCTGGCGGTAACGGGTGCGGCCCGCGGCGTCCGTGGCGACGTACATCTCCAGCCAGGCCAGGCCGGGCAGCCGCATCTCGGCCCGCAGCCGCAGCAGCCGGCCCGGTTCGATCTCCTCCACCCGCCAGAAGTCGAGGCAGTCGCCCACCCGCAGCCGCTTTGCGTCACGACGTCCCCGGCGCAGGCCCACCCCGCCGACCAGCCGGTCGAGCCGGCCCCGCAGCGCCCAGGCCGGCGGGAAGGAGTACCAGCCGTTGTCGCCGCCGATGCCCTCGATGACCCGCCACAGAGCCTCGGGCGGGGCGTCGACGGCCCGTTCACGGAGGTCGCGGTACAGGCTGCCGCCGGCCCAGTCGGGGTCGGTGGGCAGAGGGTCACTGGGCGCGCCGGGCACCGAGGCCGAGGACCACCGGGTGGTGACCTGGGCGTCCCGGACCCGCTGCAGGGCCAGTCGCACCGCCTCGTCGAATCCGATCGGATGCCCCGGGGGGTCGGGTACGTACCGGGCGATGTCGCGCTCGCGGCGGACCACCTCGTGGCGCAGCGACTCGGTGAGCGGCCGTGCGATGGGCGCGGGCACGGGGGTGACCAGTCCGACCCAGAGACTGGACAGGCGGGGGGTGAGGACCGGGACGGGGACGATGATCCGGCGCGGCAGGCCCGCGACCGCCGCGTAACGGGTCATCATGTCGCGGTAGGTCAGGACGTCCGGCCCCCCGATGTCGAACGCGCGGTTGACGTCGTCCGGCATGCGGGCGCTGCCGACCAGTGCGCGCAGCACGTCCCGTACCGCGATGGGCTGGATCCGGGTCCCCACCCAGCTCGGCGTGACCATGACGGGCAGGCGCTCGGTGAGGTAGCGCAGCATCTCGAAGGAGGCGGAACCGGAGCCGAGGATGACCGCCGCTCGCAGCACGGTGGTGGGTACGCCCGAGTCCAGCAGGATGCGGCCGACCTCGGCCCGCGACCGCAGGTGCGGGGAGAGC
Source organism: Streptomyces sp. NPDC046197 (assembly GCF_040646295.1). Taxonomy (NCBI): domain Bacteria; kingdom Bacillati; phylum Actinomycetota; class Actinomycetes; order Kitasatosporales; family Streptomycetaceae; genus Streptomyces; species Streptomyces sp. NPDC046197. The sequence continues at coordinate 113,973 of NZ_JBEYZY010000021.1, read as the reverse complement.
TCGCGTTCCGGCACGCCGGCCGGCGTGAGGCCGCCGAGGTAGACGATGCGCCGGACGCCCGCCGCCCGGGCGCACTCCCCGAAGACGCGCGCCGCCCTGCGGTCGGTCTGCTCGAAGTCCGCGCCGGTGCCGAGGGCATGCACCAGGTAGTACGCGACGTCGACGCCCTGCATCGCCCCGGCGACCGAGGCCGCTTCCGTCACGTCGCCGCGCACCACCTCCGCGTCCGCCGCCCAGGGATGGTCGCGAAGCTTGCCCGGGGAGCGGGCCAGGCAGCGCACCCGGTGCCCCGCAGTCAGCAACTCCGGCACGAGCCGGCCGCCGATGTAGCCCGAGGCGCCCGTGACCAGGCAGTGCAGTCGTTGCTCTCGGCCGTAGTCGTTCATCGGGACGGTGCCTCCCTGTCCGTGCTCTCTGTGACCACTTCCGCGGAGAGGAGGCGAATGGATGCGCTGTACGCCGGGCAGGGGAGCCGGTGCCGCGGCCGAGTGGCGGACCCGCCGCGCACTCGCGCGGCCACCGTGCCGCGGACTTTCGACGCGGGCACATGGTCCTGGCCGCGCCGGGCATGCGAACTGTACGCGTTGTACGTCACTCGATCCGTTCAATGGTCGAATCTGGAGGTGTCCGCCGGTATGGGGGCGAAGGTGTTGGAGCGGTTTCCCGCAGGAGCTCCGCGCGGATCCTGGCCGGCCGAGGAGTACGCGGCGCAGCGCCGGGCCGAGGGTCAGCCCGCGACCGTGGTGATGAGCCTGAAGGAGGACGCGTTCCTGGTGGTGGTCCCCACTCGCGAGGACGACTGACCGGGGCACTCGCGCACCGTGTCACGCGCCGGTGCGCACGGACGGCGCCAGTGGGGAGGCGCCGGCCCGGGGCTTCCGTCGGGGCGCCGGTCGGCAGAGCCACTTCGTGTACGTCGATGTGATCCACCGTCAGGGGAACCGTTCGGCGGGAAGGACACGCCCTCGTCGCAGGTGCCGTTCGCCGACCGCCCCTCAGCCGGCGGCCAGATGGCCGAGGTGGGCCCGGCGCACCTCGGCGGTCTGGCCCTGCACGAGCAGGAACATGGCCTCGCGGGCCAGCCGCTGGGCCTTGCTGCCCAGGTCCAGGGACCGGCCGCCCCCGGCCACGAGCGCGGCGGTCGTGGCGGCACGCAGCAGGTCGTACGCCCGCGTCTTCAGGGCGAGCCGCTCCTCGATGCGCTCGTGCGGCACCGGGTGGTCCCAGAGCGCGTAGGCCCGCTCCCGCACCTCGTCGAGAGAGGCGCGCAGCGAACCCGCCGTATCCGCAGCCTCCGGAACGTCGTCCAGCAGGGCCAGGGCCGCGTAGGCCACGCCGAAGACGGCCGGCGAGGCATTGGTGTTCCGGGGCCGGTCGACCAGGGCGAACTTGTCCTGCGGGGTGCGCAGCACCACCGCCTCCTCGGGCAGCCACAGGCCGTCCAGGCGCAGCGACACCGTACGGGCCGCGCCGAGCGCCGCCAGCCGCATCGGCGGCGACGGGCGCAGCCCCGGCTGCTGTCGCGCCTCACCGAACGCGAAGACCACCTCGGCCGCGTCCGTCACACCGGCCAGCAGCATCACGTCGTTGAGCCCCCAGCCCGTGTACCAGGGGACGGTGCCGTCGAAGCGCCAGCCGCCGCGCTCGGGCACGGCCCGGACCGGGACCCGGGGAAAGGAGCGGACGTGCGCGAAGGCGATCCCCGCCAGCAGCTCGCCGGACGCCAGCGGACGCAGCAGCCGCTCGCGCACGGGCAGGTCGCATGCCGCCAGGAGCTTCACCGGGGTGTGGTGCTGTGTCACCACGAACCACGTCGAGCAGCAGGCCCCCGCCAGGATCTGCGCGGTCTGCCGGGCCACCGCGGAGGGAGCGGCCGCCCCGCCGTACTCCACCGGTGCGCCCACCCCGAGCAGCCCGGACCGCTTGACGGCCTCGATGTGGCCGGTGGGCACTCCCTCCTGGTCCACGCGTTCGGCGTTCGGGGCGAGCAGCTCGTCCGCGAGCCGGTGGGCGCGGGCGACGAGAGGGTGCGCGGCAAGGGTCATGGAGAAGATTCTCCCGACGTCGTCGGGCGAGGTGTCGATCCGGGGGTGTGCCGTTCGTGTAGGAGGTGAGACAACGGCACGACGCCAAGGAGGACGTCATGAAGTACTACCTGCTCAGCGTGATCCAGCCCAGCGAGGGCCAGCCGCCGTCGGCCGAGGCGCTCGCGGAGATCATGGGCAACGTCGAGACCTTCCACCAGGAGCTGCGCGAGGCGGGCGCCTGGGTCTTCGCCGGCGGACTGCACGGACCGGAGACCGCGACCGTGTTGCGGCCCAAGGGCGGCGACGTGCTGATCACCGACGGGCCGTACGCCGAGGGCAAGGAGTACCTCGGCGGACTGTGCCTGATCAAGGCGGCCGACCTCGACGCGGCCCTCGACTGGGGCCGGAAGGCGAGCCTGGCCACCACCCTCCCCATCGAGGTGCGCCCCTTCCTGCACACGGCCGAGGACTGATGCCCGACGCCCACGACGTCGAGGCCGTCTTCCGCGACGAGTACGGCCGGGCGGTCTCCGTCCTCGTCCGCTTCCTCGGCGACATCGACCTCGCCGAGGAAGCGGTGCAGGACGCCTTCACCACGGCGCTGCAGAAGTGGCCGGAGAGCGGGGTGCCGCCGAGCCCGGCCGGCTGGATCATCACCACCGCCCGCAACCGGGCGATCGACCGGCTGCGCCGCGAGTCCTCGCGGGACGCCCGCCACGCCGAGGCGGCCCGGCTCCAAGCGCCCGGGCCACCGGCCGAGGAGGGACCCGTGCGCGACGACCGGCTCCGCCTGATCTTCACCTGCTGCCACCCGGCGCTCGCCCCGCAGGCCAGGGTCGCCCTCACCCTTCGCCTGCTCGGCGGCCTGACCACGGCCCAGATCGCCCGCGCCTTCCTGGTGCCCGAGCCCACGCTGGCCCAGCGCCTGGTCCGTGCCAAGGCGAAGATCCGCGACGCGGGGATCCCCTACCGGGTGCCCCGCGACGCCGACCTGCCCGACCGGCTGAACGGTGTGCTGGCCGTCCTCTACCTGATCTTCAACGAGGGCTACACGGGCTCGCCCGCCCTGTGCACCGAGGCCCTGCGCCTGGGGCGGCTGCTGTCCGAGCTCATGCCGGACGAGCCCGAGGTCGTCGGACTGCTCGCGCTGATGCTGCTCGTCGAGGCGCGGCGCCCCGCCCGCGAGGGGGCCGGGGGAGAGCTGGTGCCGCTGCCCGATCAGGACCGTACCCGGTGGGAGCACGTCCTGATCGCCGAGGGCCAGGAGCTCGTCCGCCGCTGCCTGCGCCGCAACCGGCCGGGGCCCTATCAGATCCAGGCCGCGATCAACGCAGTGCACAGTGACGCCCCGACGGCCGACGCCACCGACTGGGGGCAGATCCTGCGCCTGTACGACCAGTTGACGGCGCTCGCGCCGAGTCCGGTCGTCGCCCTCAACCGTGCGGTCGCGGTGGCCGAGGTCGAGGGACCGCGATCCGCCCTTGACCTGGTGGACGCGCTGGACCTTCCCGGCTACCGCGTCTTCCACGCGGTGCGCGCCGACCTGCTGCGCCGTCTGGGCCGCGACGGCGAGGCCGTACAGGCCTACGACGTGGCCATCGCGCTGGCGCAGAGCGGCGCGGAGCGCGCCTACCTCGAACGGCGGCGCGGCGACCTCCTGGGTGATTGCCCCGGAGTGCCTTTCTCCCGACCGGAGTTGCACCGCTCCAAGTCGCCTTTCGGCAGGGGCGGTTGACTGATCTACGCCCTTGACTGGTACATACCAATACGGTTGAGTGTGGCTCGACACCCCCCACCACGGCCGCCCCCACGCCATGTCCGGTGCCACCGGCGCGTGCGCAGAGGGCACGACTCCGTTCGCCCTGCCCGGGTGCGGCCGTGGACCGCAAAGGAGTTGATTCCGTGTCGAGGCGACACATCTCCGCCGCGCTGACCGCGCTCGTCATCGCCGCTGCGGCCCCTGTGCTGCTGCCGGCCCCGGCCGCGTCGGCCGCCTCCTGTTCGAGCTATCCGAACTGGGTGGCCGGCAAGGCGTACCGGGCCGGCGACATCGTGCGCTACACCGACGGCAAGGCGTACATCGCCGAACATGACAACCCGGGTTACGACCCCGTCATCAGCACCTGGTACTGGGACCCCTACGCCTGCGACAGCGGCCCCGGCACGCCCGCCTCCAAGTTCGTGGTGAGCGAGGCGCAGTTCAACCAGATGTTCCCCAACCGGAACTCGTTCTACACGTACAGCGGGCTCACCGCCGCCCTCGATGCGTACCCCGGCTTCGCGAACACCGGCAGCGACACCGTGAAGAAGCAGGAGGCCGCGGCCTTTCTCGCCAACGTCAGCCACGAGACCGGCGGCCTGGTGTACGTGGTCGAGCAGAACACCGCCAACTACCCGCACTACTGCGACTGGAGCCAGCCCTACGGCTGTCCGGCGGGCCAGGCGGCGTACTACGGGCGCGGCCCGATCCAGCTCAGCTGGAACTTCAACTACAAGGCTGCCGGTGACGCGCTCGGCATCGACCTGCTCAACAACCCCTGGCTGGTGCAGAACGACGCGGCGGTCGCCTGGAAGACCGGCCTGTGGTACTGGAACACCCAGTCCGGCCCCGGCACCATGACTCCGCACAACGCCATGGTGAACCAGGCCGGCTTCGGCCAGACCATCCGGAGCATCAACGGCTCCCTGGAGTGCGACGGCAGGAACCCCGCACAGGTCCAGAGCCGCGTCGACGCGTACCAGCGGTTCACTCAGATCCTCGGAGTTTCACCGGGCGGCAACCTCTACTGCTGACGTCCGACCGTGGGGCATGGTGTCATGCACCTGACCAGACGACCCAGTGAAGGGCATACCGTCATGCGCACCCCCCACGCCCTGCTCGCCACGACCGCGGCCCTGGCCGCCGCGGTCGTGGCACCCCCTCCCACCAGTGCCGCGGCCGCGGATCCGGCCGCCGGGACGTACTACGTCCAGAGCGCCACCACCGGGCTCAACGCGGCCGACCGCTCCGGCGCCGTCGAACAGCACAACCCCAAGGGCAACGAGGACCACCAGCAGTGGACGCTGAGACCGAGCGGATCCTCGTACGTCCTGGAGAGCGCCGACGCGGCGGGCAGCTGTCTCGGCCGCTCCGGTGACCAGGCGCGCACCGCCGCCTGCGCGAGTGCCGACGCGCTGTGGGACATCGCTCCGGCAGCAGCCGGCCAGTACACCCTCAAAGCCCCTGGATCCGACCGGTACCTGACGGTCGCGGCCAAGCCGTCCGGCGCGAACTACCCCGCCCAGCTGGCCATCGGCTCCGCGGGCGACCTCGCCTCCTGGTACCTCACCCCGGTCACGCCGCCCACGCACCCCATGCCGCCGGCCGGCCTGCGCACCCTGGACCAGGTCACCTTCCTCACCGCACACAACGCCTACGCCAACGGAGTCGACGGCGGCTTCGCGCCGCCCTTCGTCAACCTCGTCCCCAACCAGGTCCGCGGCATCGACCGGCAACTCGCCGACGGGGTCCGGGGATTCATGCTGGACATCCACCAGACGCCGGACGGCGCGATCCTCTGTCACAACAGCTGCACCCTGGTCAGCAAGCCGGTCGCGCTGTGGGTGGACCTCCAGCGGATGGTCGACTTCCTCAAGGCCCATCCGGACCAGTTCGTCACCGTCTTCCTGGAGGACTACGTCGACCCCGGGGTGCTGCGCGGTGAACTCGCCCGCGTCAGCGGCCTGTCGGACGTGCTCTACCGGCCCGACCGGACCGGTGTACGGCAGAACGGGTGGCCGAAACTGGCCGATCTGATCTCCGCCAACCACCGGCTGCTGATCTTCACCGACCACAGCCGCTCCGCCGACGAGGCGGCCGGCCTGACCCGCGACAGCTTCGGCGTGATGTACCAGCGCGAGTGGACGGTGGAGAACTACTGGTCGATGGGCTCGGGGCTCGGCTCATCCGACTGGTCCTGCTACAGCCGTTGGTACGACGCCAACACCACCATTCCGCTGACGCACACCGAGCCCGGCTTCCGGCCACTGTTCGTGATGAACCACTTCCGCGACGCCACCATCGCCCCGACGGCCCGGACCGACAACACCAAGCTCGCCGACCGGGCCCAGCGGTTCTGTCAGCCCGCCGCCCGCGCCAAGCCCACCTTCCTCGCGGTGGACCGCTACGACCTCGGCGACCCCGCGTCCGCCGTGGACACCCTGAACTCGTACACGTATCCGTAGCGACTGGGTGTGCCCGGCCGGGCCTGTGTGAGACCCCGCCGATGAGTCCTCGGAAGGATCACTGCGGACGGCGCGGGCACCTGGAAGCACGGCGACCTGCCCGTCAACCGGATCGGCCTCGGCGTGATGCGGCTGACGGGCGGCGCCCGTGGGGAGATGACCCGGTGCACGGGTGTACGAACACCCGGCCGTCGTCACGCACCGTCCCTTTCATAATGGGCATGCGGGTGCCGTCCTGGAGACGGCACCCGACTGACTACAATGATGTAGACGGTCTATCGAACGGTGGACGATGACGGGGTGAGGAACGTTCCCATGACCGACCCGAAGGACGAACGCCGGCCGGCCGGTGAACTCGAAGCCGGCGTCATGGGCGTGCTGTGGGCCGCCGACGGTCCGCAGACCCCTGGCCAGGTTCAGCTCGGCCTCGGCTCCGAACTCGCCCGCACCACTGTCACGACCATCCTGACCCGGCTGCACGAAAAAGGGGTGGTCGGCCGCCGTCGTCAGGGACGCGGCTACGCCTACTACCCCGTGCAGGACGCGCACGGACTCACCGCCCGCCGCATGCACTCCGAACTCGACCGGGACACCGACCGTGAGCGGGTCCTCGCCCGCTTCGTCGCGCAGCTCAGCCCCGACGACGAGCGCATCCTGCGCGACCTGCTCGAATCCGACGCGCAATGACCGCGCTCCTCCTCGTGCCCCTCCTGCTGCCGTTCGCCATGCCGGCGCTGGCCAGGCGCGCCCTGCCGCGCCTGGCACCCGTGACCGCACTGTGGGTGATCACCGTCTCCACGGCCGTACTCGCCGGCTGCGCCCTGGCCGCGCTCGGCGCCTTCATGCTCATCGGGCTGCTCAAGCTGCCCTTCGTCGCGGGGCTCGAAGAACTCGTGCGCCCCTTGCCCACCGCGTCCGACCTGGTGGTCGTACCCGCGGCGGCCCTGTCCGTCGGCGCACTCGCCGTGTGCCTGGCCACCCTGGCCCGAGCGGCCCTGCGGGAGTTCCAGGCCTTCCGCAACGCGCACACGGAGGCCGGCCGCAGGCCCGCCGCGGGCGACCTGTGCGTGGTCGACTCCCCGCACCCCGACGCGTACGCCCTGCCCGGCCGCCCGCATCGCATCGTCGTCACCACCGCCATGCTGCGCAGCCTCGACGCCGCCGAGCGTGAGGTGCTCTTCGCCCACGAGCGCGCCCACAACCACGGCGGCCACCACTACTTCCTGGCCGTGGCCGAGCTCGCCGCCCACTGTCATCCCGCGCTCCGCCCGGTACGCGGATCCATCCGGCTCGCGGCCGAGCGCGCCGCGGACGAGGCCGCGGCCACCGCGGTCGGCGACCGGCGGCTGACCGCCCGCGCCATCGCCCGCGCCGCGCTCGCCGGGCAGGAGGCCCGATCCGGGCGCCCGGAGCTGGCCGCCGCGGCCACCTCCGGTCCGGTCCCGCAGCGCGTCAAGGCGCTTCTGGCGGCCCCGCCCGTGCCGCGCCGCGCCGCTGCCTGGATCGCCGCGTTGCTGGTGGCATGCACCGTCACGTCCTGCGCCTCGTCCGCCACCGGCATGATCGACTTCCATCACCGGGTGGAGATCGCCCAGGGCGAGGAGACCCACTGAGCCGCGCACGTCGCACCGCCGACGTGAGTACGAGGTGCCCGTCGTGGTCGCCGACCGCGACGATCTCCCCCAGGTGCTCCGCACCGGCCGACGCACCGCAGAGGGCCCTCGCCCCGCCGCCCGCCGGGATCCCCAGGGACGCCGGGGCGCCAGGTCCGTCCGGGGCGTGATGGCCCGGCGTCGACGTCGTCCGGTCCCGCGTCACGCACCATCACAGCCTCGAACCACGTGGCACAGCCGCGGCCGCCCCGTCCGCCGGGGCTGACTGGCGCGCATCAGGTTTTACGTATAACCTCACCCGTCAATCGCACGTCCCGAAAGGCCCCGATGAGACGCATCGCCCTGGTCACCCTCGTCGTCGACGACTACGACGAGGCGATCCGCTTCTACACCGATGCCCTCGGCTTCCGCCTCACCGAGGACGCCCCGCGTCCGGACGGCTCCCGGTGGGTCGTCGTCGCACCCGGCGACCCGGATGCCCCCGGCACGGCTCTGCTGCTCGCCCGGGCCAAGGGCGAGGCCCAGAGCGACCGGGTCGGCGATCAGACCGGCGGGCGTGTCGGATTCTTCCTGCACACCGACGACTTCGCCCGCGACCACGCCCGTATGCGCGCCGCGGGCGTGACCTTCCTCGAAGAGCCGCGCCATGAGCCGTACGGCACGGTCGCCGTCTTCGAGGACCTGTACGGCAACCGCTGGGACCTGCTCCAGCCCGCCACCGACTGACACCCCGCCCGCCCCCCATCACCGCACCGCCTGCCGAGGAAAGCACTCCCATGACCGCGTCCGCGCCCCACATCGACACCGACACCCTCCGCCGGCTTCCCAAGGCCGTGCTGCACGACCACCTCGACGGCGGTCTGCGCCCCACCACCGTCGTCGAACTCGCGGACGCGGTCGGCCACACGCTGCCCACCACCGACCCCGACGAGCTCGCCGCCTGGTACTACGAGGCCGCCAACTCCGGCGACCTGGTCCGCTACATAGCCACCTTCGAGCACACCCTCGCCGTGATGCAGACCCGGCACGGCCTGCTGCGCACCGCCGAGGAGTACGTCCTCGACCTCGCCGCGGACGGTGTCGTCTACGGCGAGGTGCGCTACGCCCCCGAGCTGATGGTCAACGGCGGGCTGACCCTGAACGAGGTCGTCGAGACCGTCCAGGAGGGCCTCGCGGTGGGCATGGCCAAGGCGGCGGCCGCCGGCACCCCCGTGCGGGTCGGCACCCTGTTGTGCGGCATGCGGATGTTCGACCGGTCCCGTGAGATCGCCGGGCTCGCCGTGGCCTACCGTGACGCGGGCGTCGTCGGCTTCGACATCGCCGGCGCCGAGGACGGCTTCCCGCCCGCCGACCACCTGGCCGCCTTCGAGCACCTGCGCAACGAGAGCGTGCCGTTCACCATCCACGCCGGCGAGGCCCACGGACTCCCCAGCATCCACCAGGCGCTGCAGGTGTGCGGTGCCCGGCGCATCGGGCACGGCGTGCGCATCACCGACGACATCGTCGACGGCAAGCTCGGCCGCCTGGCCGGCTGGGTGCGCGACCGCCGTATCGCCCTGGAGATGTGCCCGACCTCCAACCTCCAGACGGGTGCCGCCACCTCCATCGCCGAGCATCCCATCACCGCGCTGAAGGACCTCGGCTTCCGGGTCACCCTCAACACCGACAACCGGCTGGTGTCCGGGACGACCATGACCCGCGAGATGTCCCTGCTGGTCGAGCAGGCGGGCTGGACGGTCGAGGACCTGCGCACCGTCACGGTGAACGCCCTCAAGAGCGCGTTCATCCCCTTCGACGAGCGCGCAGCCCTCATCCGGGACGTCGTCCTGCCCGGCTACGAGGCCGCGCTCTGAACCAGCCCCCTGACATAGGCGGCCTGTCCGACGTGTTGCAGAGCGTCGGACAGGACGCTGACCAGGCGCACGCCCAGCGTGACGGGTGGGTCCCAGCGCTCGTCGACGATGCGCTCCAGGTCCTTGGCGGGCAGTGACCGCAGCACCTGGAGGGTCTGTTCGTGCACGGCGTCGTAATAGCCGGTGAGCAGGTCAGCCGAGTCGACCCGCACCTTGGCGACCTCGGTGGAGCTGTGCCCGTAGCCGGTGTCGCGAGGGCTCAGGTCGAGTCCGAAGCGCTTCCCCCAGCCCTGTGCAAGCCACACCTGGTCGAGGTCGAAGGCGTCGGCCACGTGGTCGTCCTGGACTCGGGTGAGGTGCCAGACCAGCCAGGCAATGGAGTTGGCGTCGGCGGCGGGGCGGGTGCTGAGCTGCTTCGCCGGCAGGCCCTCGACGGCGGCATGGACTTCTTCCTGGATGCGGCCGAAGCCGTCGATGAGGATGTCCTTCGCATGCATACGTCCACCATCGCCCATCGCAGTCCCTCACGCGTCCGGAGTCCAGCTTCCGTGGAAGCCCAGCGGCACCCGCCCGGGCAGACGGACCCGCGCGAGGGGCTCGCCGCCGGGTGCGCGGTGTTCCGGTCCGCCGCCGCGGCACCGCGCAGCACGCTCCGCCGCGTGTGTTCCGCCATCTGCCTTGCTCCCGACCGCAGTTGTCGTGGGGACGGTCACGAGTCCGCGGTGACGCGGACGGCCGGGTCAGGAGGGCTGTGGCCCGTCCGCGGGTGGTGCCAGGCTCCCTGTCTCAAGCGGTGTCGGGGTTCTCCGCCTCCAGCAGGGTGATCAGCGCGCGGGCCGCCGGACTCGTGGCCTGGAGCGGCGGCAGCAGGGCGATGGTCTCGTACTCCACCTCATCGGTGCCCTTGAGGGGAAGCGCGGTCAGCGACGGGCGCTTGTGCCGGAAGTGGCGGGGCACGACCGCGACCCCGAGGTTCTCGTCGACCAGGTCGAGGAGGCTGTGCACGTCGTTGACCTCCAGTGCGACCGTGCGCCGGACGCCGGCAGCGGCGAAGGCGGCGTCGGTCGTGCGGCGCGGGCCCCAGTCCGGGTGGAAGTCGACGAAGACCTCGCCGCTCAGGTCCTCCGGGGTGAGCGCCGCTCCGGGTGCCGCGAGCCGGTGGTCGGGGTGGCACAGCACCGTCATCGGTTCACTGGTCAGCCCCACCGAGCGCAGCTGGTCGGTGTCCGCCTGCGTCCGGTACGCGAAGGCCAGGTCGAGCCGCCCGGCCGCGACCTCCTCCGCCAGCGCGCCCGATCCCGCCTGCCTGAGCCGGATCTCCACATCCGGATGGCGGCGGCGGAACGCGGCGAGCAGCCGTGCCACGTGCACACCCGCGATGCACTGCTCGGTCCCCAGGGCGAGCGTGCCGCGCACCACGCCCTGCACCGCGGCGACCGCTTCGTGCGCCGACCGCACCTGCGCCAGGATCCGCTCGGCCTCGCCGAGCAGTGCGCGTCCGGCCTCGGTCAGCGTGACCCGGCGGGTGGTGCGTACGAACAGCGGTGCCCGCAGTTCCCGCTCCAGTGCCCTGATCGACGCCGACAGGCCCGACTGGGAGACCATCAGCCGTTCCGCTGCCCGGGTGAAGTGCTGGTCCTCGGCGACCGCGACGAAGTGCTGGAGGTGGCGCAGTTCCATGATTGAGAAGCATATCCGCTGAATTCCATCGGATTCTTCTGTTGGACCGCTGTTCGCGGCTCGCGCGAGAGTGGGTACCGGTTCCCCGAACCGGTCACTCGTGTGCCAACCCTCTGGAGTCGCGTTGTACACCGCCCACCCCGACCGCTACGCGGACATGCCCTACCGGCGCTCCGGACGCAGCGGTCTGCAGCTCCCCGCGCTGTCGCTCGGACTGTGGCACAACTTCGGCCCCGACCGCCCGGTCGCGACCCAGCGCGCCATCCTGCGCCGCGCGTTCGACCTCGGCGTCACCCACTTCGACCTGGCCAACAACTACGGCCCGCCACCCGGTGCCGCCGAGTCCGCCCTCGGGGAGGCACTGCGGGCCGACTTCGGGCCCTACCGCGACGAGCTGGTCATCTCCACCAAGGCGGGCTACCTGATGTGGCCCGGCCCCTACGGCGAATGGGGCTCGCGCAAGTACCTGCTGTCCTCGCTGGACCAGAGCCTGCGGCGGATGGGGCTCGACCACGTCGACATCTTCTACTCGCACCGCCCCGACCCGGAGACTCCCCTGGAGGAGACGATGGGCGCCCTGCACTCGGCCGTCCAGCAGGGCAAGGCCCTCTACGTCGGCGTCTCCAACTACTCACCGGAGCAGACCCGCGAGGCCGCCCGCATCCTGGGCGAGCTGGGTACCCCGCTGCTGATCCACCAGCCGCGTTACTCCCTGCTCGACCGCCGGCCCGAGGAGCAGGGCCTCCTGGACACCCTCGACGAACTGGGGGCCGGCTCCATCGCCTACTCCCCGCTGGAGCAGGGTCTGCTCACCGCCCGCTACCTCGACGGCATCCCCGAGGACTCGCGGGCGGCGAGCGACAGCCCCTTCCTCACCTCCGACGCGGTCACCGAGGAACTGGTCGGGAAACTGCGCACCCTCGACGACGTCGCGAAGTCCCGAGGCCAGTCACTGGCCCAGATGGCGCTGGCCTGGGTCCTGCGCGGCGGCCGGGTGACCTCCGCCCTCGTCGGCGCCAGCAGCCCGCAGCAACTGGAGGACAGCGTGGCGGCGACCCGCAACCTGGACTTCGGCGCCGACGAACTGGCCCGGATCGACGCGGTCGTGCAGTCGTAGGACGTCGCACGAGGCCGCAGGAGGAGACGGCGGGGGAGCAGCGGTGGCCCCGCGAGGACACGGCCGCGACTCGCGGCCCGTGGTTCGCGCGGGCGCACCGCACCCGTCAACCGAGCCGTTCGCGCAGCCGCACGGTCACGGTGTCGCCCTCGCTCTTGCCGATCGCCCTGCGCACGTCGGCCTTGACGGGCAACTTGTGGGTGCCGTCGCCGAGGGCCATGAACGAGCTCTGAAAGGGGTGCCCGTCGACCGTTCCGCGGATCTTGACCAGCCCGCGGGTACCGAAGAACGCGGCCGACTCCGGCCAGACGACATAGGTCCAGCCGCCCTTGGCGGGGCTTGTGCGCAGTACCGCGGTGAATTCCACGTCCACTTTCCCGGCCGTACTCATGATTGCTCCTCCGCTTGCGGTGGTCTCGGCGAAACCGTCCCTGAAAGAGACCACCGCGCGCGAAGAAACTCATCGCGGGACCGGGCGTCAGGCGCCGGCGGGTACCCGGTCGAGGAACCCGAGCACGGCGCGTATCCGCCCCTCGCCGTCCAGGGTGATCACATCGGACCCGGCCACCGGTGCGGAGCCGTCCGCCTCGCTCACCAGTTCCCAGGAGAATCGGGCCACCTCGTGGTGCCCGTCCACGCGCCCGGTGAGCCGGAAGGAGAACCCCGGGAACTGCTCGTGGGCCGCGCTGATCACGGCGGCGATCCCGTCGTGGCCGCTGACCGCGGCGAGTGGGTCGGTGTAGCCGCCGTCCGGGGCCCAGGCGGCGGCCACCGCCTTCGCCAGGGCCTCCGGCTCGGTCGCGTTCCAGGCCTCGAAGTAGCGGGCGACGGCACTCTCGTAACGGTCGGTGTGCGCGGACATGGTGAATCAGCCTCCATCGAGTTGGTAGGTGCTGGTCGGAACCGGGGCCCTGGCGCTCGGCGACCCGATGCGACAACCATGCCGGGGCGCGCGGGACGGGGCGATTACCGCACGGGTAAAGCCGTACGGCAGCGGACCCGCGCGAATTCGGCCACGGCGCGCCCGGAATATGCCAGGAGAGTGGCCGGAAAGTCATGGTGACACTGTTTCAGCGGTGAACATACTCGAAAGTCAGGGGCACTTCACCGCACAGGAGCCGCACGGAGAGCGAGTCAGAGCGGCAGCCGGACGACGCGACGGGGGAGGAGCAGTGCACGACGAATTCCTGTGCCACGTCACCGCGTACGGCACGTGCGACGGCCGCCGCATCGGCGTACCGCTCGGCACCTACCGGGCGCCGACCCTGGCCCTGGCCCTGTGGTGGCTGCGCGACCGCGCCTCCTGGATCGCCGAGCGGCTCGACCCCAGTCCGGACAGCCTGCACGTCCCGTCGCACGCGCTCGTCCCGGTGCCGGAGACCGTCCCCGACGTGCCCGGTCTGCTGCGTGCCTGGTGCGCCGACGCCGCCCAACAGGAACAGGTCGCCGATGAATTGGCCGGGGGCCGGCTGGTCCGTGTGGCGGCCAGCGACGACACCACGGAGTACGAGCTCCTCGCGGAGTCCGTGGACGCCCTGCGCATGCAGCGGACCATCCCGGCGCTGGTCCTGCCGGTGGGCTGACAACCCGGACAGCGGGGCGTACGGACAGCGGGGCGTACGGACAGCGGGGTGTACGGACGGGGCAGGACAACGGGGCGCACATCTGGACGAATCGCTAGAATTCTGGCATGGCTGAGCGGCCGGTCGCGCCGACTGCACCCGAGCTCGTCCTCGAAACGGAGACGGGCTCCACGGTGATGAGCCCGAGCCGCGACTACCACCTCGGACGCGACCCGCTGAGCGACATCGTCCTCGACGACGCCCGGGTCTCCTGGCATCATGCGGTCCTGCGCCCGGAGGAGGGCCACTGGACACTCCGCGACGACGGCAGCACCAACGGCACCTACGCCGACGGCCGCCGCATCCGCGAATGGGGCGTCGGGCCGGGCAGCGTGATCCGCTTCGGCAATCCCGCCGACGGTCCGCGGGCCGTCCTCGTCGGCCCCGCCGAACCGTCCCCGGAGCGCCCCTCCGCGGTGTCCCGCCCAGGCCTGACCGGCACCTTCAGACAGCCCACCACGGTCCGTCCGCTGCCCACCCGGGCCGTCCGGGTCGGCCGCGCCGAGGACAACGACCTGGTCGTGGACGACCTCGTCGTCTCCCGCCACCACGCCGAGCTGCGGGCCCACCCGGACGGCACGTACGAGATCGTCGACCTGGGCAGCCACAACGGCACGTTCCTCGACGGACAGCCGGTCACCCGGGCCCGGATCGGCCCCGGCGACATCGTGGGCATCGGCCATTCGGCGTTCTGCCTCGTCGGCGACCAGCTGCAGGAGTACGTCGACACCGGCGAGGTCTCGCTCGACGTCCAGGACCTCACGGTCGCCGTCGACCAGGGCCGCAGGACGCTCCTGGACCACGTGTCCTTCCCGGTGGGGGAGAAGTGCCTGCTCGCCGTGGTCGGACCCAGCGGGGCCGGGAAGTCCACCCTGCTGAACGCGCTGACCGGGCAGCGGCCGGCCGACCACGGCACCGTGCTGTGCGACGGGCGCGACCTCTACCACGACTACGCGGAGCTGCGGCAGCGGATCGGCCTGGTCCCGCAGGACGACATCCTGCATGCCCAGCTGACCGTCCGCAGCGCCCTGTGCTACGCCGCCGAGCTGCGCTTCCCCGAGGACACCGCCAGGGCCGAGCGCCTGGCCCGGGTGGAGGAGGTGATGCGCGAACTCGGCCTGGAGGAGCGCGCCGAGCAGCCCGTGCACACCCTCTCGGGCGGGCAGCGCAAGCGGGTCAGCGTGGCACTGGAGTTGCTGACCAAACCGTCGCTGCTCTTCCTCGACGAGCCGACCTCAGGGCTCGACCCCGGCATGGACCGCTCCGTGATGCACATGCTGCGCGGCCTCGCCGACGACGGCCGCACCGTCGTCGTGGTCACCCACAGCGTCCTCAGCCTCGACGTCTGCGACCGGCTCCTGGTGCTCGCGCCGGGCGGCAGAATCGCCTACTACGGCCCGCCCGGGGACGCCCTCGCCTTCTTCGGCTTCACCCAGTGGCCGGAGGCGTTCGAAGCCTTCGAACGGGACGGGGAGCGGGACTGGGCGGCGGAGTACCGCGCCTCGCCGCTCCACCGGCGGTACGTCGCCGACGCGTCCGTGCAGCCCCGGTTGGCCGGGGCCGGGCCGGCCGCCCGGAGCGCGCCGCCCCGGCCCCGCAGCTGGGGCGCCCAGCTCGGCACGCTCGTCCGCCGGTACACGGCCGTGCTGAGCGCGGACCGGACCTTCCTGGCCATCATGATCGCGCTGCCGTTCGTGATGGGCGCCATGGCCCGCGCGCTGGTCGGCCCCGCACTGACCGCCGGCACCGCGATGGCCGCGCTGCTCATCCTGTGCGTCGGCGCGGTGCTGACGGGTGCTGCGAACGCGGTGCGCGAACTGGTCAAGGAGCGGGTGATCTACCAGCGGGAGCGGGCCGTGGGCCTGCCCCGGACGGCGTATCTGATGTCCAAGGTCGTCGTGCTCGGCACGATCACCGTGCTGCAGGCGGTCGTGCTGACGCTGGTCGCCCTGCTCGGCGTGAACCTCGGCGCGCCCGGCGGCCAAGGGGTTTTCCTGCCGCCCCTGGCCGAGATCACCGTCACCGTCGCCCTGCTGGCCTTCACGGCGATGACGCTCGGCCTGCTGGTGTCCGCGCTGGTGCGCAAGGAAGAGGTGACGATGCCCCTGCTGGTGCTGCTGGCCATCGTCCAGGTCGTCTTCGGCGGGGCCCTGCTGCCCCTGCACGGCGTGCCCGGCCTGGAGCAGCTGTCGTGGCTGGTGCCCTCGCGATGGGCGCTCGGTGCGATGGCGGGCACCGTGGGGCTGGCCCGGATCCTGCCCGGGAACCTCACCGCGGACCCGCTGTTCCGGCACTCGGCCGGGGTGTGGCTGACCGACATCGCCATGCTGCTGGTGCTGTCGGCCCTGTTCGGCTCTCTGGTGGCCCGGCTGCTGCGCCGGCACGAACCCGTGGTGATGAGGACGTAGGGGTGGCGCCACGATGACGAATCCCGGCTTCCGGCCCAGCCATGTCGTCCCGCCGCACGGGATGCCGGCCTGGGAGTCCCCGGACCCCAGCCGGCCCACCGCCTCGCTCGACGCCTTCCTGCCCGTCGAACTCGCGGACCGGCGCGGCGAGTGGGCACGTGTCGTGTGCGCCAACGGCTGGTCCGCCTGGGTCGACGGCCGCCGCCTGGTCGCCGTACCGCAGGACCCGCCCGCCGCCGACGGCCCGGTCGCCGCGACCACCGACCCGCGCCCGCTGATCGCCCGCGCCGAGCAGGCCCTGGCCGGGTACCGGTCCGCGGTGGAGGAACTGGCCGCCGGCGGTCTCGACGGCGAATCCTTCCGCAACCGCACTCGGGGCCTGCGGATCGGCGTCGTTCTCGACGGGGAGTCGATGTGGCTGTACGACCCCGAGCGGGGGCAGTGGGTCTACACGGACGGAACCCGGCTGACCACGTACACGGTCGACGGGGCACCCGATGCCGACGAGGCGCGTCCGTCCGGGGCGACCGGGTCCCTCGACCCGAGGAGCACCGGAGCCGTGGAGCCGAACCGCCCCGGTGCCGTTGGGGCCGCCGGGTCCGCAGCCGTGGAGCCGGGCGGCCCTGAGGGTGCCCGAGTGGCCGATCGCGGTCACGATGCCACCCGTGCCATCACGGGAAGCGGTGAGCCGTGATGTCGTACGACGCCGGTGTGGGCGAGGGGCGGCCCTCCGAGCCGGTCGGACGGCGGATCGCGGACTACCGGATCGAGCAGGAGATCGGCCGCGGCGGCATGGCCGTCGTCTTCCGTGCCCGGGACCTGCGCCTGGAGCGCACCGTGGCCCTGAAACTGCTCGCCCCGGAGCTCGCCCGCAACGACACCTTCCGCAAGCGGTTCACCCACGAGTCCCGGGTGGCCGCCGCGATCGACCACCCGCACATCGTGCCGATCTACGAAGCGGGTGAGACCGACGGCGTGCTCTACATCGCCATGCGCTACGTCGACGGCAGCGATCTGCGGCGGCTCCTCGACCAGCGGGGGCCCCTGACCGCGCCGACGACCATCAGGATCGCCGTGCAGGTCGCCTCCGCCCTCGACGCCGCGCACGACCACGGACTGGTCCACCGGGACGTGAAACCCGGCAACATCCTGGTGTCCCGGGGCACCGACAGCGACCACCCGGAGCACGTGTACCTCACCGACTTCGGCCTGACCAAGAAGTCGTTGTCCCTGACCGGCTTCACCACCGTGGGCCAACTGGTCGGCACGCTCGACTACGTGGCCCCCGAGCAGATCACCGGCCGCCCCGTCGACGCACGCTGCGACGTGTACGGCTTCGCCTGCGTCGTGTACGAGACCCTGGCGGGCCATCCGCCCTTCCGGCGCGACACGGACCTGGCCCTGCTGTGGGCCCACCAGAACGCCGAACCACCACCGCTGACCGCGGAGCGCCCCGACCTCCCCGCACCCGTCGACGAGGTGTTCGCCAGGGCGCTGGCCAAGAGCCCGGACGACCGCCACGACTCCTGCCGCGCCTTCGTCGCCGACCTGCGCCTCGCCGTCGCGGGCGGCGCGGCGGCCGAGCATCCGCCGACCCGGGTCGACCTGCGGGTCGTCACGGCAGCGGGGCCCCCGCCCGATCCGCCCGACTGGGCGGGGCCGGTGCTCGGGCCGCACCCCTGACCGGCGGTGGTGCACACGCCGTGACGGCCGGCGACGCATCGGCCGGGAGCTCTCGAACGCGGCGCCCGCAGCGAGGTCTCCGACTCGCCCGCTAGGAGGTCTCGACCTCGCCGCGCCGGTGCACACGCCGGGCCGACAACGCACCGAGGAAACCGGTGACCAGGCCCCACAGCACCGCGAGGCCCAGCGCACCCCACACCTCGGGCCGCAGCAGCAGTTCCCCGGACAGGCCGCCCCCCACGTCGCCGATGCCGAGCAGGGACAGCCCGTAGTGCGCGGAGATCCGGCCGACCAGGCAGATCATCAGCACCGTCAGCGCCAGGGCGACGGCCATGCGTACGGCGTGCTGCCAACTGCGCACGCCGGCCGGTGAGCGAGCCGCCATCAGGAACGCGACCCCGAGCAGCAGCACCGCGTCCACGACCACGAGCCACCACACCTTGCCGTCGTGCTCCGCGAGCGTGCCCAGGTTGAGTGTGGAGACGTCCGGCGTGCGCAGCACCTCGTCGAGCAGATGCGGCATGGGCAGCCCGAACGGGCCGTCGACCCGGCCGTGCCAGGTGGCGCCGAGACCGATGGTGAGGGCCGGCCAGGCCACATTCGGCATACCGAGCAGGATCACGGCGAAGGAGTCCGCCGGATGTCCGCGCGTCGCCGCCGTGACAAGGGCGACGAGGACCCCCACGACGACGCACGCGAGCAGGAGCACGACCATGGCGTACGCCGCCGGACGCACCGACTCCTGGAAGCGCAGCAACGGCGCGGGCAGCGGGGCCCCGGGTGCCACCAGCAGGGCCAGTACCAGCACACCCGCCAGCCACAGCACGCCGAAGACCACGGTCAATGGCACCTGCGTGGTGAAGCCGACCTGCGGTGCGGCGCCGAAGAGTTCTCCGATGTCGCCCAGGACGCCGTTTCCGAGATCGATGGCGAAGGTCTGGTGGGCCCCGAGGGCCAGGCCGACCAGCCCGAGCAGCCACAGCACGGCGATCCGGGCGGCCCACCCGGCCAGCTCCCGCGCACCGGCCACCGCCCGGTGCCGCAGTGGCCGCAGGAAGCCGGCGGCGACGACGAGCGCCCCGACGAGGGTGACCGACAGCGGCATGACCGTGATTCCCGCGTGCGTCTCGGCGAGGGCGCCCGCGTTCCCGGACAGCTCGACACTCCCGCCGACCGCCGTCACCACGGTCGCCGCCACCACCCGGGGAAAGGCCTGGCCCGGAAGGTCAGCGGCGCCGGCCGCCCACAGCCCCAGCGCGGCGACGACGGCCATGGCGAGCAGCCCGGCCAGTGCCGTGGCGAGAGCCTGCACCCAGCCATGGCGGGAGCCGGTCGGTGGGGAGGGGGGTGGCGCGCTCACGCTGCCACGCTAAGCAGCGCGGCAGCCGGGCGCCCGCCGGGAGGGCCGTCCGCGCCGTGCGTGCCGTCCGTGCCGTCCGTGCCGTCTGCGTCCGCTTGCGGACGGCACGGCACCGGAGCACACAATGGTGATGTTGGGGAAAGCGGCATAAATCAGGTCATATGCCGCCAGGAGCCGACGTCGGGAGAGCTCGTGAGCGTCGAACCGCCGGCCTCCGGCCGTCCCACCGGGCCGCCTTCCGGCCCTCTCTCGGGCCGGTCGTCCCCACCGCCCCCGGGGCCGCCCCCTCCGCCCACCGGCGGCGCGGGCCCGCCGGAGCGCAAAGGCCCCTGGTGGTCGTCGATACCCCGGATATCGGTGCTCGCCGCCGCCGTGGTGGTCGCCGTGGTGCTGGCCGTCGTGCTGACCAACTCCCGCGGAGGCGCCCCGGGAGAGGTCCTGCTGCAACCCGTGGGCCAACCGGGCCCGGATCCCTTCACCGCATCGACCGCGAAGGCCGGCTCCGCCCCGCTGCCCTCGCCCGTACCGAGCGAGCCGTCGCAGCCAGCGAACGCCGTGCGCAGCGTTCAGGGCGGGGAGCCGGGCCTCTACGGCGGCACCCGCAACGTCTCCAGCTGCGACGTGGAGCGGCAGATCAAGGACCTGCAGGCGGAACCGGCCAAGAACAGGGCGTTCGCATCCGTCGCCGGTGTCCGGCCCGCCGACGTTCCCGCGTATCTGCGCTCGCTCACCCCCGTACAGCTGCGGATGGACACCCGCGTCACCAACCACGGCTACCGCGACGGGGCAGCCACCGGTTACCAGGCCGTCCTGCAGGCCGGTACCGCCGTCCTCGTGGACGGCCAGGGCGTGCCCCGGGTCCGCTGTGCCTGCGGCAATCCGCTGACGCCCCCGGTCGCGCAGCGGACCGCGACCCGCTACGCCGGGCAGAAGTGGTCGGGCTACCGGCCGCAGGACGTCATATGGGTCACGCCGGCTCCCCGGGCCGTCCGTGAGTTCGTCGTCTTCGACCCGCACCACGACGACTGGTTCGCCCGGCCGCGCGGAGACACCGGCCACCGGGACCGACCGGCTCCGCCGCCGCCCCGCCCCTGGCCATTCCCCTCCGCCGGCGCGTCCATGCCCACGACGACGCCACCGTCCCGCCCGCAGCCGCCGGGCACGTCACCGACCCGCCCCCAGCCCCCTGGCACGTCGCCGTCCGGCTCGCAGTCCCCAGGTACGTCGCCGTCCGGCTCGTCGCCTCCAGGGTCCTCTCCGTCCTCGTCCTCCCCCGGGCCTTCGTCGTCGTCGGCCGGGCCTTCCCCGGGAGCCTCGTCGTCCCCGCCGGAGTCCTCCTCTTCGTCGCAGTCCTCGTCCTCCTCCCATCCCTCCCATTCGTCCTCGTCGCCCTCCTCGTCGTCCCCGTCTTCGCCGGGATCCCCAGGGTCTGCGACTTCGCCGGGCTCCTCGGCGTCATCGGCGTCATCGGCTTCACCAGCCTCGCCTGGCTCGCCTGGCTCGCCTGGCTCGCCTGGCTCGCCTGGCTCGCCTGGCTCGTCTGGCTCGTCTGGCTCGTCTGGCTCGTCTGGCTCGTCAGTTTCGTCTGCGACGTCAGCCGCACCCCCCTCCTCGGGACCTGTTTCCTCCCAGTCGGTCGGCTCTCAGCCGCCGTCCTCGGAAAGGGCCGGTTCCGGGCCGTCCTCTTCACCACCGTCCTCGGAGGCCGGCAGCGTGGAGTCGCCCGCGACGGAACCGGCGTCCTGACGCGGCCCGAGTGAGAACGGCCGACGGGGACTGCGCGGCGCGGCTCGGGGTACGAGCACAGGTGCAGTAGTGACCGGCCGGACCGGCATCCGAGAGAGAAACGCATGATCGAGCACCTGGACGGGACAGTGATACCGACTGGTTTCGACGTTCCCGTGGAACCCCTTCGGCGGGCGGCGCACTACACCGGGGAACCGGGATGCATCGCCGAGGCACGGCAGTTCGCCGCGCACTTCCTCGACCAGCTCAGGACCGAGTGGTGCGCCGAGGTCGACGGCCGGGCCGGCGAGGCGCTGCTCCTCGTGGTGAGCGAACTGGTCACCAACGCGGACCGGCACAGCAACGGGCCGTACATCCTGGAGCTGGAGGGCACCGACTCCACGGTGGCCGTATGCGTGTACGACAGCAGCGCCGCCCTGCCCCGGCGCTTCCCGCGGGACCCGCAACGCGTCGGCCGGCACGGTCTGGAGATCGTGTACGCGCTGACGGAGGAGATGAGCGTGGAACGCGTGCCGGTGGGCAAGCGGGTACGGGCCGTGGTGCAGCTCAGGCAGGGCTGAGCTCGGGCACCTCAGGGCGTCAGGCGCAGTCAGGCGCAGCCGAGCTCGCCGAGCATGCCCCGCCGAAGTTGCGTGATGATGCGCTTGATCAGGCGGGACACGTGCATCTGCGAGCAGCCGAGCCGTTCACCGATCTCGGCCTGCGTGGCCTCCTCGACGAACCGGAGATGGATGATCTGCCGGTCGCGTTCGTCGAGCTCGGCCAGGAGCGGCGCGAGGGAGTGGAAGTCCTCGACCAGCCTGATGCCGTCCTCCTCCACGCCGATGAAGTCGGCGAGCACCGCTTCGCCGCCCTCGGGGCCGTCGCCGGTGAGTGCGGCGTCCAACGATGAGGAGTTGTACCCGTTGGAGGCGATCTGTGCCTCCACCACCTCGTTCTCAGGGAGGTTCATCAGCGTGGCGAGCTCGGTGACCGTCGGATCCCGGTCCAGACGGCTGGAGAGTTCCTCGCGTGCCCTGGCGAGCTCCACGCGCAGTTCCTGGAGCCGCCGCGGCACGTGGACCGCCCAGGTCGTGTCGCGGAAGAACCGCTTGATCTCACCGACGATGTAGGGGAGCGCGAACGAGGTGAACTCCACCTCGCGCGACAGCTCGAACCGGTCGATGGCCTTGATCAGGCCGATCATCCCGGTCTGGACGATGTCCTCCATGTCGTCGCCGCGGTTGCGGAAGCGGCCGGCCGCGAACCGCACGAGCGACATGTTCATCTCAATAAGGGTGTTGCGTGCGTACTGGTACTCGTGCGTGCCCTCTGCGAGCTCCGTCAGGCGCTGGAAGAAGTGGCGGGACAGCTCCCGTGCGTCGCGCGGAGCAACCGATCGCGGGTCCACGACTCCCGGCAGTGGTTCGACGCCCGTCCGGGTCTCCACGGTCTCCTCGACCTGCGCCTCAGCCCGGATCACGGCGGTGTCCATTACCTCTCCCCACGAAAGTCACGCTTCGAGCCTGCCTCCACGGCATGGGCCCCGACCGGCACGCGCGGGGCCGACCGGGTCCGCGACCCCCAGGTACCCACGACGCGGGAATATATGCATCTCGGGACCGCCGTCCCACGCGAGCGGCGCGCGGATCCCGTCTTCGCTCGGGCAGCTTCACTCAGGGCAGAACGCCGGCCGCTTCCCCCGGCGGGCACGGCTTCTAAGCTGAGCAGGATGAGCGAACAAGCGCCGAACGACGCCCGCGTCATCCCCCTGCGCCCGCCGTCCCGCAGGCTCCAGGCCTCGCCCGCCCAGGAGACATCCCCGCCCAGGCCGTGGACCGCCCGCCCGGCCTCCGCCCGCCCTGCCGCCCCGCCTGCGCGGACCGGTCACGTCACCCCGCGCCCCGTCGCCGCGCCCGGCCGGTCGCCCGTCACTGCGAAGGAACCCCTCTGGCGCGACCTGGTCGGTGACGTCCTGCGCCGCGAACGCCTCGCGCAGGAGCGCACGCTCAAGGAGGTGGCCGAGGCGGCGCGGATCTCCATGCCGTACCTCTCGGAGATCGAGCGCGGCCGCAAGGAGGCCTCGTCGGAGGTCCTCGCGGCCGCCGCGCACGCCCTCGGCCTCGGCCTCGGCGACTTGCTGTCCCTCGCGCAGAGTGAGCTGCTCCGGTCGGCCGGCCGGACCACGAACCGCGGCCGCCGCCCGGCCGGCTCCCCGTACGACGGACTGTGCCTGGCCGCCTGACCACGCCCCGGCCGGCGCCTCAGACCGATGTCAGGCGCCGGCTCAGCACTTGATCGGCCAGCCCGTACCCCACCGCCTCCTCGGCGGTGAACACCTTGTCCCGGTCCATGTCGGCGCGCAGCGCGGCGACGTCGTGGTGGGTGTGCCGGGACAGCACCTCCTCCACCTGGGAACGGATCCGGACCATCTCCTTGGCCTGGAGGGTGAGGTCGGAGACGGTGCCCTGCCGCCCGCCGCTCGCCGGCTGTCCGAGCAGCACGCGCGCGTGCTCCAGCACGAACCGCCGCCCCGGATCCCCGCCGGCCAGCAGCACCGCGGCCGTGGACGCCGCCTGCCCCACGCAGAACGTGGAGATCGGCGACTGCACGAACGTCATCGTGTCGTAGATCGCCATGAGCGAGGTGAACGAGCCGCCGGGCGAGTTGAGGTAGATCGCGATCTCGTGCTCCGGGTTCGCCGACTCCAGATGGAGGAGTTGCGCGATGACGACGTTGGCGACGCCGTCGTCGATCTCGGTGCCGAGGAAGATGATCCGCTCGTTGAGCAGCCGGCTGAACACGTCGTAGGAGCGTTCGCCCTGCGCGGTCCGCTCGATGACGTACGGAACCGTGTACGACCCCATGTCACAGCCCCATCCGTCGGCGCGACGCGGCCGGGCGGACATCGGCGAGCGACTCCACCACCCGGTCCACCATCCCGTACTCCCTGGCCTGTTGGGCCGTGAACCAGCGGTCCCGGTCGCCGTCCCGGGAGATGGTCTCCTCGCTCTGACCGGTGTGCTCGGCGGTGATCCGCTCGATGGTCCGCTTGGTGAACTCCAGGTTCTCGGCCTGGATCTCGATGTCTGCGGTGGTCCCGCCGATCCCCGCCGACGGCTGGTGCATCATGATGCGCGCGTGGGGCAGTGCGAACCGCTTGCCGCGCGTGCCCACGGTCAGCAGGAACTGGCCCATGCTGGCGGCGAAGCCCATGGCCAGGGTCGACACGTCGTTGGGGACGAGCCGGATGGTGTCGTAGATGGCGAGCCCGGCGGTGACCGAACCGCCGGGGCTGTTGATGTACAGGCCGATGTCGGTACGCGGGTCCTCGGCCGACAGCAGGAGCAGTTGCGCGCAGACGCGGTTGGCCGACACCTCGTCGACCTGTGTGCCCAGGAAGACGATCCGCTGGGCGAGCAGCTGCGCGGCGAGATGGTCGTCGAAGCGGCTCGGCGGGGTGTCGCCCTCCTCCGCGCGGGGCGAGAGCCCGGCGAGTGCCGGCAGTGGACTCAGTGGAGTCATCGGGTCTCCTTGTCGTGGCAGGGATGCCGTCGAAACCACTGTTGACCGCGGGCCGTGCCACGATGCGGTTTCTCTGCCCGCGGCAGATTCGCCACGGGCAGAGCACGTCCGCCCAACCGCCGCCGGGGCAGGGCCGGTTCCGGGACTCAGCCCTTCTCGCGCAGTTGCCGGAAGAACGCCCGTACGTCGGCGACCAGCAGGTCCGGCTCCTCCATCGCGGCGAAGTGCCCGCCCCGGTCGAACTCCGTCCAGCGCACGATGTTCTCCGTCCGCTCCGCCCTGTGCCGCAGCGGAACCTGGATCTCGGCCGGGAAGACGGCGACCGCGGTGGGCGCGGTCGACGGCTCGGCCGGGGCGGCCGACCGGCCCGGGGCGTGGGCCCGCTCGTAGTAGAGCCGGGCGGACGAACCGGCGGTCCCGGTCAGCCAGTACAGCATCACGTTGGTCAGCAGCCGGTCGCGGTCGACGGCCTCCTCCGGCACCTCCTCGGAGTCGGTCCACTCCCGGAACTTCTCGACGATCCAGGCGAGTTGACCGACGGGCGAGTCCGTGAGCCCGTAGGCGAGGGTCTGCGGACGCGTCGCGTGCAGGATGGCGTACCCCGTGCCCTCGCGCTGCCAGGCGGCCCAGCGGCGCCAGGAGGCCAGCGTGCGCTCCCGCTCCCCGGGGCCGAGCGCCGCCAGTTCGTCGTCGGTCGGCTCGGTGGCCTGCTGCGCTCCCGGCAGCAGGTTGAGGTGGACGCCGATCACCCGGTCGGGGTGGGCACGGCCCAGTTCGCGGGAGATCACCGCGCCCCAGTCACCACCCTGCGCGCCGAACCGCTCGTAGCCGAGCCGCATCATCAGCTCGGCCCACGCGTCGGCGACCCGGCCCGCCTCCCAGCCCCGGTCCCGGGTGGGCCCGGACAGGCCGTAGCCGGGAATGCTCGGCACCACGACGTGGAACGCGTCGGCCGGGTCGCCGCCGTGCGCGGCCGGATCGGTGAGCGGCCCCACGACATCGAGGAACTCCACGACCGACCCCGGCCACCCGTGGGTGATGACCAGCGCGGTGGCGTCCGGCTCGGGGGAGCGGACATGGGCGAAGTGCACGTTCGCCCCGTCGATCGTGGTCGTGAACTGCGGCCACTCGTTCAGCCGCGCCTCGGCCGCCCGCCAGTCGTAGTCGTGCCGCCAGTACCGGACCAGCTCGCGGAGGTAGTCGCCGGGCACCCCGTAGTCCCATCCCGCGCCGGGCAGCTCGTCGGGCCAGCGGGTGCGGTCGAGGCGGTCGTACAGGTCGTCGAGGTCGCTCTGCGGGATCGTCAGGCGGAAGGGCCGGATGCCGCCGGTGGGCGATGACGTCGTCATGTCCGGGATGCTAGTCCGGGGACGGGGAACCGCTTTGCGGATCGGCCGGCGTCCGACCGATGAGTTTCGCGGCGGGCAGCGGTCGACACAGATGACCGCGTCCCACACTCCAGGAGGTACTCGTGGCCACCGAAGGATTCACCACCTGTCTCTGGTTCGACGGCCAGGCCGAGGAGGCCGCCCACCACTACGTCTCCATCTTCAAGAACTCCAGCATCGGGCGGATCGGCCGCTACACCGAGGCGGGGCCGGGCCCGGCCGGCTCCGTGATCGCCGTCGACTTCGTGGCCAACGGCCACCGGTTCGTGGCGCTCAACGGCGGCCCGCAGTTCTCGTTCAACGAGGCGATCTCCTTCCAGATCTTCTGCGAGAACCAGGAGGAGATCGACTACTACTGGACCAAGCTCACCGAGGGCGGCGGCGAGCCCGGCCCCTGCGGCTGGCTCAAGGACAAGTACGGAGTGTCCTGGCAGGTCATCCCCGACGGACTCATCGACATGATCGGCGACCCCGACGCCGAGAAGGCGGCGCGCACCACCCGGGCGATGCTCTCCATGGGCAAGCTCGACATCACCGCCCTGGAGAAGGCGTACGCGGGCGAGTAGCGGCGGCCGGCCGGGGTCAGCGGGACCGCGCCCCCTCCCGGACGACCCGGGCGATCTCCCGTGCGATGCGCAGGATGCCGGGGGAGCGGACCGGGCACGGCTTCGGGGTGGACGTCGTCGGCGCCAGACAGAAGTGCAGGTAGTCGTCGTCGCGGTGCAGGGCGGTGCGGTTCCGGCTCGGCCGGGTGCAGTCGGCGGGGTGGGCCCGCTCGTACGCCGTGCACGGCAGGTACTGCGCCCAGGTGTAGCGGGTCCCGGCCGGGCTGACCGTCCGGCCCGCGTCGGCGACCAGGTCCCCCGCGGCCGCGGCCCGCTGCGCGTAGAGGGAGTTGACCCGCCGGATCCGGTCGGGCGTGATCGGGTCCGGGCCCTGCAGCACCCAGACGATCCGCGGACGGTGGGACCCGCCGGCCGCGGCGATCTGGTCCGCGAGCCGCTTCGCGTCGGCGGCGTACCGCTGGAGATAGCCGCTGCGCGACCCGTTGTAGGTGATGCCGTCCATGCACGGTGTGAAGCCCCACGCGTTGCCCCAGAACTGCAGCACCACGAAGTCCGGGTGATGGGCCCGGACCAGGGCGGCCGCCTTGTCCGCGGGCGGGACGAGGGACCGCACGGCCGTTCCCTCCAGGTAGTCGCACAGCGTGGTCCCCGAGTACGGGGCGCTCGTGTACGTGGCGTGCAGCTCCGTGCGGAGCTGCACGCCGAGCACGTTCTGGCTCTCCATGGCCAGTGAGTCCCCGAGGTAGAGCACCCCGGGCGCCCGTACCGGGGCCCGGCCGGGCGAGGCGGCGGCCCGCTGCTGCGTGGAGGTGCCCGGCGCGCCCGCCACGGAGGGGGTCGCAGGCGCTCCGGGCCTGTCCACCGGGTCCCCGCACGCGCCGAGCAGCACACCGGCCAGCAGCACACCCACGATCCACGGCTTGCGCATACGGCAACTCCCGCCCCGGCCACCGAAACGGCTCCCCAGGCAAGCACAGCCGGGCACAGGGGGAAAGAGCCGCGTCGGCCACCGGACCCCGGGGCCTGGTCCGCCGGACAGGCCTCAGACGCGGTCGGCCGTGATCAGCAGGTACTGGAAGCTGCCGTTGCGGTAGGCGGACAGGAACGTCTCCTCGATCCCGGTGACCAGGTGGTCGGCCTGTTTGCGCAGCTCCCAGTACGGGATCGTGGCCGCGGTCAGGTCCTCCACGTGGACGGGCACCAGGCGGTGCCGGGCCATCGCCCGGAAGTACGCCGACCTCGGGTGGATGTCGCAGATGTAGTGGGCGTTGATGAGCGAGACCTCCCTGGAGGCTCGCCCGTAGGTGTCGTTGTAACAGCCGGTGATCACCACGTAGCGTCCGCCGCGGCGCAGCAGCCGGGCGTGTTCGGCGAACAGCAGGTCCAGCTCGACGTACATCGTCGACTCGTTGTTCCAGGAGGCCGCGTACGCGCCGGTCGTAAACCCGGTGTCGAGCATGTTGCGGTGGTGGTACCGCACCTTGTCGTCGATGCCCCGCTTGCGGGCCTGCGCGTTCGCGAACTCGGCCTGCTTGGCGGAGATGGTCACGCCGTCCGCGTGACAGCCGTGCATCAGGTGCGCCACGACGCTGCCGCCGCCGCGCCCGCAGCCGGCGTCGAAGACGCGGTCGGCGGGGGACAGGTGGCCGAGATGCGAGGCGAGGAGTTCGGCCTGGGCGTGTTCCAGTCGGTGCAGTTCGGCGGTCACCCGCTCCCGGCGCCGGGTTCGGTCGGGCTCGTCGAGCACGGACCGGTCGACCTCCCCGACGCCGTAGTGGTGGTGGTACAGGTCGTCGATCTTGCCGAGCTCGAGGTTGACCGGGTTCTCCTCGGCGTTCCAGTAGTCCGCGACGCGGGTCTGGTACGTGGACTGGGTCGGGACAACCGGTGCTGCCGTGGTGCGCGCGTGGGCTGTGGTCAACGATGACTCCTCGTTGGTGCGACTGACATGACGTCAGGTGTGCTGTCTCTACCAGTAGTTGGGCAGGTGGTAGCGGTGGGTGTTGGTGGCGTGCCACTCGTGGTTGCCGGCCACCCAGTCGGACAGGCCCCGGGCGTAGCGCTCGACGAGCGGTGACGTGGCGGACAGGAGGGCGGCCTCCTCCTCGAACGACTCCATGATCCGGTTGTGGATCTCGACGGACTTCAGGTAGGCGGCCTTCAGCCCGCACCGCTCGTTGGCCGCGACGACCTGGGGCAGATTGAGGTGGTCGGGGTCGTTGGCCAGTTCCTTGGTGAAGGAGTACAGGTCGTTGACGATCGTCGTGGCATTGCAGGCCAGGGCGGTGATCCGCTGGATCTCGGGGCGGGAGTGGACGATCTCGGGCAGCTCGTAGCCGTCGACGGCGTCGACGATCGACAGACAGGGACGGAAGTTGTTGAACTGCCGCATCACCAGGTACTCCCACACCCGCGGCACGTACCGGGTCTCCGCCCAGGCCGCCTCCGCCAGGTAGCCGAGGTGCAGCCGGGCGATGTCGTGCACGAACCGGCCGGTCTGGCTCGGGGTGGCGAACGCGGCGTAGTCCTTCAGGGCCCAGTGGTACGAGCGCAGCGGCCCGTCGGCCTGCATGCCCTGCCGCCAGTGCTCCTCCAGTTCAGGGGTGCCGTGGTACGGGTCGATCGCCGACTGGGCCATGATCAGCCGTCCGCCGAGGCCGCGCGGCGAGCCGCCCCGGTCCTCGCAGTAGCAGTCGTCGACGATGTTCTCGGCGAGCAGCAGCTTGCCCGCCGCGGTGAGGCGGTCCAGGTCGGCCGCGCCCGGATGCTGGAGCGCCACGGCCCGGCCGAACTGGAACCCGGCGAAGTCCCCCGTCCAGGCCTCGGGGAACAGGTCCAGGTGACGGGCCCAGACTTCCAGCCTGCGGTCGACCTCCGCGGCCTTCTCGGGGTCGGCGGGAACGGCCGGCCGGTACTTCAGGCCGGGTACGGCGCCTTCGCGCCGGGGGTTCCGCATGGTGCGGGCCAGGTTCGGGGGCCCGGGCAGCGCGAACGGGGTCGTGCTCGGCGCAGGAGCGCTCCGAGCGTGCTCGACCGTCACTCGGCGGTCCGTCCGATCTGGACGTTCTCCAGGACGCCGGCCGCGTCGGGAACCAGGACGGCCAGCGAGTAGTAGGCGGTGACCAGGTAACTGATGACCGCGGCCGTGTTGATGCCCATGAAACGCACGTTGAGGCCGGGCTGGTGCTCGTCCGGGATGCCCGTCTGGTGGAGGCCGACCACCCCCTGGTCACCCTCTCCGGTGCGCAGTGCGATGATGCTGCTGGTGTGCTGCGGTGTGACCGGGATCTTGCCGCACGGAAACAGCGGCACCCCCCGCCAGGCGGGTACCTCGTGGCCGTCGACGTTCGCGGTGCCGGGCACCAGGCCGCGCTTGTTGCACTGCCGGAAGAACGCGGCGATCGCCTTCGGGTGGGCGAGAAGGAGCTTGGTCCTGCGGCGCATGGACAGCAGCTCGTCGAGGTCGTCCGGCGTCGGCGGCCCGCTGAAGGTGCTGATGCGCTGGCCGTAGTCGGTGTTGTGCAACAGTCCGAACTCCCGGTTGTTGACCAGTTCCCACTCCTGTCGTTCGCGGATCTCCTCGACGGTCAGGCGAAGCTGCTGCTCGGTCTGGTTCATCGGGTCGTTGTAGAGGTCGGCGACCCGGCTGTGGACCCGCAGCACGGTCTGGGTGAGCGACAGCTCGTACTCGCGGGGCGCGAGTTCGTAGTCGACGAAGCCGCCGGAGAGGGTCGGTTCGCCGACGTGCCCGGCCTGCACGGGGACGTCCGCCTCGCCCTTGCGGTTCATGGGCAGCCGCTGCCGGGCCGCGTACGCCTGAAGATGGGCCGCGAGGGACGGCACGCGGTCGGTGAACTCCGTGACGACGTCCCAGGGCAGGACCAGCACCACACCCGCCGTGTCGGCCCGCACCGAGCTCAGCCAGAGGGGATCGGGCTGACCGATGGCCTCGTCGCCCATCTGGTCGCCGTCCGTGACCACACCGACGACCTCCTCCTCGCCGTACTTTCCGGTGGTGTAGCGGGTGAACCGGCCATGGGCCACCAGGTAGGTCTCCGTGACGGGTTGGCCCGCCTCGAAGAGCACCTGGCCGGCCCGGACCTCCCGCACCCGGAAGCGGGAGGCGATCTCCTTGAGCACCTCGGTGTCGGGATAGCCGCGCAGCACGGGCAGTTCGGTCAGCGTCTGGGGAATCACCCTGATGTCGTCGCCGCCGTTCTGGTCGAACTGCACCCGCCCGCGACCGACACGCAGTGTGAGGCGCCGGTTGACCCGGTAGGCACCGCCCTTGACGTCCACCCACGGCAGCATCTTCAGCAACCACCGCGAGGTGATGGCCTGCATCTGCGGCTCGGACTTCGTGGTGGTGGCGAGTTGCCGCGCCGCCCGGGTGCTGAGACTGGTGAGCTGCCCGTCGGCCGGGGCGTCGGCGGCCGGCTCGGGGGCGGGTTCGTCGGTGGCGGGACCGGTGGCGCTGTCGGGTGCGGACACATTCCCTCCCGGAACGTGAACAGAGTGAGCGGAACGGTCGGTGGGAAAACGCGCAGGTCGTGCGCAGGGACAAGCCAAACAGGCAGGAGTGACGCGAGGTACCGCGTGCGGGGGGCGGTTTCGCGCCCGTACCGGTGCAAACCCACCGAATGAGGCGCGATGTCCGAGGGAAACGAGCGCACGCCTCCGGTCACGCCCGCGTCTCCGGCGCACGGCGGCGCACATGCATCCCACCGTCCCCATACATGCGCCCCACCGGCCGCATACACCGCTCCGGCCGCCTGCCTCCCGTCCGTCGCGCGCCCGCGTCTGTCTCGCGCCGGCGTCTGTCTCGCGCCGGCGCGCGACGGTTCAGGACAGGTCGTTGACCAGTACCGCCGCCCCGTCGAAGCGCCCTGCCTTGAGGTCCTTCAGGGCCTGCTGGGCCTGTGAGAGCGGATAGGCGTGCGTGGTGGCGCGCACGCCGTACCGGGCGGCCCGGGCG
Organism: Streptomyces sp. NPDC046197; assembly: GCF_040646295.1. Lineage (NCBI taxonomy): Bacteria > Bacillati > Actinomycetota > Actinomycetes > Kitasatosporales > Streptomycetaceae > Streptomyces > Streptomyces sp. NPDC046197. Next base: position 82,207 of record NZ_JBEYZY010000021.1, on the reverse strand, counting down.
AGGAACTCCCGACCGTCCTCACGGGTGTTGGAGGTGACGCTGCGCAGTTCCTTCTCGTAGAACAGGTCGGTCGCGTAGTGCAGGGGCGGGACGTCGCTGAGGTGGATACCGGCGACCGACAGCACACCCCCGCGGTCCAGGGCCCGCAGGGCGACCGGGACCAGATCGCCCACGGGGGCGAACAGGATCGCGGCGTCCAGGGGTTCCGGCGGCAGCCCGTAGGCGTCGCCCGCCGAGGCCGCGCCCAGCTCCAGGGCGAGCCGCTGCGCGGCGGCACCACGGGTCATGACGTGCACGGTGGCCCCTTCGGCCAGCGCCACCTGTGCGCACAGATGGGCGCTGCCCCCGAACCCGTACAGACCGAGCCGCCCGCCCGGTGGCAGCGACGCCCGGCGCAGCGCGCGGTAGCCGATGATGCCCGCGCACAGCAGCGGCGCGAGAGCCACGTCGTCCACCTCGCCGGGCAGCCGGTAGGCGAAGGCGGCGGGGACGGTGGTGTACTCGGCGTAGCCGCCGTCGGCGTCCCAGCCGGTGTAGCGCGAGGCCGGGCACAGGTTCTCCGCACCGCGTCGGCAGTACGCGCAGACGCCGTCGGTGTGGCGCAGCCAGGCCACGCCCACCCGGTCGCCGGGCGCGAAACCGCTCGCCGCCGGGCCGAAACCGGCGACCACGCCGACGACTTCGTGCCCGGGCGTGACGCCGGGCCGGTGCACCGGCAGGTCGCCCTCGGTGACGTGCAGATCGGTACGGCACACCCCGCAGGCCCGTACGTGCACGAGCAGCTCGTCGTCGCCCGGCACCGGGACGGGCTTTTCGAGCAGACGAAGGGGATCCTGCTCGACGGGCCCCGGGGCGGTCACCGCCCACGCCCGCATCGTGCCGTCCGTCATGCCCTGCCCCGTCCGTCCAGGGCCGCCCGGGTCCGCTCGGGTCTGCTCGGGTCCGGCCTTCGGTGTGGCTCCAGTGTGGAACAAAAGAGCCCGTTCGGCGCGCGGTCCGACCGGTGGATGGCTAGCGTGAGGATGCGGACAAGCCACCGAACGGGAGAGGGCCGCGGCCATGGCGGTAAAACCTGAGGGAACCCCCTGTTGGGCCGATGCGATGTTCGGCGACGTAGAGGGAGCCAAGCGCTTCTACTCGGACGTCCTCGGCTGGACCTTCGGCGAGTCGTCGTCGGAGTACGGCAACTACACCCAGGCCTACGCGGACGGCAAGGCGGTGGCCGCGGTCGTCCCGCCGATGCCGGGGCAGGAGGGGCACTCGCAGTGGTGCCTGTACTTCGCGTCCCCGGACGCGGCCGCCACGGCCGGCAGGATCCGCGACAACGGCGGCGAGGTTCTGATGGAGCCGATGCAGGTCGGCGAGTTCGGCACCATGTGCCTGGCCCGCGAACCCAGCGGTGCCGTCTTCGGCGTCTGGCAGGCCGGCACCCACGAGGGCTTCGAGGCCACCGCCGTGCCGGGCGCCTACTGCTGGGCCGAGGTGTTCACCCGCGAGCCGTCGCGGGCGGACGCGTTCTTCACCGCCGTGTTCGGCTACTCCGCGCAGCAGATCGAGGACGACGCGATCGACTTCCGCATCTTCAACGTCGGCGACAACGCGGTCCTCGGCCGGATGCGGATGACGGACGACTTCCCGCCCGAGGTGCCCCCGTACGTCAACGTCTACTTCACCGTCGCCGACTGCGACGAGGCCGTCGCCCGGGCGACCAAGCTCGGTGGGGTCCTGCGGTTCGGGCCGGTGAGCAGCCCCTTCGGCCGGATGGCGGCCCTCAGCGACCCGCAGGGCGCGAACTTCTCCGTGATCGACATCACGACCACCGAGGGCGAGATGCCCAAGACCAAGGACGTCTCCTAGGCGCCGCCCGGGGGCCCCGCAGGGTCGTGGCATGATCGGGGCCATGCGTGAACGTGTGGTGGCCGCGTGCGACGGGGCCTCGAAGGGCAATCCGGGTCCGGCGGGCTGGGCGTGGGTGGTGTCCGACGACTCCCTCGCCCCGGCCCGCTGGGAGGCCGGGCCGTTGGGGACGGCCACCAACAACGTCGCCGAACTCACCGCGCTGGAGCGGCTCCTGGCCGCGACGGACCCGGATGTGCCGCTCGAGGTCCGGATGGACTCGCAGTACGCGATGAAGGCCGTCACCACCTGGCTGCCCGGCTGGAAGCGCAACGGCTGGAAGACGGCCGGCGGCAAGCCGGTCGCCAACCAGGAACTGGTCGTGCGGATCGACGAGCTGCTCGACGGCCGCTCGGTCGAGTTCCGCTACGTGCCCGCTCACCAGGTCGACGGCGACCCGCTCAACGACTTCGCCGACCGCGCCGCCAGCCAGGCGGCGACCGTGCAGCAGCCCGCCGGCAGCGCCGCCGGTTCGCCGGAGCCGCCGCCGGCCCCCGCCCCGGCCGCGCCGCGCCGCCGCGCGAACGGATCGCCCAAGGTGTCGCGGCAGCGCGGCGGCGGATCGCCGTCACGCACCATCAAGGCCAAGTTCCCCGGCCGCTGCGCGTGCGGCCGCTCCTACGCGGCCGGCGAGCCCATCGCCAAGAACGACCAGGGCTGGGGCCATCCGGAGTGCCGCACGGCCGTCGGATAGACCCGAGCGGGCGGCCCGGCCGGTCACACGACCGCGCCGCGCCACCCGCCGCTCTCCAGCCCCCGGTCCTCGATGAACTTCTTGAAGCGCTCCAGGTCGCCCCTGGTCTGCCGCTTCACGAAGCCGAGCTTGTCGCCGACCGTCTCGGCGATGCCGCCCGGATGGAAGTCCATCTGGAGCATCACCTTGGTGTGGCCGTCGTCCAGGCGGTGGAAGGTGACCACCCCCGCCTGTCGTGCCTCGCCGTCGACGGTCGTCCAGGCGACCCGCTCGTCGGGGATCTGCTCGGTGATCTCCGCGTCGAACTCGCGGTGCACCCCGTTCACGTTGGTCACCCAGTGCGTCAGTGTGTCGGTGCGCTGCTCGATCCGTTCCACCCCGCTCATGAACTCGGGGAACGTCTCGAACTGCGTCCACTGGTTGTAGGCGGTGTGCACCGGGACGCCGACCTCAATGGATTCCTCGACCTGCGACACGGCTGTGTCCCTCCTTCGCCTTCGTCGGGAGTACCTCCAGTCGGGTACGCCCGGCGCGGGTACCGCGCGCCCTGGGAGGCAAACCAGGTACCGGCTCCGGATCAGTCGGTGTCGAAGGTGTAGTGGGCCGTGTGGTCGAGCATGTCCGCCGGGGTCACGTCGTTCCACGGCTTCATGGTGTCGTGCAGATCCACCACGTTCGGCGTACCGCCGGCGGGCAGGTAGCCGGAGCCCGGCTGCCGCCGCTGCCACTCGGCCCACAGCTTGTCTATGTAGGCGTGGTGCAGCCAGAACACCGGGTCGTTGGGGGAGACGCCGGTGGCCATCTGACCACCGACCCAGACGTGTACCCGGTTGTGCAGGTTGACGCCGCGCCAGCCCTCCAGGTGGTTGCGGAAGCCGTCCGAGGCGCTGTTCCAGGGAGCCATGTCGTACGTTGCCATCGCCAGCACCGACTCGACCTCCGCCCGGGTGGGCAGCTCGCGGACCCCCTCACCGAGCGAGCGGCGCAGGTAGGTGCGGCTGTCGACGCGCACGGCGATGGGCCAGTTGCCGGTGGCCGCGGCGAACGGACCGTCCATCACCCGGCCGTCCGTGCTCCGTCCCGTCCCGCCGAGGAAGTCGGGGGCCCACAGCGAGGCGCGCGCGGTGCGGTCGGTGCTCCAGTCCCAGTAGGGCAGGGCGACCGAGGAGTCCACCGACTGCAGCGCCTGCTCGAACTGGAGGAGGAATCTGCGGTGCCAGGGCAGGAACGACGGTGAACGGTGGCCCGTGCGCTCGCCGTTGTCGGTGTCGCCCATGATGAAGGCGTTGTGGGTCGTGACGAACGTGTCGTAGCGGCCGCTGCGCTTGAGCTCCAGGAGGGCGGCGACGAACCGCCGCTTCTCGTCGGCGGTCAGGGCGGCCTGGTTCTTGCGTACGGTCATGTGCGGGTGCTCCGGGTGCGCTGGCGGGGGCGGTCAGTTGGCGGGGAACGGGACGAGCTTCGCGCCCTGGAGTTCGTCGACCGCGGCACGGGCGGCGGCCCGCGGGCTCATGACCGGGTCGTAGTGGCTGACGACGCTGATCCAGGTGCCGTCCGCGTTCTGCATCACATGCAGTTCCGCGCCGTCGACGAACACCTCGTAGCTCATGTCCATGCCGTGGTGGTGACCGCTTCCGCTCGCCGGACGGCCCTGTATGCGGCGGCCCTGGTAGACCTCGTCGAACGGCTCGGGGAAACCGTGGTGGTCGTGGTGCCGCGGCTGCTCGGTGGCGGACGCGGGCGGTGCGGCGACGGTGCGGGCACCGGCGGCGGCCGCGAGCGCGGCCGTCACGGCGAGCGCGTGACGGCGGCTGAGTTCCGGCATACGGGTCCTCCGGGATGTGTGAGAGGTGGGACTCCGCATGCCTATCGGTCCGCCGGGAAGCGGGAGAAATCGCCGGGAAGTGGTTGGCTGGGATCCGGACAAGTAAGTACATCTCGTGCAAGCTTGAACGAAGGTGATCTTGCTGTGACGGGCGCGCCGAGGGCTCCGGGGGAGGGAAATCCTGCTGTCCCCCGGGGCGTTCGCGGTGCTCTTTCGCCGGGCCGCGCGTGGCGCGTGGCGCCGCTCACGCCGGGAAGCTGACGCGATCCGCGATCACCGGGGTGAGGCGGTGAGCCCCGGCCCGGTGGTGAATGTCCATTCACCCGCTAAGGTGAACGGACATTCACCACCTCTCGCGCCATCCGCTGGAGTGCCGATGGACCAGCCCGCACCGATATCCGACCCGCCCGACGCGCGTGTCGTGGGGACCCGCGCGCGGGACCGGTTCACCATCCCGGTGCTGGCCTTCTGCGGCATTCTCATGGCCGTCATGCAGACGGTGGTCGTGCCCCTGCTCCCGGACCTGCCGCGCCTGACCGGCGCCTCGCCGGCCACGGTCTCCTGGACGGTCACCGCGACCCTGTTGTCCGGCGCCGTCCTCACCCCCGTGCTCGGCCGCGCCGGTGACATGTACGGCAAGCGCCGGGTGCTGACCGCGGCGCTCGCCCTGATGACGGCGGGCTCGGTGATGTGCGCCCTGTCCTCCGACATCGGCGTGCTCATCGCCGCCCGCGCCCTGCAGGGCGCCGCGGCCTCCGTCGTTCCGCTGTCCATCAGCATCCTGCGGGACGAACTGCCCCGTGAGCGCCGGGGATCCGCGGTCGCGCTGATGAGTTCGACCGTTGGCATCGGCGCCGCACTCGGTCTGCCGCTGGCCGCCCTGGTCGTGCAGTACGCCGACTGGCACACCATGTTCTGGCTGACCAGTGCCCTCGGCGCCACGGGTGTGACGGCGGTGTGGTGGGCGGTCAGGGAGTCCCCGGTGCGGGAACCGGGCCGGTTCGACGTACTGGGCGCGCTCGGTCTGGCCGCCGGTCTGGTGTGCCTGCTGCTGGCGGTGTCCCAGGGCGGCCAGTGGGGGTGGGCCGGTCCGCGGATCGTGGGCCTGTTCCTCGCCGCGGTCGTCGTCCTGTCCCTGTGGTGGTGGCAGCAGCTGCGGGCCCGGAGGCCGCTGGTCGACCTGCGGCTGGTGTTCCGCCCGCGGGTCGGTCTGTCCCACGTGGCCGCGACTCTGACCGGATTCGCGTTCTATGCCAACTCCCTGGTGACGGCCCAGTTGGTGCAGGCGCCGAAGGCCACCGGCTACGGGCTCGGGCTGTCCATCGTCGCCACCGGTCTGTGCCTGCTGCCCGGCGGCGTCACCATGCTGCTGTTCTCGCCGCTGTCGGCCCGCATCTCGGCGGAGCGCGGACCGCGCGTGACGCTGGCGCTGGGGGCCGCGGTCATCGCGTGCGGATACGCGGTGCGCATCGCCGACAGCCGCGACCTGTGGATGATCATCCTCGGTGCCACGGTCGTGGCGACCGGGACCACGCTTGCCTACTCGGCGCTGCCCACCCTCATCCTGCGCGCCGTCCCGGCCGGGCAGACCGCCTCCGCCAACGGTGTCAACGTCCTGATGCGCACCATCGGGCAGGCCATCTCCAGCGCGGCGGTCGCCGCCGTCCTCGTCCACCACAGCAGCCCCGTCGGCGGCGCCGAGGTGCCCACGCTGCACGGCTACCTGCTGGCGTTCGCGATGGCGGGCGCCGTCGCCCTGGCCGCCTGCGCGGCAGCCCTCTCCATCCCCGGTGACCGCGCCGACGCAAACACGCCGGAGCCGCACGGGCGCACCCCGAGGGCCCGGGACCAGGCCGTGGAGGGAGCATGAGCGCCGTGAGCACTCCATCCGGCATTTCCGCCACCGCGCCCGTCGGTACCTCGGCGTCCGCGCCCGCCGGCACCTCGGCCGGCGCGGACGCCTCCCCGCCGGCACCCGCGAGGCGGGATGCCGAGGCGACCAAGGCGGCCATCCTCAGAGCCGCCCGGTACTTCCTGGCGCGGCAGGCCCACGCCGACATCACGCTCAAGGCGGTCGCCGAGCGTGCCGGAGTCAGCCCGCCGCTGATCCTGAAGTACTTCGGCACCAAGGACGCCCTCTTCGCCCGTGTCATGTCCTTCGACGACGACGCCACCGCCCTGCTGGACGCACCGCTGGACGCCCTCGGCCGCCACATGGTCCGCCACGTCCTGGACAGCCAGCGCGAGCGCGGCGCCGACCCCGTCCTGCGGATCGTGTTCGCCCCCCTGCACGGCGCGCACGGCGACGTCCTGCGCGCCAACTTCCGCGCCCAGGTCACCGAACGCCTCGCCGAGCGCCTCGCCGGAGCGGACGCCGGCCTGCGCGCGGAACTCGCCGTCGGCGCCCTGCTCGGCCTGGGCGTGATGTACGGCATCGCGCACGGCGCCCACCTGCGGGAATGCCGGGTCGACGACCTCGTGGAGCGCTACGCTCCCCTGGTGCAGGCGCAGTTGACGCCCCTGATGCCGTGACCGGAGGCGATGCGGCACCGGCCTGCGCGTTTCCGCGCGGGTGACGTGAGCCGCCCGGGATGCGGAAACGGCCCGGAGTGGTCGGTTCCGCGCCCGGCTGTGACGAGTGCCACACTGATCGCATGGACGAACGTGAATTCGGCAGGTCCGGTCAGCACGCGTCGGTCGTCGGTCTCGGCACCTGGCAACTGGGCGCCGACTGGGGTGACGTGGACGACAAGGAGGCCCTCGCCGTACTGGAGGCGGCCGCCGAGTCGGGGGTCACCTTCTTCGACACCGCCGACGTCTACGGCGACGGGCGCAGCGAGGAGACCATCGCCACCTTCCTCAGCACCCGGCCGGATCTGCACGTGCTGGTCGCCACCAAGATGGGCCGGCGCGTCGAGCAGATCCCGCAGAACTACGTCCTGGACAACTTCCGCGCCTGGAACGACCGCTCCCGGCGCAACCTGGGCGTCGACCGCATCGATCTGGTGCAGCTGCACTGCCCGCCGACCCCCGTGTACTCCTCCGACGAGGTCTTCGACGCGCTGGACACCCTCGTCGCGGAGGAACGGATCGCGGCGTACGGCGTGAGCGTGGAGACCTGCGCCGAGGCACTCACGGCGCTCGCACGGCCGAACGTGGCCTGCGTGCAGATCATCCTCAACCCGTTCCGTATGAAGCCCCTGCGCGAGGTGCTCCCCGCCGCGCGGGAGGCCGGTGTCGGCATCATCGCCCGGGTGCCACTGGCCTCCGGCCTGCTGTCGGGCAAGTACACCAAGGACACGGTCTTCCCCGCCAACGACCACCGCACCTTCAACCGGCACGGTGAGGCGTTCGACCAGGGCGAGACCTTCTCGGGCGTCGACTACGCGGCGGGCGTGGAGGCCGCCGCCGAGTTCGCCGCCCTCGCCCCCGAGGGATGGACCCCGGCCCAGCTGGCGCTGCGCTGGATCATCCAGCAGCCCGGCGTCACCACCGTCATCCCGGGTGCCCGCTCACCCGAGCAGGCCCGCGCCAACGCGGTGGCCGGCAAGCTGCCCCCGCTGGACGAGGAGCACCTCGCGGCGGTCCGGAACCTCTACGACCGCCGGATCAAGGACCAGGTCGAGGCCCGCTGGTAGCGGCCCGGAAAGCGGTGACGCAGGCTCGGGAGCGCCGAAGCCCGGGACTGGTCCGTCGGACCCCCGCCTGCCGCCGGGGCGCTCACGGCTCGAGGCGCAGTTGGCGCTCCTGCTCCTGGTCTCCGGCGGCGGCGCCCTCCTCGTGCGCCGTGAAGGCGTGGGCGAGGGTGTCAGTCGCCGTCTGCACGGCCTCCGGGGTGCCCTGGAAGGTGACGGTGACCGGCGCGGACAGGCGGCCGCCGCCCGGCCGGCTCCCGGACGCCGCACCCCTGGCCGCCTCACCGGAGAACGTGGCCGTGCGGACGGTGGCGTTCTCGTCGCGGGGGCGGTCGTCCGGCGGACCGAAGGCCCCCGCCAGGGCGTCCACGACCGCTCCCGCGTCGGCGACCGCACCGCCCTCGATCGTCACGGTGAGCTGTGTGCCGGGCATCGCCGTTACCTCCTCGACCGGGTGCCTTCCTCACGCGGTCCGTGTAACCGTCGGCCGATCACCCAAACCGCCGCTTGAACGGGCACGATTCCCGCTTCCCGGGGAACTGGTGATGACCAGGGAGCCGAGTCGTGGCACAGGGAGGGCGGCGTGACGGGCAAAGGCGACGGCGTGGACAGGCGCCGGGGACGCGACGAGTCCGAGGAGGAACGCGCGGACCGCATGTGGACCGAGCTCATCCAGGAGGTCCGGGTGGCGCAGACGGGCGTGCAGATCCTCTTCGGCTTCCTGCTCACCGTGGTGTTCCAGCCGAAGTACGACCGGCTGCCGCACGCTGACCAGGTCCTCTACATCATCACGGTCATCCTGGGAGCCTCGGCGACCGGAGCACTGATCGGCCCGGTGTCCCTGCACCGCCTGGTCGCCGGCCGCCGGGTGAAGCCGCAGACCGTGCGGTGGGCCTCCCGGCTGACCTTCGTCGGGCTCGTCCTGCTGCTCGTCACGACGACCGCCGCGCTGGTCCTGATCCTGCGCGTCGCCACGCACGGCGGCTACGTCCCCTGGCTGGCCGCGGTCGTCGTGGTCTGGTACACGCTGTGCTGGTTCGTGCTGCCCCTGTGGACCCGGCACCGGTACACGTCCCGGTGAGGCCGGGGCAGGCGTACGGCGGCTCGGTCATCGTGCGGCTCGGTCATCGTGGGGTCAGCTCCCCGCGATGACCTCCGCCAGGAAGTCGTCGACCCCGATCTCCTCCTGGCCCGGGGCCACGAGGTCGTGTGTCTCGCGCAGGAAGGCCGCGACCGCGGTGGCCCACACGAACACCACCGCGTGGTGCCGGCCGCCGTCGGGGTGGGCGTCGCCGTAGAACTCCATGCACAGCTCGTCCCACGGGCCGGTCGACACCGGGCGGAAGCGGACGTCGCCGACGCCCACCGGTCGCGACAGTCCGTCGCCGAGCATCTCCCGGTCCAGCGTCCACCGGGCGAGCACCCGGCCGTCGTGGCTGAAGACGACCGTGACGGCGAACGGGTCGTCGGCGTCGTAACTGAGGTGTGCCAGCACGGGAAAGCGGTCCGCGGCACCCGCCTGGAGCTGCACGACGAGGGTCTTGTGGACGAAGGAGTTCACGGCAGGGGCCTCCGGGATCAGGACGTAGAGCCCTCTAGTACCCCGTCCACGCTCAAGATGCTCAGGCGTTCGGGTGATTCTCCGTCCCGAGCGGCCCGGGTCCGGTCGGCGCGCCCGGTCAGTCCAGGGCGTCGTGCAGGGCGGGCAGCAGGGTTTTCACCGACCAGTCCAGGTAGGCGTCCTGCGACTCGCCGCCGATCTGCACGAGGGCGATCTCGGTGAACCCCGCCTCGGCGTAGGGGCGTACGGCCTCCACGAAGGCCTCCGGATCGTCGCCGCACGGAATCGAATCGGCGACGTCGTCCGGCGTGACGAACTGGGTGGCCGACTCGAACGCGTCCGGGTGCGGGAGCTCGGAGTTGACCTTCCAGCCACTGCCGAACCAGCGGAACTGCGCGTGCGCCCGCTTCACCGCCGCGTCGTGGTCGGGGCCGTAGCAGACCGGCAACTGGCCGATGCGCGGTTTGCCCGCGCCGCCGTGCCGGTCGAAGGCCTCCAGCAGGCCGGCCTTGGGTTCGGTGGCGATGACCAGGTCGGCGAGATGGCCCGCGAGCCTGCAGGACTGTTCACCGGAGACGGCGATGCCGATGGGCGGCGGCTCGTCCGGCAGGTCCCACAGCCGCGCCGACTCCACGTCGAAGTGGGCGCCGTGGTGGCTGACATGGCCGCCCTTGAACAGGGCGCGGATGATCCCGACGGCTTCCTCGAGCATGTCGTGGCGTACGTCGACGGCGGGCCAGCCGCCCCCGACGACGTGCTCGTTGAGGTTCTCGCCCGCGCCGAGGCCCAGCCGGAACCTGCCCTGCGACAGCAGCTGCATCGTCGCCGCCTTCTGTGCCACGACCGCCGGGTGGTAGCGGAAGGTCGGACAGGTCACGTACGTCATCAGCGGAATGCGCGAGGTGGCCTGGGCTGCGGCGCCGAGGACGGCCCACGCGTACGGCGAGTGCCCCTGGGAGCGCAGCCACGGAAAGTAGTGGTCGGAGGTCACGGAGAAGTCGAACCCGCTCTCCTCGGCCCGCACCACGTGGTCGACCAGCTCCCGGGGGCCGGCCTGCTCGGTCATCATCGTGTATCCGATTCGCACCATGACGGCCGAGTCCCCGGACGAGCTGCACGAAAACGGCGGATCACCCCGAAGCGGGCCGGAAGGACCGCAGGAAGACGTCGAGGGCCTGCCGGTTGCCGGGTGTGTCGAAGTCCGCGGCCGGGGTCGTCCAGCGCAGCGAGAAGCCGCGGTGGTCACCGAGGAGGAAGCCACGGCCGAAGGTGTGCACGCGGTCGGCCCCCGTGCCGGACAGCCACTCCATGTCGGCGGCCCTGTGTCCCTGGTAGGTCGTCGCCCGGATCTCGCCGATGCGCTGGTACCCGGTGGTCCGCTCGAGGTCCGGCTCGACGTCGTCGCGCCACACGGCGACCGGGTCCGGGCCGACGCGTTCACTGTAGGTGACGGCCAGCGTGCGGGGATCGCCGGTCGCGCCGAAGACGACCCGGTACGCCGGGGCGGCACGCGTGGTGCGCAGCCGCTTCCAGTTCGCGGGAAGGGCGACGGAGAAGCCCTCCGGGGCGTCGAGGCGGCGGAAGCCGGCCGGTAGCCCCGTCGCCGGGGCGGAGGGGGACGGAGGCGGTGTCGTGGGCGGTTTCTTGGGCGGTCGCGATGTGCCCGCACCGGTGCGGCCGGTGGCCGGGGCGGGGGAATGCTCAGCGGTACCGGACGACGGTGCCGCCCTGTCCGTATCGGAGGTCGCGGTGCCGGTGCCGGGGAGTTGGTGGGTCGCCACCAGGATGGCGACCGCGACGGTGACCACCGCGAGGGTCGTGCCCGCGACCAGGGTGCGTCTGCTCCAGGCCCGGCCGGCCCGGCAGGCAGCGGCACAGGCACCGCGCAGCCGGGGCCGGGAGGCGTTCGTCGCGAGGGTGTCCGGGTCCTCGTTGAGGACACGGGTGAGGGCCTCACGGACCACGGGGCGGGTCAGCCGCTCCCGCGAGTCCTTGCGCAGCAGTCCCTGTACGGCCTGGGTGAGCGGTCCGGCGCGCAGCGGGGAGCGCAGGGGCAGCCGGTCCACGGCCTTCATGGTGACCTCGGGCCGGCCCCGCTCGCGGAACGGCGGGCGCCCCTCGACCATGCCGTACAGGATCGCGCCGAGAGCCCACAGATCGGCCGCCGGCCCGATGCGCTCGTTGCGGGCCTGCTCGGGAGAGGCGTACGAGAACGCGGTGATCCGGGGCGCGAGCGTCGTGCCCGCCAGTCCGAAACCGCTCACCACCACACCGCCCTGATCCCGTACGAAGACCTGCCCGGGGCTGAGTTCGCCGTGGGTGACGCCCTCGGTGTGCGCCGCCTCCAGCACGTCGAGCAGGTCGAGCCCGATCCGGGCTGTCCGCACGTAGTTGAACGGGCCTTCCTGGGAGAGGAGTTCGCCGAGCGGCGTACCGTCGATCCACTCGGTGACCGTCCACAGCGTCCCCGCCTCCACGACGGCGTCGACGACCTTGGCGACCCGGCCGGGCCGCAGCAGTCCCATGGTCTCCGTGGTGCGCATGATGCGGGCGGGGATCCGGCGCGCGCCGTCCTCCGCGGCGTCGGCCGGGAGGACGGTCTGCGTCAGCAGGCGGGGGCGCTCCGCCTCGATGTCCTCGCCGTACCAGCAGACGTGGTTGGTTTCGCGGTGCACGACGTCGAGAAGCCGGTACCGCCCGGCGACCAACTCGTGTGTGGAGACGTGCCCCTTGACCATGTCATCCCTCGCTGAACCGCCGGTTCTCACCTTTCCCAGTGGTACGACGGCGAAGAGCGGGTGCGTTCAAAGGATCCGCAATCCGTCGCCTGTTCTTGCCTTTTATTCAACAGTTGCGAGCGCGTGTGCGAAGAAACCCGCTCAATGCGGTGCGGGGGATCGGAGGTCTCGCCTGCGCCCTGCCAAGCGTGCTGCTCGGGCGGCGGAACGACCTGACCGGACGGGAGCTGAGTAGTTCCGAAGTAGTTCCGTTTCCGCCCGAACCCTGCGCACACCCCTTTTCCGCCATGGAATCCGCCGACCGAATGCACCAGCTCCGACCTGTGGTAACCATCGGTAAACCCGAGCGTCGGCCGAATTCGATCCCGGCGGCACCGAAACGGCGCCTTTCCGACGGCGCCTGGGCGCAGCCCGAAGCGCTGCGCCCAGGACGCGATGCCGGCGGTCGTCGCGTCAGAGGTCGCGGCCGAGGAGGAAGTCCGGCAGCGCCCGCAACTCCGCGGCGGCCGTCGCCTCCAGTGGCACGCCGGCCAGCGCCGCCTGCGCGGCGGCGACATGCCGACGGGCCTCGGCCAGTGCCGACGCGCGGCCACCGGCCGCCTCGATCAGCCCGGCCGCCTCGGCCGCGTCACCGTCCGACTCCAGGAGTACGCCAAGGCGCCGGGCCGCCGGACCGGACGCGTCGAGCGCGGCCAGGACCGGGAACGTCTTCTTGCGTTCGCGCAGATCGGCGTGGACCGGCTTGCCCGTGACGGCCGGGTCGCCCCACAGGCCGAGGACGTCGTCCACCACCTGGAAGGCGATCCCCAGATGCCGGCCGGCCCGGTCCAGCGCCTCGGCCGTCACCGGTGGCGCCCCGCCAAGCAGGGCGCCCAGCGCGGCCGCGCAGCCCAGCAGCGCGCCGGTCTTGTGCTCCGCCATCGCCCCGTACTCCTCCGGCCGCACCCGCTCCGGCCCCGTCCAGGGCCGGGAGGAGAACAACAGGTCGTCGGCCTGTCCGCGCACCAGGTCGGCGAGCGCGGCGGAGAGCACACGCAGGCCGCCCGCCCCGCCGGGGGCCGCGGCCAGCGTCTCGACGGCCAGCGCGAACAGGGCGTCGCCCGCGAGGACGGCCGGACCGGTGCCGTACGCCTTCCACACGGTGGGGCGGCGGCGCCGCGTCGCGTCCCCGTCCATGATGTCGTCGTGCAGCAACGAGAAGGTGTGCACGAGCTCGACGGCCACCGCCGCACAGACCCCGGCCCGGCCGGGTGCCCCGGCCGCCTCGGCCCCGAGCACCGCGAGCGCCTGTCGTACGCCCTTGCCGCCCGGTGCGGCGGTGAGTGCCCCGCCGACCTCGCACCAGCCGAAGGCGTATGCGGCCATCTCACCCACCCACGGGTGCAGCCGCCCCACGGCCTCCTCGAGCGCGGGCCGCACCAACGCCCGGCAGCGGTCGAGGACTTCGGGCGTGGCGACCGCCACCGGGAACGCCGGGGGCAGCGCCGTCATCGCACGACCTCCGCGTGGCACGCCGGGCCGGCGTCGCAGGGACCGTCGTGGTCCGTCCTCGCTGCCGCGACGCCGAACTCCTCCTGCGCCCGCGCCACCATCTCCCGCGCGTGCCGCAGGCCGATACGGTCCACCGTACGGGCCAGGTCGGCCAGTTCGGAGGCGGTCTCGGCGCGGTCGCGGCCCAGCCGGGCCAGGGACTTGGCGAGGCCGAGGCGGCAGAGCGCCTCACCGCGCGGCTCGCCGATGGCGCGGAACTCCCCGAGCGCCTGCTCGTACATCTTCCTCGCCTCGGCGTACCGCCCGGCGCGGTAGAGGACGTTGCCGCGCATCTTGTGGTTGTACGCCAGCGCGCTGGAGAGGTTCATGGCCCGGCAGGCCGCCTCCGCCTCGGAGAGCAGGGCGAGGGCCCGCCCGGTGTCCCCGTCACGCACGGACACGATGTCGGCGAGCCCGCGCAGCGCCCAGGCGTGGCCGCGCCGGTCGTCGGCGCGTGCGGCTATCTCGGCGGCCTCCTCGAACATGGCGTACGCGGTGTCGTACGACCCGGTGTTGCGGTGCATCTGCGCGATGCCCTCCAGCGCCCACACCGTGTGCCGTGCCTCGCCGCGCTTGCGGGCCTCGGCCAGCAACTGCTCGTGCAGCCGGCCGACGGCCTCGTAGTCGCCCTGGATGCGACCGGTCTCGGCGAGTCCGGCCAGCGAGTAGCCGCGGACCACGATGTCCCCGCCGCGTTCGCCGAGTTCGGCCGCGAGACCGAGCAGCCGCCAGGCCAGCGCGAAGGCCCCGCGCTGGCGGGCCAGGGTGCCGCCGCTCCACAGCGCCCAGGCCATCGCGGCCGTGTCCCCGGCCTCCCGGGCGGCCCGGTAGCTCGCCTTCCAGGCCCGGTCCGCCTCCCGCACCTGGCCGAGCCGGCGGTGCGCCTCCGCCACCGCCAGGCCGGAACGCGCCGCCTCGCCCTGCCGTCCGGCCCGCTCGGCGGCGGCCAACTGCTCTCTCCCGGCGGCCAGGACGTCGGTCAGGGAGGAGTTCACGGACAGGGAGGTGAGGGCGCCCTGGTACTCCGGGGCGAATGCCTTGCCGTACATGTGCACCTTTCTATACACGGCGTGTATACATATTGTGTATAGTGCGTCGGAAATCAGCCCTGGTCCGAAGGGGTCAGGGCTCAACTGCTGTTGTCGATCAAGACGCGGGTACCGGCGACGGGGTTGCCTGTGCGGCGCACATCACTGTGCGGGGCCCAACTCCTTCAGCGCTGCTGGGATTTCTGCGGTGTCGTCTCGCTGGGCCGTACGACGACATGGCCCTCGCCCTGCAGCATCAGCTGCACGGCCTCGCCGGAGCCGCCGCGCAGCATCGAGCCCAGGGACTGCGAACGGTGCAGCGACGTCTGGAGGTGGGCCGTCCAGCCGACGACCGCGTCCGTGTCGACGTACACCGGTTGCTGCGGTGACACCGGTATCACCAGCGGGTTGCCCTCGCACACCAGGCCCAGCCGGCCGTGCCCGGTGAACACGCTGTTGAACAGGCCGCCGCCCGCGACGCCCGAACCCTTCACCGCCTTGATCCGGTACACCAGCGAAGCGTCGAAGCACAGGACGTTGCGGCCGTTGACGGTGAACTCCTCGCCGGAGTCGACCTCGACGACGAAGCAGTTCTGGGCCTCGTGCGCGAACCAGGCCTCGCCCTGTCCGCGCACGGCCATCAGGGGCAGCCCCTCTCCGGTGACCGCACGTTTGAGCATGCCGCCCACGCCCTGCCCCTTGCGCTCGAACCTCAGGTCGCCGCGGTGGGCGACCATCGAGCCCTGACGGGCGAACATCTCGCCGTTCACCGTGTACTTCAGGCACTTGGCGTTCTCGACGGACATGCCCGGCGCGGTCGCGGGCTGCACCACGTGCTGACTGGAAAAGAGATCACCCTTCATGCGGGCATCCTGGCCCGGAGCGACTCCTTCCGCCAAGATCACAGAGAGAGATCGTTCTCCATGTCGTCGGTGAACGGGATCGCGCTGCGCACCTTCGCCTGCTTGCCGCAGAACGCCGACTCCAGCGCCCGCAGCATCGTCAGGTGCACGTTGGTGTTGTTGGAGGTGTTGGCGAGCGCGGTGAGGCTGCGCCGGCCGTCCTTGCTCGTGAACGCGTAGGTGTAGTAGCCCTGGACGGCGCCCGTGTGCCCGTACACCGACACCCCGCACGACAGGTCGCGGCGGCGCAGGCCGAGGCCGTACGCCTGGGCCGTGCCGGCCGGGATCCAGCGCTCCATCTGGGCCAGCTGCGCGGCCGGCAGCAGCCGTCCGCCGAGGAGCGCGGAGAGGAAGGTGTTCAGGTCGCGCGTGCTGGAGATGAGGGCGCCGGCGCTCTGCGCCCAGGACACCGTCTGGTCGGTCGCGTCCACCAGAGCGGCGCCCGCCTGGTCCGGAGTGAGATAGCCGTGCGCGTGCCGGCCCGGGATCTTCGTGTCCGGATGGACGTAGAAGGTGTCGGCCAGCTTCAGGGGTCTGATGATGCGGTTCTGGTACTCGGTCCGCACCGAGTGGCCCGTCAGCTTCTCGACGAGCATGCCGGCGACCACGAAGTTGGTGTTGGAGTAGGCGTAGACGGCGCCGGGCGCGTGGGTGCGCGGATGCTGCAGGGAGCGGGCCACCAGCTGGCGGTAGGTGAAGACCTTGGTGCGTACGGCCTCGAAGCCGGAGACGGTCTTGGCGAACATGTCGTTGGCGTAGTCGTACAGCCCGCTGCGGTGGCTGAGGATGTGCCGGACCGTGATCCGGTTGTCGGGCAGCAGGCCCGGCAGGTAGTGGTTGACGGAGGTGTCGAGGCTCAGCCTGCCTTCGGCGGCCAGTTGCAGCAGGACGACGGCGGAGAAGGTCTTGGTGACGCTGCCGATGCGGAAGCGGTCGGCCGTGTCCATCGCGTCCGCGGTCCTGCGGTCGGCGACCCCTTCCGTGGCCCGGTAGACCGTGGCGTGGTCGTTGAAGACCGTGCGGTGGTCGTCGATGCGCGCCATCGCGCCCGGGGCCCCCTGGGTCAGTGCCATGCGCAGAACGCGGCTCAGACCCGCCGTGTCCGGCACCGGCAGCGCGGTGGACGCCGCCGGGTCCGGCCGGCGGTCCAGCGCGTGGGCCGGCCCCGCCAGGAGGGCCAGCACCAGCGATCCGAGCACCGCACCCCTGCACACCGTTCGTGAGGCCATACGTTTCCTCTCCCGTCTCCGCCCGCGCGTTGTCCGTGCGAGATCGGTCACATTTGTGCGACGCAACCATCTCGCACTCCGTCACATCTCCACAGGCGACACACAGTTGGTCGCCCTTCGATCACTGAGTGGGGTGGATTGGCAAAGGATTGCCATGAAGTGCATGGAATGCGGCATTCTTGCTTTACATGGACATGACTGATCCATAAGGGTTCCATCCGGGGCCCGACCAGCCCCCATGGCGCCCAGCCGCGCCGTGTCTCGGGGGCGGTCGTGATTCCGGCCCCCCTTTCGAACGAAGGAACCCTCAAGAGTGCGTAGACCCCACATACGCAGCGTGGCGGTCGCCGTCGCGGTGACGACGGCCGCCACGGGCCTGGCCGGCACGGCGCTGGCCGCTCCCCGCGCGGGGGCGGACCACGCCGTGGCGTCCGCCGGCACCTCCGCCACTTCCGTGGTGGATGCCGCCCGCGCCGCCGCCTTCGCCCACGCGTCGGCGACCGGCGTCACCCGGGGAGACGACCTGCGGGCCCAGGACGTGATGCTCGACCCCGAGGGTGCGCGCCACGTCCGCTTCATCCGGACCCACCAGGGCATGCCGGTCCTCGGCGGCGACCTCGTCGTCCACCTCGACCGGAACCTGACGTACACCGGCGTCACCCGTGCCGCCGGCAAGGACGTCGAGCCCGCCACCACGGACGCCAAACTGACGCCCGAGCAGGCGGAGGCCAAGGCCGCCTCCGTCGCCAAGGGTGACGCGAGCGGTGCCCAGCTCGTGGTGGACGCCCGCGACGGCGCCTCCGCCCTCGCCTACCAGGTGCGGGTGACCGGCAGCGCCACCAGCGAGGACGCCGGATCCCGCACCGTCGTCGTCGACGCCGTCACCGGCAAGGTGCGCAGCAACACGCCCGACAGCGACGAGTTCCTCTCGCCCAAGCTGCTCGACACCCTGCGCGAGCGCGGCGAGACGCTCGATCCCGCCACCGGCAACGCCCCGCTGTCCGCCCTCGGCGCGACCCCCGCGGCCGGAGCCGTCAGCTACCCGAGGACCGCCACGGGCACCGGCTCCTCCCTCTTCCTGGGTACGGTCCCGCTGACCACCACTCAGACCGCCCGCGCCGGCTTCCTGCTGAAGGACCCGAGCCGCTACGGCACGGAGACGCGGGACGCCAAGAACCAGCTGCTGGAGAACTTCGCGCGGGGTACGAAGTTCACCAGCACGACGAACAAGTGGGGCAACGGCGCGGTCTCCAGCCGCGTCAGCGCAGCCGTCGACGCGCAGTACGGCGTCACCAAGACCCTGGACTTCTACCAGAAGACCTTCGGGCGCAAGGGCATCGCCAACAACAGCAAGGGTGCCCAGGCGATGGTCCACTTCGGGAAGAAGGTCCCCAACGCGTTCTGGGACCCGACGTGCAACTGCATGCTGTACGGCGACGGTGACGGGCAGCAGTTCAAGAAGCCGCTGGTCGTCCTCGACGTCACCGGCCACGAGCTCACCCACGGCGTGGTGGACGCCACCGCCAAGCTGGAGCCCACCTACGTGGACTCCGACGGCAACCAGTACGGCGAGCCGGGGGCGCTGAACGAGTCGCTGGCCGACATCTTCGGCTCCAACGTCGAGTTCTTCGCCAACAACCCCAAGAACCCGCCGAACTACCTCCTCGGCGAGAAGCTGGGACTGGCACAGAAGTTCCTGCGCCGCCTCGACCACCCGTCGCTCGACAAGCTCGAGCACACGATTGACTACTGGTCGCCCTCGGCGTACTACACCGAGGTCCACGCCGGCTCCGGCGTCTCCTCGCACGCGTACTACCTGCTCGCCGAGGGCAGCGGCCGCAAGACGATCGGCGGCTTCACCTACGACTCGCCCACCTACCACGGGCTGACGGTGAAGGGCATCGGCCGGACCAAGGCCACGGCGATCTTCTACCGGGCGCTGACCCGCTACATGGTCTCCTCGACCGACTTCCACAGCGCGCGCATCGCGACGCTGAAGGCGGCCAAGGACCTGTACGGCGCCGGCAGCACCGAGTACAAGACGGTGGACCGGGCCTGGGCCGCGGTCAACGTCACCGCGGCCAACACCCCGGCCCCCCGGCACTGACCGCAGCCGGCCGACGGTGACCGAAGGTGCCCCGCCCTGTGCGGGGCACCTTTCACGTCCGCCTCCGGCCGCTCGGGCGCTCGGCGCCCCGTGCTCAGCCCAGTGTGTCCGCCCAGTTGGCCGGGACCCGGTCCGCCGGGCCCGGCGCCGGCTGGTCCGCCGGGTGGCTGACCGGCGGGGCGAGCTGGGGCCCGGACCCGTACAGCTCGTTCGTGTCGTAGTTCCAGAACCATTCCTCGCCCGGTTCGAAGCTGCGGATCAGCGGGTGTCCGGTGGCCCGGTAGTGCGCCGTGGCGTGCTTGGCGGGGGAGTCGTCGCAGCAGCCGATGTGGCCGCACTGCGCGCAGCGGCGCAGATGGAACCACCAGCCGCCGGCCGCGTCGCACTCGACGCACCCGGTGCCGCTGGGCGGGACGCTGGGGTCGATTCCGGTGTCGCTGGTCATGCCGGTTCCTCGGAGGTGAGCGGGATGTCGTCGGCGTCCGTGACGGTGAGCGGGAGGAGGACCTGGAAGCGGGTGTCGCCCGGCACCGACTCCACCCGGAGGGTGCCGCGGTGCTTGTTGACGACGATCCGCCAGGAGATGTCCAGCCCGAGCCCGGTGCCCCGGCCGACCGGCTTGGTGGTGAAGAAGGGGTCGAAGATGCGGTCGCGGATCTCCGGCGGCACGCCGGGGCCGGAGTCCCGGAACTCCACCAGCAGCCGGTCGTCGTGCCGTGCCGTGCGCACGGTCAGCGTGCCCTCCCCGCCGGCGCCGTTGATGGCATCGACCGCGTTGTCGATCAGGTTGGTCCACACCTGGTTGAGCTCGGCGGGGTAGGCCGGGATCCGCGGCAGCGTGCGGTCGTACTGCTTGACCACCTTGATGCGCTGCCCGATCTTGCCCGACAGCATCAGCAGCGTGCTGTCCAGGAGTTCGTGGACGTCGGCGACCTGGTAGGGGGCGCGGTCCAGCTGCGAGTACTGCTTGGCGGCCTCGACGAGGTGGGAGATGCGGGTGGTGGAGTCCCCGATCTCGTCCATCAGCAGCTCCGTCTCCACCGTGTAGTTGAGCCACCCCACGGCCCCCGGCAGGATCTCCTCGTCCACGGCCGCCGCCACCTGCTCCAGCCAGTCCACGTCGAGGCCGCCCTGCACGAACGTGGGGGCGAGCTGCCAGCCATGGTCGATGCCGTGGTCCTCCAGCCACCCGGTGAGGGCGTCCTCCCGGTCGGTGGCCTCCAGAGGAGTCAACGCCGGGGCCTTGGCGACCCGTTCGGCCGTGCGCTCCTGGATCTCGATGAGGCCCGCCAGCGCATCACGGGAGAAGGATCCCTCGGTGATGACGGCGAGCTTGTGCCGCATCTTGACCACCCGCTCCCGCAGGGCCGCGGTGGCCCGTACGGCCGCGGCCGCGGGGTTGTTGAGCTCGTGGGTGAGCCCGGCGGACAACGAGCCGAGGGCCAGCAGCCGCTCCCGCTGTCCGATCGTGGCCTGCATGCTCTTCGAGCCGAAGAAGAGCCCCTCCAGCAGGTGCACCGCCATCGGGAACCACTCCTGCATGATGCTCGCGAACGTGTCCGCGGGCAGCACGAAGAACCGCGTGGGCTCGGTGACACGCATCGAGTTGTTGTAGACCTGCCGCACCCGGTCGCCGATGTAGGCCTGCATGGCGCCCGCGTACACCCCGCGCTGGGAGGTCCGGGTGACCTCCACGTCGTCGTTGCCCACGCGCCGGGAGAGCACGACCGTCCCCTCGATCATCACGTAGAAGCAGGTCGCGGGCTCGCCCTCGGCATACACCGGACCGGGCTCGAACCTCTCCACCCGCCCCTCGGCGCACAGCCGCCCCCGCTGCTCCGGCGAGAGTTTCTCGAACAGGAACAGCGAGGCGATCTCCTGCGGGCTGCACGGCACCGGCTGCCCGCTCACGACTGCTCCAGATAACGGTGGACGAGCATCACGGCCATGGCTCCCTCTCCGACGGCGGACGCGACGCGTTTGGCGGACTCGGCGCGCGCGTCGCCCGCCACGAACACGCCGGGCACGTTGGTCTCCAGGTGGTACGGCGGCCGGTCCAGCTCCCAGCCCGCGGGCGGCCGCCCGTCGGGGGTGAGGTCGGGCCCGGCCAGGATGAACCCGCGCTCGTCCCGCAGCACCGTGCCGCCCAGCCAGTCGGTCAGCGGGGCCGCCCCGATGAACACGAACATCCACTGCGCGTCGACGAGTTCTCTCTGCCCGGTCGCCATGTCGCGCAGCGTCAGCTTCTCCAGGTGCCCGGCACCGTGCGCCGCCTCGACGACCGTGCCGGTGCGCACCGAGATGTTGTGGGTCTCGGAGATCTGCTGGATCAGGTAGTACGACATCGACGCCGACAGCGACGGGCCCCGCACCAGCAGCGTGACCGACTTGGCGCCCCGGGACAGGTACATCGCCGCCTGCCCCGCGGAGTTGGCGCCGCCGACGACGTACACGTCGTGGCCCTGGCAGGCGGGCGCCTCCGTGAGAGCCGAGCCGTAGTACACGCCGCAGCCCGTCAGGTCCTCCAGGCCGGGCGCCAGGAGCTGGCGGTAGGACACACCCGTCGCGAGGATCACGCTGTGCGCGGCGACCGCCGAGCCGTCCGAGAACCGCACGGTCCGTGCCGCGCCGTTGATCTCCAGGCCCGTCACCTCGCGCGCGGTGAGGATCTCCGCGCCGAACTTCGCCGCCTGCCGGCGCGCCCGGTCGGTCAGCTGGGCGCCCGAGACGCCGTCCGGGAAGCCGAGGTAGTTCTCGATCCGCGAGCTCTGCCCCGCCTGGCCGCCGGTCGCCGAACGTTCCACGAGTACCGTCCGCAGTCCCTCGGAGGCCCCGTACACGGCCGCGCCGAGTCCGGCCGGACCGCCGCCGATCACGACGAGGTCGTAGAAGTCGGCCGTCGGTGTCGTCGCCAGCCCCACGCGGGCCGCGAGCTCCGGCGCCTCGGGCTCGATCAGGGGAGTGCCGTCCGGCGTGACGACCAGCGGCAGCCGCTGGGCGTCCTGCCCGGCGGCCGCCAGCAGCCGCCTGCCCTCCGGCTCGTCGGCGGAGTACCAGCGGTAGGGCACCTGGTTGCGGGCCAGGAACTCCCGCACCTGCGAGGACCGAGCCGACCAGCGGTGCCCGACCACCTTGGTGCTGGGCACCGGGCGGTAGTCGCTGGTCCGCCAGGCGTCCAGCAGGTCGTCCAGTACCGGGTAGAGCTTCTCCTCGGGCGGATCCCACGGCTTGAGCAGGTAGTGGTCCAGGTCGACGACGTTGATCGCGTCGATCGCCGCGCTGGTGTCCGCGTACGCGGTCAGCAGCACCCGCCGCGCGCCCGGATACACGTCCAGGGCCTGTTCCAGGAACTCGATGCCGTTCATCAGGGGCATGCGGTAGTCGGCCAGGATCACGGCCACCAGGTCGCCGCGCAGCTTCAGCTCGCGCAGCGCGTCCAGGGCCGACTCACCGGACTCCGCGCGTACGATCCGGTACGACTCGCCGTAGCGGCGCCTGAGGTCGCGGGCGACGGCACGGGAGACCCCCGGATCGTCGTCCACGGTCATGATGACGGTCCGCGCTGCCTCCGCGGCCTGTGCCATACGTCTCCCACCCCGAGCGGTCGGATCGGCGCCACGGTGCACGTCGTCACCGCGCCGGCTCCCGCCCATCGTATGTTCGATCGTCCGGCTTCGCCGGGGTAAGCGGCAGACCCCGGGTTCAGTCCGTCCGCCGGGACCGGAGCACGCAGAACTCGTTGTGACCTGCTCCCGCTCAAAGGTCATGTGCCGGCGGCCTACTCGAAGATCGTGGAGGAACTGTGGGGAAGACTGGACGGGACGGCGACACAGGGAGGCACACGGCATGACGCGTCCGATCACGGCAGGGGTGGACGGATCGGAGGAGAGCCTGGCCGCGCTGGCGTGGGCGGGCCGGGAGGCCGTGCGCCGCGGGCTGCCGCTGCGCGTGGTGCACGCCTGGCGGTTCCAGGCGCACGACGCGTTCGACGTGGGCGAGCGGGAAACGCAGGAGCAGTGGGTGCGGGACGCGATCGCCGGCGCCGTGCGCACCCTCGTCGAGCGCCACCCGGACCTGGCCGTGACCACCGACGTCGTGGAGGACGGCGCCGCGGGCGTGCTGGTCGCCGCAGCGGCGGACGCGCAGATGCTGGTGCTCGGCTCGCGTGGCCAGGGACCGCTGGTCGGCTTCCTGCTCGGCTCCGTCGGACAGCAGGTGATCGCCGACAGCGGGCGGCCCGTCGTCCTGGTGCGCGCCGGGGACGAGCCCGCCGCGGAGGCCGGGGGCCGCGAGATCGTCGTGGGCCAGCACGGGGAACCCGAGGACAGCGCGGCGGTGCTCGGCTTCGCGTTCGAGACGGCGGCCGCCCGGGGCGCCACCGTCCGGGCCGTGCGGGCCTGGAGTCTGCCGCCGGTGTTCGCCTACAGTCCCGGCTCGCTCAGGCTGCTGGACGAGGCCGGGGGCCTGGAGCCGTACGAGAAAAAAGCGCTGGCCGCCGCGGTGCAGCCGTGGCGGGAACGCTTCCCGGACGTCCCCGTCGTCGAGCACGTCGAGCTGGGCAGCGCGGGCCAGGTGCTGCTGTCGTCGGCCGGGCACGCCCAGCTCCTGGTCGTGGGGCGCCGCGCCCACCGTACGGCGGTGGGCGCGCGGATCGGCTCGGTGGCGCACGGAATGCTGCACCACGCGACCTGCCCGGTGGCCGTCGTGCCGCACACGTGAGTCAGTCCGGCAGCGGCCGCAGCGGCTCGCGTGCCTTCGGCAGGATGCTCCTGACGTAGTCCTCGACCGCCGTGTCCAGGCCTATGTCGTGCTGCGCCCGCTCGGACAGGTACCAGCGGTGTTCGAGGAGCTGGTGGTACAGCTCGGCGGGGTCCATGGCGCCGCGCAGCTCGCGGGGCACGGCCCGCACGGTCGGCCGGAACACCTCCCGCACCCAGCGGTGGGCGAGCACCTCCGGGCGGGCGGCGAGCTGATCGTCGCCGGGCGCGTAGTCGTCCTGGGTGGCGATCCAGCTCTCCAGGTCGTTGAGCAGCCGCCGCGCCTGGTTCTCCTCCGTGTCCAGGCCGGTCAGACGCAGCAGCTGCCGCTGGTGGTGGCCGGCGTCGACGACCTTGGGCACGAACGTGACCGTGTCGCCGGTCGAGGAGTGCTCGATCTGCATCTCGGCGACGTCGAAGCCGAGGTCGTTCAGCCGCCGTATCCGGCGCTCGATGTAGTGGTACTTGCCGGCCGGGTACACGGACGTGCGGGTGAGTTCCTGCCACAGGCCCCGGTAGCGGGCGCAGATCTCGGTGCCGAACTCGATCGGGTCCACCGAGGGGTGCAGCGCACCGGAGGCCTCCAGGTCCAGCAGTTCGCCGCTGATGTTCACGCGGGCCAGATCGAGGTCGTACTCGCGCTGCCCGTTGCTCAGCCGCGGGTGCAGCTCGCCGGTCTCCGCGTCGACCAGGTATGCCGCGTAGGCGCCCGCGTCGCGCCGGAAGAGTGTGTTGGACAGCGAGCAGTCGCCCCAGGCGAACCCCGTGAGGTGCAGCCGCACCAGCAGTACGGCGAGCGCGTCCATCAGGCGGTGCATGGTGGCCGGGCGCAGCGTCGTCTCGAACATCGAGCGGTACGGCATCGAGCCGCCCAGGTGCCGGGTGATCAGCACCGGCTCCAGGGGTCCGCCGGCCCGGTCGGCGCGCCCGGTCACCACGGCCAGGGCGTCCACCGCGGGAATGCCGAGCCGGTCCAGGTCGCGCAGCAGTTCGTACTCCCGCAGCGCCGGCCGCTCGGCGAGCTCCTTGACGGCGATCACCTCGTCGCCGGCGCGGGCATAGCGCACCACGTGCCGGGAGATGCCGCGGGGGAGCGGCACGAGGTACTCCTCGGGCCACTGCTCCAGCGGCAGGTCCCACGGCAGTTCCAGCAGGAGCGCGGGGTGTTCCGGGTTCGTGGCGCTGATCTGCAAGCCCATGGAGGGAACCCTAGAGCGCGAGTTCCCGCGCCCGCTGCGCGGCCTGCTTGACGGAACCTCGGTGCACGGGCCCGTGACCGGGCAGCAGCACGTCGCCGTCGAGGGCTTCGAGAGCCTCCAGCGAGGTCAGTGCCTGGGCCCGTTCGTGGTGGAACATGTCCGGCAGCAGCTGCGGTCCCTGGATCCGCGAGGTGGGGTGGCCGCTGACCAGGGCGTCGCCGGAGATCACCACTCCGGTGTCCCGCAGGTGGAAGACGGCGTGGCCCAGGGTGTGGCCCGGCGTGTGAACGGGCACGGGCCGTCCGGGCAGATCCAGCGGGCCCTCGGCCGGGAACGGTTCGGGTGCGGCGACCGGGTGCTGCTCGGTGCCGCCGGAGCGGATCGCATGCACCACCCAGGGCAGCACGCCCGGCCGCCAGCCGTTGCGCAGCACCTGCCCGACGGACACCTGGTGCAGGAACTCCCTTCGGGCGTGCGGCACTTCGTCCTCGTGCAGGTGCACCGGAGTGCCGTAGGTGCCGCGCAGGTACTCGGCGGAGCCCAGGTGGTCGTTGTGGGCGTGGGTGATCAGCACGGCCACCACCGCCTCGGGTGAAGTGCCCACCGCGGCCAGCGAGTCCAGCAGTTGCCCGCGGTCCCCGGGATAGCCGGTGTCGATCAGTGTGGCCGCGTCCCCTTCCGTCAGGATCACCCAGTTGGTGTTGCTGCCGTGCACCAGGTAGGTGCCGTCGGCCACTTGCTGAACGTCCGCCCGCATCGATCTCCCCGCATCCACGTGGCTGCCCGACAGGGACAGCCAACCAGACGCGGCCCGGCCCGCGGAGCGCGGGGAGGTGAAGTGGCCATGAAGTCCCCCGCGACGGCCGACGTGCACACCGCTCGCGGGCAGCCGGCGCGCAGGCCGGCCGGACCGCCGCCTCAACGGACCCCGGCCGGACGGAACTGGATGCTGATCCTCGGCCCCGTGGCCCGCGCGGTCTTGGGAACGCAGTGCTCCCAGGTGCGCTGGCAGGAGCCGCCCATCACGATCAGGTCGCCGTGTCCCAGCGGCCGCCGCACCGTCGTCCCGCCGCCCCGGGCCGGCCGAAGCAGCAGGTCGCGTGGTGCGCCCACCGAGAGGATCGCGACCATCGTGTCCTCGCGTGCGCCCCGCCCGATCCGGTCGCCGTGCCAGGCGACGCTGTCCCTGCCGTCGCGGTAGTAGCACAGCCCGGCCGTGGTGAAGGGCTCGCCCAGCTCGCCGGCGTAGTGCGCGGACAGCGCCTCGCGGGCTTCGACGAGCACCGGCTGCGGCAACGGGTCGGCCGCACCGTAGTGGGCGAGCAGGCGCGGCACGGCCACGACGTTGTCGTACATCTTCCGGCGCTCCGCACGCCACGGCACCTCGGCGGCCAGCTGCTCGAACAGGGCGTCGGCACCGCTCAGCCAGCCCGGCAGCACGTCGAGCCAGGCGCCCAGGCCGAGCTCGGTGCGGTGCAGCCCGTCGAGCGGACCGAGCCGGAGTTCGTCGGTCTGGTCGAAGAGGGAGCCCTGGAGATGGTGCGCGGTCATGCGTCCAGCGTACTCCTGAATCGAAAACTTGTTCCTATTAGATATTCGTGGTCCGCAACCCCTGTTGGATACATCTGTGTATCGGATACGTTCGTGTATCGAAAGGGAGGTCGGGCATGACGGCGGAGGGTACGGCGCGGCGCGTCACGAAGCGCCGGGTGCGGACGCGGGCCAGGCTGCTCGACGCCGCGTTCGCGGTGTTCGCCGCCAAGGGATTCGGCCGGGTGTCGATCGAGGAGGTCTGCGAGGCCGCGGGCTACAGCAGGGGCGCCTTCTACTCCAACTTCGCCACCCTCGACGAGCTGTTCTTCGCGCTCTACCAGGAACGGGCGGAGCTGATCGCGGAGCAGGTCTCCGGGGCACTCGCGCTCGACGGACCGGACCTCGACGTGCACGCCGCGGTCGACCGGGTCACCGACGTGCTCCTCCTCGACCTGGAGTGGCTCCTGGTCAAGACCGACTTCCTGGTGCACGCCGCCCGCGATCCGGGCGTGGCAAGGACCCTGCTGGACCACCGGGCGCGGCTGCGCCGGGCCGTCGCGGACCGGCTGTCCCGGGCCCGGGGCCACACCGAACTTCCCGCCGTGCTGGGCGACGTGGAGGATGCCGCCCGCGCGGTCGTCGCCGCGTACGACGGAGTCACCACCCAACTGCTGCTCGACAAGGACGTCGAGGCCGCCCGCGCGTGGCTGAGGCAGCTGCTCACCGCGCTGCTCACCGACGGCGCCGGCCCCGTATGAGGAACCGAGGAAGGAAGAAGTCGCCATGGACGCGGACGTCATCGTCGTCGGAGCGGGCCTCGCGGGCCTGGTCGCCGCGCACGAGCTGACCAGCCGGGGCCGCAGGGTCGCCCTCGTCGACCAGGAGAACGCCGCCAACCTCGGCGGGCAGGCGTACTGGTCCTTCGGCGGGCTGTTCCTCGTGGACTCCCCCGAGCAGCGCCGCCTCGGCATCAAGGACTCCTTCGAACTGGCCTGGAACGACTGGCAGGGCAGCGCCCGGTTCGACCGGCTCGACGACGAGGACTCGTGGGCCGTGCGCTGGGCGCGCGCCTACGTCGAGTTCGCGGCGGGGGAGAAGCGGTCCTGGCTGGAACAGCACGGCATCACGCTGCTGCCCACGGTCGGCTGGGCCGAGCGCGGCGACCTGCGAGCCGACGGCCACGGCAACTCCGTACCGCGCTTCCACATCGCCTGGGGCACCGGCACGGGCGTAGTGGAGCCGTTCGTCGAACGCGCCGGACAGGCCGCGCGGGACGGGCTGCTCACCTTCCACCACCGCCACCGGGTGGACGAGCTCGTCATCGAGGGCGGCGCGGCGCGTGGAGTGCGCGGCACGGTCCTGGCCGCCGACGACTCCCCCCGCGCAGTGGCCTCCAGCCGTGACGCCGTCGGCGAGTTCGAACTGACCGCCCAGGCCGTGATCGTCACCAGCGGCGGCATCGGCGCCAACCACGACATCGTCCGCCGCTACTGGCCCGCGCGTCTCGGCACCCCGCCGGCGCAGATGGTCACGGGCGTCCCCGCGTACGTCGACGGCCGCATGCTCGACATCAGCGCCGAGGCGGGCGTCCGGCTGGTCAACCGCGACCGCATGTGGCACTACACCGAGGGTCTGCAGAACTGGAACCCCATCTGGCCGGGCCACGGCATCCGCATCCTGCCCGGCCCGTCCTCCATCTGGCTCGACGCCCTCGGCCGCCGCCTGCCCGACCCGTGCCTGCCCGGCTACGACACGCTCGGCACCCTCAAACACCTGCGCACCACCGAGGACATCGCGGGCCACGACCACTCCTGGTTCGTGCTGACCCGCAAGATCGTCGAGAAGGAGTTCGCGCTGTCGGGCTCCGAGCAGAACCCCGACATCACCGCCAAGGACCGCAGGGCGGTACTGCGGGACCGGCTGCTGGGCAAGGGCGCGCCCGGCCCCGTGCAGGACTTCCTGCGGCACGGCGCGGACTTCGTGATCGCGGACACCCTGGAGCGGCTCGTCGAGAAGATGAACGGGCTGACCGGCAAACCGCTCTTGGACGCCGCGGCCGTACGCCGCCAGATCGAGGCGCGCGACCTGCAGATCACCAACCCGTACAGCAAGGACACCCAGGTCCAGGGCATCCGCAACGCCCGCCGCTACATCGGCGACCGCCTCGGCCGGGTCGCCGCCCCGCACCGCATCCTCGACCCGGCGGCCGGACCGCTCATCGGCGTCAGACTGCACATCCTCACCCGCAAGACCCTCGGCGGCATCCAGACCGACCTCGACTCCCGCGCCCTCGGCGCCGACGGGCGGCCCGTCGACGGCCTCTACGCGGCCGGGGAGGTGGCCGGCTTCGGGGGCGGTGGCGTCCACGGCTACAACGCGCTGGAGGGCACCTTCCTCGGTGGCTGCCTGTTCTCGGGGCGCGCGGCGGGGCGGGCCGCGGCGGGGCAGACCGGCTGACCCGGTGCGGCATCCCGCCCTGCCCCGAGCAGCCCGCCGTTGAACAGTCCGCCGTTCCCGAAATGGGCAGTCGGATGCGGCCATGCGCAAACCGAAATAGGATGAACCGGGTAGGTAGGGGTCAGCTGTGGCGGGCGCGCCGACGCGCCGCCTCGCCCGACGGGGAAAGGTCTTCGCTCCGGGCAGGAGGGAACTGCCCGACCCGGTCGCGCCGTTCGGCATACGCGTGACACAGGCGCGAGGGCATCCCCGTGACAGCCGGCCGAGTTTCGCCGAGGCGCAGCGCGGGCAACACACGCCTGAGCGGGAGGTGCCGGCCATGCCGCACCAGCTACCAGTCACCATCCGTGCCCCCGTGGCCGCCGACCGGGTCGCGGCCGTGCGGGACGTCCTGGACGAGGCGAACGAGAAGGGGCCCTTCGGAGCGTACTTCTGCTTCCCGGACCTGGAGAACGTCCACTTCGTCCGGCTGCTCCTGGTCCCCGAGGGCCCCGGCGGCGCCGAGGGTGGCATGCCGGCCGCCGTCGTGTACATCGCCGAGGTGGACGCGCCGCAGCGCCGGCACCTCGCCGACCTCGTGCGCACCTGCGGCGACGACCTGGAGAAGGTGTTCCGCCACTGCGAGGGCTACCCCGCGGCGGACGCTCCGGCACGGGCGCGCCTGGCTTGGCTGCGGTCCCACCGCGTGCGCAGCGCGGCCTTCTACGTCAACACCGTCGGCAGGGGCAGTCGGCAGATCCTGCAGGAGGCTCAACTGCGCGAGGCGATCGAGGAGTTCCTCGACCGGCGCGGGCCCGAACTGGCGGGCGCGGCCCCGGAGCGGATCCGTGCCGCCGTCCAGGAACACGTCACAGGACGCGAGGACCTCGCCTGGGCGAGATCGGGACCGCCGGCCCCGGCTCTGTGGTGGCGCATCCGGGAGACGGCGCACCTCGTCGTGGTTCCGCTGCTCGGTCTGCTCCTGCTGCCGGTCCTGCTGATTGCGCTGCCGCTGTGGACGGTGCTGCTGAGATGGCACGAAGCCCGGGACGTGCCCGGTACCGGGTGCCCCGCCCGCGCCCACGAGCGCGAGCTCGCCGGCTACGAGGACTTCGTGGCGCAGAACCCCTTCACCGCCGTCGGCTCCGTCAAACCCGGCCCGTTCCGGCGCATCACCCTCACCGTGATCCTCTTCCTGGTGGACTACGCGGCCCGTCACTTCTTCAACCGGGGCGATCTGGCAGGCGTCAAGACCATCCACTTCGCCCGCTGGCTGTCCATCGAGGGCGGGCGCAGAGTCGTCTTCGCCAGCAACTACGACGGCAGCCTGGAAAGTTACATGGACGACTTCATCGACAAGGTCGCCTGGGGGCTGAACGCCGTCTTCAGCAACGGTCTGGGCTATCCGCGGACCCGGTGGCTCGTCGTCGGAGGCGCCGAGGACGAGCTGGCCTTCAAGCACTACCTGCGCAGCCATCAGCTGCCCACCCAGGTCTGGTACTCGGCCTACGACACCCTCACCACGCACACCGTCGGCACCAACGCCCGTATCCGCGCGGGCCTGTTCGGACCCCTCGGCCCCGCCCAGACCGAGGCCTGGCTCGCCCTGCTCTGACCTCCGAGGCCCAGGGCGGTCCGAAGACGCTCCGAGGAAGGCTCCTGGCAAGAACCCGAGGAACACCCCGAGGAAGACCCGAGGAACGCCCCGAGGAAGACCCGAGGAACACCCCGAGGAACACCCCGAGGAAGAGGTGACGCGATGGCGGCGACCGTGCAACTCGACGACGTCCAGGGCCTGGTCGTCCGCGGCTACAGCGGTCTGAAGTCCGCCTGCTTCCTGCTGCTGACGATCGCCGACCCGACTGCCGCGCGCCTCGCCCTCGGACGGCTGGCGCCACGCGTGACGAACGGCCGCCGTGCTCCCCGGGAGACCGCCGTCCACCTCGCCCTCACCTCGGACGGACTGCGACGGCTGAACCTGGAGACCCCCGACATCGAGGGCTTCTCCGGGGAGTTCGTGACGGGCATGACCGACACCGACCGCAGCCGCTTCCTCGGCGACCTGGGGGAGGAGGCGCCCGGACGCTGGAGATGGGGCGGCCCGGGCACCCCACCCGTGCACGTGCTGCTCCTGCTGTACGCCCTCGACGGCCCGGCCCTGGAGCGGCTGGAGGACGACGTGCGGCGCGACGCCCTTGCCGACGGCGGGCTCGCCGAGACCGCCCGGCTGGACACCGCCGACCTGGGCGACCACGAGCCCTTCGGCTTCCGCGACGGCATCTCGCAACCCCTCGTCGAGGGCCTGCCCAAGGCCCGGGCGGCCAGGGCCCTGCAAGGGGCTCGCGCCGCGGGCCGACAGGACGGGGCGGGCGCGGACGTGGTCAGGGCCGGCGAGTTCGTCCTGGGCTACCCCAACGAGTACGGACTGCTGACGGACCGGCCGCTGCTTCCGGCCTCGTACGACCCCGAACACCTGCTGCCCCGCGGCCCCGACGGCACGGCGGATCTCGGTCGCAACGGCACCTATCTGGTCCTGCGCCAACTCCGTCAGGACGTCGAGGGCTTCTGGAGCTATCTGGAGGACGTGACGCGCCGCCAGGACGGAAGCGGCGATCTTGCCGCCCGCGACGCGCTCGCCGCCCGTCTGGTCGGCCGCTGGCCCAGCGGCGCACCCCTGGTCCACGCCCCACTGAAGGACGACCCCGCCCTCGCCACGGACAACGACTTCGGCTACTTCGCCACGGATCCGGACGGCCTGCGCTGCCCGCTGGGCGCACACATCCGCCGCGCCCACCCCCGGGACTCGCTCGATCCGCAGCCGGGCTCGGCCAGGTCGGTGGCGATCGACCGGCGGCACCGGATCCTGCGCCGTGGCCGCGCCTACGGACCGGGATCGGCCGCAGGCGACGGCG
Organism: Streptomyces sp. NPDC046197; assembly: GCF_040646295.1. Lineage (NCBI taxonomy): Bacteria > Bacillati > Actinomycetota > Actinomycetes > Kitasatosporales > Streptomycetaceae > Streptomyces > Streptomyces sp. NPDC046197. Next base: position 50,225 of record NZ_JBEYZY010000021.1, on the reverse strand, counting down.
GCGGTGAGCGCGGACTCCACTTCCTGTGCCTGAACGCCAACATCTCCCGGCAGTTCGAGTTCATCCAGCACACCTGGCTGAACAATCCGAGCTTCAACGGGCTCCACGACGGTCCCGACCCGCTCGTCGCCCCGCACCGCGACTCCCGGGCGACGTTCACCGTACAGGCGAGGCCCCTGCGCACCCGCTACCGCGACCTGCCGCAGTTCGTGTCGGTCCGCGGCGGCGCCTACTTCTTCCTTCCCGGCCTCCGGGCGCTGCGCTACCTCTGCTCCACCGGCCGGACCACGGCGGCAGCACCGGCGGGCGGTCGGCGATGAGCGCACGACGGCGGCTCAACGACGGGATCCTGGCCGGCGTCCGCCTGGAACGCCGCATCGACCCCTACGTCCGCCCGCTGCTCGACCGGGCCGTCCTGCCCCCTGTCCAGGCCCTGGTCCAGTGGTGGGTGAACGCCCGCCGCCGGGACGAACACCTCGGCCTCGCCGAAGAGCGGACCCAGCCCGGCGAACGGGCGGTCGCCGAGGCCATCGCGCGGCAGATGGCCCAGTTCGTCGAACGCGAGTACGCGCCGGGACAGGCCCAGCGGGCCGGGAACACCAAGACCTACGGAGTGGTGCATGGCGAGTACACCGTGCACGGCGGTCTGCCCGCCCACCTCCGGCACGGGGTATTCCGCCACCCCGCCACCTTCCGGGCCTGGGTCCGCTTCGCCGGGCCCGGCCCGTTGGCTCCCCCCGACCTCGACGACAACGGTGTCCTGAGCATCGGCGTCAAACTGCTCGGTGTCGACGGCCGGAAACTGCTGGACGAGGAGCCGCACAGCCAGGACTTCACCGGCATCACCACCCCCACGTTCACCACACCGAACGTGGTGGAGAACCTCAGACTCCAGCAGCACGTGTACGACGGCACACCGGTGCTCTACTTCCTCGGCCCCCGGCATCCGCACCTGTCCGACATGGTCATGCAGGCCCTGTACGCCCGAACCCACTCCAGCCCGCTCCTGGCCCGCTACTGGAGCTGTACACCCTGCCTGCTCGGTCCGGGCCAGGCCGTGCAGTACTCGCTGGTTCCCCGCGACCGGTCGCGGGGAAGCGTCCCGTGGCATCCGCCGGACGACTACCTGCGCCGGGCCCTGGTCACGGCACTGCGCGAACGCGACGTCCTCTTCGACTTCCTCGTCCAGCTCCAGACCGACGCGCACCGGATGCCGGTCGAGAACGCCTCCGTCGTCTGGCCGGAAAGGCTGTCGCCCTTCGTGCCCGTGGCCACACTGCGCCTGCCGCGCCAGGAGTTCGACGAGAAGGGCCAGTTCGCCCTCGCCGACCGGCTGTCGTTCAACCCCTGGCACGCGCTGCCCGAACACCGGCCCCTGGGCAACCAGAACCGGGCCCGCCGCACGATCTACCACCAGCTCTCCCGGCTCAGACAGTCCATGAACGGCACCCCGCGCGAGGACCCGGACCAGTACTCCTGACGGCGCAGAGGCGTCGCAGGAACGTGGCAGAAAGGCGCTCACCATGGACGTGCACACACTCGCCCGGCACAGTCTGGCCGCCATCCGGCTGGTCAACGGGACGGCGGCGCTGCTGGCTCCGCAACTGGTGGCACACCGGCTGGGGGCCTACCGCACCCAGCCGGCCCTGGCCTACGTCCTGCGCATGTTCGGCGTCCGTACCGTGGTGCTGGGCGCAGAACTGCTCGTCCTGGAGGGTGAGGAGCTCCGCAGGGCCCTGCGCGTGGGCACCTTCATCCACGCCACCGACGCCCTGTCGGCGGCCTGCGCCGGCCGGGAAGGCACCCTGCCACCAAGAACGGCCCGCGCCACCACGGCGGTGTCGACGATCAATGCCGCCCTGACTCTTCTGGCCCAGTGCCACGACGGCTGCCCGAAGGCCGTCCGACGGCGGCGGCCCTCGTGACCCACCTCTCGACCCTCGCAACCCGCGTCGAACCCTGAGGCTCCCCGCGGACCCCCACAACCGGCTGGCGGAAGGGAAACCACCATGCGCAGAACTCCCCACGGGCGCACCGGCTCCACGCCCGGCCCGCGCGACACGGCCCGGGCGGGCACCCCTGCGTGGTTCGTACGACTGCACACGTCCCTGGCGCTCGCCGCCGACCGCAGGATCGGCTGGCAGAACCTGCCCAAACCTCTCGGCCTGCTCACCCTCATCGGCCTGCGCAACAACCTGCGCCGCAATAACCTCTTCGACACCAGTGGCTACCCGGCCCGGAACCTGCCGCCCGTCGAACCGCCCGACGCCCGGCACCGGACCCAGCGCACGGCCGACGGCACCTACAACGACCTGGCCGATCCCCGCATGGGAATGGCAGGTTCACGCTTCGGCCGCAACACCCCCGAAGAGGCGAACTTCCCCGAGCCCGAGCCGGACATCCTCTCGCCCAGCCCGCGGGAGGTCAGCCGGGCCGTCCTCACCAGGCACACCTTCGTCCCCGCCGAGTCGGTCAACGCCCTCGTCGCCGCCTGGCTGCAGTTCATGATCCGGGACTGGCTGAGCCACGGACAGGGCACCATGGACCGGCCCTGGCGCATCGAGCTGACCGACGACGATCCCTGGCCCAACCCGCCGATGCTCGTCCCTCGCACGATCCCCGATCCGACCCGCCCAAACCAGGCCGACGGCCGTCCGCCGACGTTCGTCAACGTGAACTCGCACTGGTGGGACGCCTCGCAGCTGTACGGCAGCGACCTGGCCACGCAGCGGCAACTGCGCACCGGCAGCGACGGCAAGCTCAAAGTGGCCGACGGCGGCGCACTGTTCGACGACCCCGCACAGGACCCCGCGAGCGTCCCCGGCTTCTGGCTGGGGCTGGCCATGATGCACATCCTGTTCGCCAAGGAGCACAACGCCATCTGCGACCGGCTGCGCGCCGAGTATCCAGGATGGTCGGACGAAGAGCTCTTCCAGCGTGCGCGTCTGATCAACGCGGCCCTCATCGCCAAGATCCACACGGTCGAGTGGACGCCCTCCGTCATCGCGCACCCGACGACCGTCACCGCCATGCACGCCAACTGGTACGGACTGCTCGGCGAACGCGTGCACCGGCTGCTCGGCCGGGTCAGCCGCAGTGAGGTGCTCAGCGGCATCCCCGGCGGCCGCACCGACCACTTCGGCGTCCCCTACTCGCTGACCGAGGAGTTCGTGGCCGTCTACCGGATGCATCCACTGATCCCCGACGACTGGAGCTTCCGCTCCGCGGCCGACGACACGCTGCTGCAGGAGGCGGACTTCCGCGAGCTGACGGGCCGCAGCGCCTACGACGTCCTCAACAAGCACTCGCTCACCGACCTGTTCTACTCCTTCGGCACCTCGCACCCGGGTCTGGTCACCCTGCACAACTACCCCCGCTCGCTACAGCAGTTCCAGCGCCCGGACGGCATGCTGATGGATCTCGGAGCGGTCGACATCCTGCGCAGCCGCGAACTCGGCGTGCCCCGGTACAACGAGTTCCGTCGGCAGCTGCACCTCGCCCCGGCCAGGGACTTCGCCTCGCTGACCGACGACCCGGTCTGGGCGGAGGAGCTGCGCCGGCTCTACGACGACGACATCGAACGGGTCGACCTCACGGTGGGCATGTTCGCCGAGCCGCGCCCCAAGGGCTTCGCCTTCAGCGACACCGCCTTCCGCATCTTCGTCCTCATGGCGTCCCGCCGGCTCAACAGCGACCGGTTCCTGACCCGGGACTACACACCGCAGGTCTACACCCGGACCGGCCTGGACTGGATCGAGAACACCGGCATGACCGACGTGCTGCTGCGCCATCTCCCGCACCTGCGCTCGTCCCTGGGGTCCGTGGACAACGCCTTCGCGCCCTGGCGCGCCGCCGCACCGAACGGAGGGAGTTCCTGAAAGGAGGGCCTTGCTGAGGGGTCACTCCTGGAGCGCGTCGGCCAGGACGGCGGCGTGGCCGCCCTCGGGTGCCTTGGAGGCGGTCACCAGCGTCACCGTGCCCTTGCGCGCCAGTTCCTTGAGGTGATCGAGGAGTTCGGCGGGCTCGGGCTCGGAGAGCTCCTGCTCGTAACGGTGCCGGAACTCCTCGTAGGACCCCTCGCCCGCGTGGTACCAGCGGCGCAGCTCGGTGGACGGGGTGAGCCCCTTGGGCCACTCGTCGACGTGCGCGTCCTCCTTGGACACGCCGCGCGGCCACAGCCGGTCCACCAGGACCCGCACGCCGTCGTCCGGCTCGGGCGGTTCATAGATGCGGCGCACACGGACGCTCAAGGGCCTGCCCTTTCTCGGGTGCGTTCGGGACGTGTCCGGAGCCTACTGCCGCGGATGCGCAGAACTGCCCCACTCGGCCGACGGCACGACGGGACTTGACCCGAAGGAACGTCACTGAACGGTAGTCGGCGCCTACTCTGAGGGAGTTTCAGCCCCGCTCCCGAGGAGATCATGTGACGCCGTCCAGGAAGCAGGCCGTCAGACGCACCGCCGTCCTGCGGCGCGAGGCCGTGGTCACGACCGTTCCCGTCGCCGTCGCGGCCCTGCTGGCCGCCGCGGGTCCCGCGGCGGCCGGAACGACCGGCTCGTCCGGCGCCGGCGACCCCTACTTCCCGCTCGCCGGCAACGGCGGCTACCACGTCGCCCACTACGATCTGACGCTCGGCTACGACCCGCGCACCGGCCACCTCGACGGCAGGGCGGTCCTCACCGCCCGTGCCACCCAGCGGCTGACCCGTTTCGACCTCGACCTCGACGGGCTGAAGGTCACCGCTGTCACGGTCGACCGCATCCCGGCGCAGTACCGGCGCGAAGGCCAGGAACTCGTCGTCACCCCGCGCGCGGCCCTGCCCGCGGGCCGGGAATTCCGCGTCGCCGTCACCTACAACGGCACCCCCGAGCCGGTCACCGACCCCGACGGCTCGGACGACGGCTGGATCCCCACCAGCGACGGAGCCTTCGTCGCCGGGGAGCCGCAGGGCGCCATGACCTGGTTCCCGGCGAACGGCCACCCCGTGGACAAGTCGTCGTACGACTTCACGATCACCGTCCCCGACGGGACCACCGCGGTCGCCAACGGTCTCTACCTCGGCAGGCGCACCGCGGACGGCCGCACCACGTTCCGCTGGCGCCAGCCGGAGCCGATGGCCGCCTACCTGGCCACGGCCACCGTGGGGAAGTTCCAGGTCCAGCAGTACACCACTGCGGACGGCCTGAAGGTCTACAACGCGGTCGACCCCCGAGAGGCGTCCGCCGCCGCTCCCGTGCTGAAGAAGCTGCCGTCCGTGCTCGCGTGGGAGACGAAGCTGTTCGGGCCGTATCCCTTCCGGGCCGCCGGAGCGATCGTGGACCATGCCCCGAAGGTCGGGTACGCGCTGGAGACACAGACCCGTCCGTTGTACGACAAGGCGCCGGATCTGGGCATCCTCGTCCACGAGAGTGCCCACCAGTGGTTCGGCGACTCCGTGTCCCTCACCCGCTGGAAGGACATCTGGCTCAACGAGGGTTTCGCGACCTACGCCGAGTGGCTCTACTCCGAGCAGCACGGCGGCGACAGCGCCCAGGAGACGTTCGACGACCTGTACGCCCGCCCGTCGGGCGACCGGCTGTGGGCCTATCCCCCCGGTGACCCCGGCAACGGCAAGAACATCTTCGGTGCCCCCGTCTACGACCGCGGTGCGATGGCCCTGCACGAGCTGCGTACAGCCGTCGGCGACCGGGTGTTCTTCAGGATCCTGCGCGCCTGGGCCACCGGACACCGGCACGGCCACGGCACCACGGAACGGTTCGCCGCCCTGGCGCAGAAGGAGTCCGGCAAGAACCTGACCGGACTCTTCCACACCTGGCTCTTCGCCCAGGGCAAGCCCGGCAAGCCGGAGGCGCCGACGGCTTCCTGACATGTGTGCGCCATGGTCGGCCACCTGGTCACCGGTACCCCGAGCGCGCCGCTCACCGCGACCCGCCCGCAGGCAACAAAGCGGAGTGATTGATTCCGTTTGGATTCCGATTGCCACGTGCGGGTACCCCGAGCGCCTGGGGCGAGAGGGAGATCAGGACATGAGCGCTTCGGCCGACCTGCCGGTCGTGCACACGCTGGCCGGCCTGGCCGCTCTCGTCGAGCGGCACCGGGGCCTGTACGTCCGCTGGTCGCACGGCCCCGGGACCGACCTCGGCACGACCTCCAGCACCGACGAGCTCACCGGCGTACCCATGCCCGGACTGTCCGCCAACCCCCTCGACGTCGAGGAGTGGTGGGAGGACCGGTCGGTGGAGCTGTGGGTGGCGCGGCGCCTGTACGACTACGCCCATCTGCCGCACGAGAAGGGTCCCGGCGTGCGTCCCTGGGCGCTCGGCGGCCGGGAGCGCGGCCGGGGACCCGACAACGAGCCGTTGGTGGTGGACGTGGAGCCGCTGTGCTGGATCGACTCCGGCGTCATCGAGGAGGCCCGGGCCGAGGTGGCCCGCCAGGAGGCGGAGTGGGGGCCGCTGCGCCGGTCCGGTCGCTGACGGCCCCCACCGCCGCTCACCCGGAGCGGCGCCGGGCTGCGGAGCGCCGCTTCAGTGCGCGGCGCTCGTTCTCGCTCGTGCCTCCCCACACGCCGAGGGACTGCCCCGTGTCCACGGCCCACTGCAGACACTGCTCCTGCACGGGGCAGCGCCGGCAGACCGTCTTGGCCTGCTCGGTCTGCAGCAGCGCCGGACCGGTGGTGCCGATCGGGAAGAAGAGATCGGGGTCCTCGTGGCGGCACGCGGCATGCTCTCGCCAGTTGTCCATCCAAGTCACCTGCGATCGAAAGTAGTCCGAGCCCTTGCCAAAGGCGTACTCGGCATCGGGTGACCGAGGTTTCCGGCAGCGAAACAGCCGAATTGCCTGGGAATGGGAACCTTCGCAGAATCCCCACACGGTCACTGCTCGCGCAGGCCCCAGGGGGAGCCGTACTCCGTCAGCAGATCCAGGAAGGGCGGGGCGGGGAACGCCTCGGGCCCGAGAACGCCCGTGCCGGTCCACGCGCCGGTGGCCAGGAGTTCTAGGGCGACGACGGGGTTGACCGCCGTCTGCCACACCACCGCCTGGCATCCGTACTCCGCCATGGACCACTGGTTGTCGACCACGTGGTACAGGTACACCTCGCGCGGCGCCCCGTTCCGGGTGCCTCGCACCCAGGTGCCCGCGCAGGTCCTGCCGTGCATCCGCTCGCCGAGGGTCGCCGGGTCGGGCAGGCAGGCGGCGACGACGTCCCGGGGCGAGACGGCCACCGGTCCCTGGGGGCCCGGTACGGTGACGGGCTCGGTGCGGTCCAGGCCCAGCAGGTGCAGTGTCTTGAGGGTGTCGATGAACTCCCGGCCCAGCCCGTACTTGAAGGTGACGCGCCGTGCGTCGACCCAGCGCGGGACGAGCAGCACCTCCTCGTGCTCGACGTTCACGCACTCGACCGGACCGATGCCCTCCGGGAAGTCGAAGACCTCCGGCTCACTGAACGGCTCGGTGGTGAACCAGCCTCGTCCGGCCTCGTAGACCACCGGCGGATTCAGGCATTCCTCGATGGTGGTCCAGATACTGAAGGACGGCGCGAAGCCGTGGCCGTCCACCGTGAGGTCGGCTCCGTCGCGGATGCCGATCTCCTCGATCTCGTCGAAGAGTTCGTCGGCCGCGTACCGCGCGAACACGTCCGACAGGCCCGGCTCCACCCCCATGCCGACGAGCGCCAGCGCGCCCGCCTTCTCCCAGTCGGCCGCCTGGGCGAACTGCTCGTCGCCGAGCCTGACCCCGCACTCCTCGAACGGACGCTCGGGGTGCGGCCGGGACAGGGACATCGCCATGTCCAGGTAGCCGGCTCCCGCCGTGCGGGCCGCCCGGAACAGGGGCATGACGAAACGCGGATCGGTGGCGTTGAGCAGCAGGTCGCACCGGTGCCGGGCGAGCAGAGCCGCCACCGCCGCCTCGTCCCCGGCGTCGACGGACTCGGCGAGGAACCGCCGGTCGTCGCCCAGCGCCGCGACGGCGGCGTCGGCCCGGCCCCGGTCGTAGTCGGCGACGACCATCGCCTCGAAGAACGCACGCCGGGCCGCGATCCGGGTGATGGCGGTGCCCACACCGCCTGCTCCCACGAGCAGTACACGCATGGCCGAAACTCCCTCCCGGTCCGTTTCAGCCACGGACCGGTCTATGACGGTTGGAAGAGGAGGCGCGCCCTCGGCCGCCGATACAACGCCGGTCGGTGCGGTAAGGTCAATGGCGTTGGCATAAGGCCCCTGAACCGACTGTCCGGCCGGCAGGAGCCCGGTCAGTGGGAGGCGGACGTGCCGAAACCGGTGGTACCCGAGGAGAAGCGGCGCCGACGCCGTCCGACCAGGAGCGGCACCGTGCTGTCGGAGAGCCTGATCGTCGACACCGCGCTGCGCCTGCTGCGCGAACACGGCAGCGCCGGACTCACCGCCCGCAGGCTCGGCCTGGCCCTGGACTGCGACCCGAGCACCCTGTACCGCTACTTCCGCGGGATGGACGACCTGACCCTGGCCATCGGCGACGCCCTCATCGGCCGGGCCCTGCGCGGCTGGGACCCGACGGGGCAGTGGCGGGCCGACCTGCGCGCCGTCGGGCTGCGCATCCACGCCGCGTACGTCGCCCACCCGCAGGCCGCGCTGCTGACCGCCAACCGGGTGAGCGGCCGGGCCCATGAACTGGCCGCCGACGAGGCCGTCCTGGACGTGCTGCGCACGGCCGGGTTCCCGCTGCCGGACACGGTGCGGATCTACCACGCCTTCGTCGACCAGACCCTCGCCTTCGCCGCGCTGGACGCCGCCTCGCTCGCCCTGCCGAGCGCCGCCCTGCGCGCCGACGAACAGATGTGGCGCTCGACGTACGCCCGGCTGCCGCCGGCCACCCACCCCCGTATCGCCGAGGCCGCGCCCCTCCTGGCGACCCGCATGGTCACCAGCGCCTATCCGACGGCCCTGGACATGCTGCTGGACAGCGCGGCCACCCGACTCAAGGAGTTGCAGGGCCCCGTCCAGGGGCGCCGTTCGGATCAACGCGGACCGGGCTGATCCAAACGACACCCCCCGGCCGCTCACCCGCGCAGTGACTGCGCCGCCGCCGCGGTCACCGCCTCGGCGACCGTGGCCAGGACGGGGGAGTCGAGCCGCCACTGCTGCCAGTACAGGGGCACGTCGACCGACCCGTCCGCCCGGTCCGGCGCAAGCCGCACCAGGCGGCCGGCGCGCAGCAGCGGGCCGGCCTGCACCTCGGGCACCATGCCCCAGCCCAGACCGGCCGCGACGGCGTCGACGAAACCCTCCGAGGTCGGGACGTAGTGCCGTGCCGCCCCGGCGCCGCCGTGTCCGCCGCGCAGTCGGCGGACAAAGACGTCCTGGAGGTCGTCCCGTCGGTCGAAGACCACCACGGGAGCCTGCGCCAGCGCGTCCGGCAGCGGTCCGCCCAGGTGGCGCTCGGCGAAGCCCGGGCTCGCCGCAGGGACGTACCGCATCCGGCCCAGCGCCCGCACCGAGCATCCCGGCACGGCATCCGAGGACGAGGTGACCGCCGCCATGACCTGTCCCTCCCGCAGCAGCGCCGCCGTGTGGTCCTCGTCCTCGCGGCGCAGTTCGAAGCAGAGCCGTGGCTCGGCCGGCACCCGCAAGAGGGCCCCGAGGAACCAGGTCGCCAGCGAGTCGGCGTTCACGGCCACCGATACGCGGGTCGGCTCCCCGGCACTGCTCAGCCCCAGCTCGGCGGACGCGTCCCGCTCCAGCAGGGCCACCTGACGGGCGAACCGCACGATCACCTCGCCCGACTCGGTGGGCCGCACCGGCTTGGTGCGCATCAGCAGGACCCGGCCCGTGCGCTGCTCCAGTGCCTTCACCCGCTGGCTCACCGCCGACGGTGTGAGGTGCAGGGCCGCCGCCGCGGCGTCGAACGTGCCCTCGTCCACCACCGCGAGCAGCGTGCGCACCTGGTCCAGGGGAAGCTCCGTCATCACGAGCGCTAATGGTACGTAAAAATCCTTAGCTGTACGCGCAGTGATCACTTCCGTAACGTCAAGGACATGAACCACGCCCTGACCGCCGCCGCCTCCGGGTTCGGCACCGGCCTGTCCCTGATCGTCGCCATCGGCGCGCAGAACGCCTTCGTCCTGCGCCAGGGCATCCGCCGGGACGCGGTGCTCGCCGTGGTCGGCATCTGCGCCCTGTCCGACGCCGCCCTCATCGGGCTCGGCGTCGGCGGGGTCGGCGCCGTCGTGGTCGCGTGGCCGGGGGCGCTCACCGCGGTCGGGCTGATCGGTGGCGCGTTCCTGCTCTGCTACGGCGCCCTCGCCGCCCGCCGGGTGTTCCGCCCCGGCGCGGCCCTGCGTGCGGACGGCGAGGCGGCGGGCTCCCGCAGGCGCGCGGTGCTCAGCTGTCTGGCGATGACCTGGCTGAACCCGCACGTGTACCTCGACACCGTCTTCCTGCTCGGCTCCCTCGCGGCCGACCGGGGACCACTGCGCTGGACCTTCGGGCTCGGCGCCGCGCTCGCCAGCCTCTGCTGGTTCGCCGCCCTGGGCTTCGGCGCCCGGCTGCTCGGCCGCGTCCTTTCCCGGCCGTCGGCCTGGCGGATCCTGGACGCACTGATCGCCGCCACCATGGTCACTCTCGGGGCCACGCTCGTCGTCGGAGCCTGATCCCGCAGACCGCAGACCGCAGACCGCAGACCGCAGACCGCAGACCGCAGACCGCAGACCGCAGACCGCAGACCGCAGACCGCAGACCGCAGACCGCCGCCCGTTGACCGCAGACCGCCGCCCGCCTGCCGTCAGCCGTCAGCCGTCAGCCGTCAGCGGCCAGCCGCTCGCCGCCCGCCGACCCTCGCCTGTCGCCCTCCGCGTCCCGGACCGCGGCTGCGGAGCGCACAGCCTGTGCTGCGATAGTGAACCCGATCGGAAAGATGTAACCAGCAACCAGGAAGCCCGTGGACACCAGCGAGAGCACCGGCAGCAACACGGAACCGCAGACCCCGCCCGGAGACCCGGCACGGCCGGTCCGGCACGGCTGGCGCCGCTGGGCGATGGACACCCGCCCCCTGCGCCGACCCGCCTACCGCAGGCTGTGGTCCTCGACCATCGTCACCGCCGTCGGCAGCCAGCTCACGGCGGTCGCCGTGCCCAAGCAGATCTACGACATCACCGGCTCCTCGGCATGGGTCGGCTACGCCAGCCTCGCCGGCCTGCTCCCGATGGTCGCGTTCGCGCTGTGGGGCGGGGCGGTCGCCGACACCGTGGACCGCCGCAGGCTGCTGCTGATCACCAACTGCGGAATCGCCGTCACTTCGCTGCTGTTCTGGCTGCAGGCCGTGACCGGGCTCGACTCGGTCGTGGCCCTGATGGCGCTCCTGGCCGTGCAGCAGGCCTTCTTCGGCCTGAACTCCCCGGCCCGCAACGCCTCCATCGCCCGCCTGGTCCCCGAGGTGGAACTGCCCGCCGCCAACGCCCTGGGCTCCACGGTCATGCAGACCGGACTGGTGGCGGGGCCGCTGCTGGCCGGTGCCCTCATACCGGTGATCGGGTTGCCCTCGTTGTACCTGGTCGACGCCGTGGCCCTGTGCGTCACGGTCTGGGCGGTGGCGCGCCTGCCCGCGCTCCCTCCGCTGGCCGGCTCGGCGGCCCGGCGGGCCGGAGTACGCGAGATCGCCGCGGGCTTCCGCTACATCGCGCGGCACAAGGTGCTGCTGCTGTCCTTCCTCGCCGACATCATCGCCATGGTCTTCGGCATGCCCCGTGCGCTGTTCCCGCAGCTCGCCGCTCAGACCTACGCCTCCTACGGCGAAGGGCTCGCGCTCGGACTGCTGTTCGCGGCGATACCGGTCGGAGCGGTGGTCGGCGGGCTGTTCTCGGGCACCTTCTCCCGGGCGCGTCGGCACGGCCTGATGGTCATCGGCGCCGTCACGGCCTGGGGTGCGGCCGTCGCCGGGTTCGGTCTGAGGCGCAACCTGTGGATCGCGGTGGCGTTCCTGGCGGCCGCCGGAGTGGCCGACATGGTCTCGATGGTGTTCCGTGGCGCGATCCTGCTGTCCGCCGCCACCGACGAGATGCGCGGCCGTATGCAGGGCGTCTTCACGGTGGTCGTCGCGGGCGGCCCGCGCCTGGCCGACGTGCTGCACGGCACCGCGGGCTCGGCCTTCGGCCCCCGGGCCGCTGTCGTGGGCGGCGGCCTGCTCGTCGTCGCCCTGATACTGGGCCTGGCGGCGACCGTGCCGGCGCTGCGCCGCTACCGCGTCTGAGGCCGACGCCGCTTGCGCCGCGTCACAGCGCGCTGCGTGGTGGCATCGAGTAGCGCTCCAGCAGCTTGCCCCGCGTCACTTCCAGCCGGTGGGCAAGGATCTCGGCGACGGTTCGCACCAGCGACAGCCCGAGCAGCGGATCCTCGACACACAGCGCGAGGACGGCCGACGCGTCGAACTCGTAGGCGCGCACCTGGCTGAAGGCCACGGCACCGAAGTCCCACTGATACGGCGGGAACAGCCACGACCAGCCGAGCAGATCGCCGGCGCCGAGGCTCGCCACCGTCACCCGGCGCAAGGGCGTCACCTGCTGGTCCAGGTGTACGGCGCCGGAACGGATCACCCAGAACCGGTCGGCCGTGCCGCCCGCCTCGAAGATCGGCGCGTCCTCGGGGAAGGAGACCTCGTGCGCCAGCTCCATCAGGCGCTCGCGCTGTTTCTGGGGGAGGGCGGTCAGCAGTTTTATCGCTTTGGTCATGGCTTTGGGCTCCTCGCCGGCGATCGGATCCGCGCATGTACCTCAGCCCATTTCAGCCGCTGGCGGGGCGCCGGGCACCTCGGCGGACGCCACTTCCCGTCACCGGGTGCGCGTCCTCGAGCCGAACCCGGTCGGCATCGACCGGGACGGGAGAACCAAGCGGACCAGGGAATCAAGGGCGTGAAAAAGCCCTGGCTGGACGGGGGAGACCAGCCAGGGCCGTATGCGGCGATGTACGGGGGACGCTTCCGGTCGACCCCGGCACCGCTTATGGATGAACGATAAACCATCTCGAGTCGATCCGTGTAGTGGGAAGCGGGTTGGGTGACCGGTTTCACTCCGCGGTCCCACCGTCGCTCAGCGACGACCGGCGCCGGCGTCAGGTGTCCTCGGTGTGCTTGCCCGGGGTGAGGATCTCGTCCAGCACCCTGAGGACGGTCTCGTACGCCACCACCCGGAACGCCGCCTCGCGTGCCCCGTCCGGGTCGCCCCCGTCGAGGGTGTCCCGGCGGCCGCGCCACGTCCGCTCCTGCTGCACCGCGCAGGCCCGGGCGCGCTGGATGCGCCGCAGCAGTTCGTCTGAGTCCACGACATCTGTCATGCAGTTCGCGTACCCGCGCAAGCCGCTCCGATGGCCCGCGGTCCGCATGCGGGCCCGGAGGTTTGGTGTGGCGCGGACAGGTCAGGCGACCCAGGAGACCTCAGGTCGGGCGACACGCGAGACCTACGGTACGCGCACGGCGCGAGGAGGTCCGCTGGCGCAGACGCGCACCGCCGGCGCGCGGGGTCTCCGTACGGGCCCGGCTTCTTCCTCACCACCCAGGGAGACAGGAGATGTGCGAGAGGCACAGGACCACACCCACCGCCCGGTCGTCGTCCGCCGCGCCCCCGCCCGGGCAGGCCTGCTCGTGCAAACCGGCCGACGCGCGGCGGGCGGTTGCACACGCGATCATCGAACGCTGCCTTGCCACCCACGCCCGGTGCGACGCCGAGGCCGTCTCCGACGCGCAGCTCGTCGCCTCGGAACTGACCACCAACGCGATTCTGCACGGCGGCGGCGTGACGGATTTTCACGTCGACGTCGACGGGCGCGGTGTGAGCGTGTGCGTGAGCGATCGCAGCGACCGGCTGCCGGTGGCCCGACCGGCCGTGGACCGGCAGGGCCGGCGCCGGGTCGGCGGTCGCGGCTGGCCGATCGTGTGCCGGCTGGCGCGTGAGATCGAGGTGTCCGATCTGCCCTCCGGCGGCAAGTGCATCACCGCCGTGGTCCCCCTGTCCTGAGCTGCGCCGCCGTGCCTCTTCATACGCGTTCATACGCGTCTTCGTGCGCGGATCCGTGTGCGGAGCATTGCCGGGTGCAATGAATTCCGAGAAGTGGAGTTTGCTCCTCCCACTCAAGGGCAGACGGAATCTCGTGCTTCGGACCGGAGGCGCGCCAGCGGAAGCGGTATGGCTGCTGCGGGCCCTCCAGGTGGATCCGGGCACCGTTCCCCTTCCGCGGTATCCCCTGACACCACCCGTTCAGGAGCGAATCCGCATGCTCATCGATATGTCGACAGGCCGTCCCGGCGCCCCCGAGGACCAGGCTGCTCGCGTCAGGCGGCCGCACGACGACGCACCTGACACCGTGGCTCTCTTCCGACGCCTGGCCGCCCTGGAGGACGGCCCCGAACGCGACGCCGTGCGAGACGAGCTGGTGACCGCCTGGCTGCCGATGGCCCACCGCATCGCCGGGCGGTTCCGGGACCGCGGGGAGTCGGTCGAGGACCTGCGCCAGGTGGCGGCGCTGGGGCTGGTGAAGGCGATCGACCGCTTCGACCCGGACCGCGGGGCGTTCGAGAGCTACGCCGTGCCGACCATCACCGGCGAGGTCAAGCGGCACTTCCGGGACCGCATGTGGGCCCTCAGGGTGCCCCGCCGCGTACAGGAGCTGCGCAACAAGGTGCGCGTGGCGCGCCGCGAGTTGACCCAGAACCCCGGCAGCCCCGAGCCCACGGTCGCCGACATCGCCGCCCACACCGGGCTCACCGAGGAGGAGGTCGGCACCGGGATGGAGGCCCTCGACAGCTTCAGCACCCTGTCGCTGGACGCCGAACTCTCCGACGCCGACGACGGCTACAGCCTGGCGGACACCCTGGGGGCCGCGGACTCCTCGTACGACGTCGTCGTCGACCGCGAGTCCGCCAAGGAGGGACTGCGCCGGCTTCCCGAACGCGAACGCGCCATTCTCTACATGCGCTTCTTCGAGGACATGACACAGAGCCGCATCGCCGACCGACTCGGCATCTCCCAGATGCACGTCTCCCGCCTGATCAGCCGCAGCTGCGCACGGGTCCGCGACGAGGTGCTGGCCGAACGGGCGAACCGCCGCGGTGGCGGAAGCACGCCCGGCGACCGTCTGAGCCGGGGCCGGTGAAGTGCGACAGACTGCGACAGACACAGACTGCGACAGACTGCGACAGACGAGGAGAACCGGACCAGTGCTGACGCCCCACCCCGAGATCCTTCGCAGCCTCGTCGACGACTACGAGGCGGCGGCCGCCGCGCAGACCGCGGCGGCCGCCGGTCCCGCCACGGCCCCGAGCACTCGGGTACAGGACCTCGCGTACACGCTGTGCGTGTCGACCGGCACGCGTGACGTGGGCCGGGCCCTGGAGAAGGCCCGCCGCATGCTCGCTGCCACCGCACCCGAAGCCGCCCAGGCGCGCACCGCCCGCCCGGCGACCACGATGGCGGCGGGCCCGGCGACCACGATGGCGGCGGGCCCGGCGACCACGATGGCGGCCCAGGTCCGCCCGGCCGGTGTCTCCGGCGGAGCCGCCGCGGTGCACTCGGCGGCCGGCTGAGCCCGTCGCCCGTATCCGGGGGGTTCCCGGACGAGGCCGCCGTGTTCGAGAGTCGTGCCCGCGACCGTGTTCGCGAGCCGTGCCCGCGAGCCGAGTCGGCGCCTCCCGGAGGTCTCTCCGCAGGAAAGGCGAGACCGGCGCAACCCGGCCTGCCGCGCGGACGTGTCCCGAACCGCTGCCCGGACGTGCCCCGTCGGCGTCCGGGCAGCCTGCTGTGTGCCGCCCAGCACATGGCGCGTGTCCGGACCCCGGCGGGGCATCCGGATAGCGGGAGGTCGAGATGAAGACGAGCGCCGCGCCCGCTACCGGGCGCATGGAAGTCCGGCGGGTGGCGAAGGGCTCGGTGACACATGCCGCCGCCCGGGCCGGGCTGACGGCACGCGGAGTGATCTATCTGCTGGTTGGTGTACTGGCGCTGCGCGTCGCCTTCGGCGACGGGACACACCAGGCGGACCGCAGCGGCGCCGTGGCCGCACTCGCCGACGAACCGTTCGGCGCCGTGCTGCTCTGGGCGCTCGGCATCGGGCTCGTCGGCATGGCGGTGTGGCAGCTGTCCGTGGCCGCGTTCGGCGCGGCCGGGCCCGACGGCCGCAAGGCGGGGACGCGGTGCATGGCGCTCCTGCGATGTGTGTTCTACGCCTGCGTCGCCTACTCCGTCCTGTCCTTCGCCGCCGGCTCCGGCAACGGCGGCCGCTCGAGCGACCAGCAGTCCCGCGACATCACGGCCCAGGCGCTGGGTGCGCCCGCCGGACCGTGGCTGGTCGGTGCCGTCGGTGCGGGCATCGTCGTGACGGGCGCGGTGATCGTCGTACAGGCCACGCGGCGCCACTTCCACAAGGACCTCGAGCTCGGTGGGATGTCGTCCGCGACGCGCCGACTGGTCGACGTGACCGGTGTGGGCGGCGGGCTGGCGCGCGGGCTGGTGTTCGTCGCGGCCGGGGTCTTCGTGGTCCGCGCGGCCGTCGACTCCACACCGGACCGGGCGAAGGGACTGGACGACACCCTGCGCTCCTTCGCGGACACCCCGCTCGGGCCCTGGCTGCTGGTGCTGGTCGCGGCCGGGCTGGTGCTGTTCGGACTGTTCTCCTTCGCCCAGGCACGGTGGCAGAAGCTCTGACGCCGGTCGGCGTCTGAGCGGCCGTGGGCGGGGAACACGGACCGGATGAACGAAGACGAGCTTCCGCCCGACGGCCGGGCCGTGGAGGTCTACCTCGATCTGCTCCGCGTCCGGATGCCCGAAGAGGACTACGAGCTCCTGCTCACCGTGGTCGATCCGGTGCTGCGCGCGATCGACGAGCAGGGCCTGTCCACCGTCGACCTACCGCTGGACGGCGCTCAGGCCCAGGACGTGCCGCAGCAGATCCGGGACGAGGCGGCCCTGGTGATCGCCACGGCGGTCACCGGCAGGATGGACAACGAGCTGGTCGTTCTGGACATCGAGGAGACCGGCCCGGTCCGGGTGGTCACGGACGCGGCGACCGCGTCGGACCCGGCGCGCCTGACCGAGATCGCCGACATCATCCGCGACCGGCACCGGGAGACGGAGGAACTGCGCGGGATCGCCGAAGTCAGCAACCTGCCCACGGACTTCTGACCGAGCCGGCGCCGACCGCGCCGGGTCGCGGTCGGCGGGTCCGGGCCGTCACGGCCTCCGGCCGGACACCGGCGCTCCCAGCAGCCGCGCCAGACCCACCACCGCCTCGTCCAGGCGCTGCAGGTGCCGCAGCACCCGGCCGGTGATGCGTCCGTACTCCGCCGTGCCTCGCCCCTCCGGCTCCAGCAGCGAGACGATGCTCGGTCCCGTCTCGACCTCGGCGGTGGCGTGTTCGTCCACCACGTGCGCGGTGATCGCCGCGATGTTGTGCGTGATGCGGTGACACGCCTGGCGCAGCCGCGGGTCCGCGCCGATCGAGGGATGCGACGGCAGCAGCTCGGCGGCCGCGGCCAGGGAGCGCGCGTGGTAGGCGCAGGTCTCGAGGAGAGCGACCACGTACTGGGCGGTGCTGCGCCGGGACCGCAGGGGAGTGATCAGCGGGATGACCGGGTGGGTCAGCGGCTGTACGGCGGCCCGCAGGTCGGCGAGCGCCCTGTCCAGCTCCCGCGCCCTGTCGAGCAGATCGTCCGCCGGCCCGCCGCTGAGCTGGTCGACGGCGGCGTCGGTGACGTCGGTGAGCCGCTCCAGCACCGTGACGAGCAACTCGTTCGTACGACGGTCCGTGTGCATCGGAAGCACCAGCGCCGCCGCGATGATCCCGCAGGCCGCGCCGAGCGCCGTCTCCTCCACGCGCAGGACGAGCACCGCGGGGCTGTAGGTGTGCAGCAGGGTGTACAGGAGCCCGAGTGCCGCGGTGACGAAGAAGGACATCAGCGTGTACGACAGCGGCGCCGTGTAGAACATCGCGAACACGAACACCAGCACCAGTGCCATCGCCGTCCAGGTGTAGTGGCCGACCAGCCCCGCCAGGACGATGCCGGCCACCACCCCGAGCACGGTGCCCAGCAGCCGCCGGTAGCCCTTGACCAGGATCTCGCCCGTGGACGAGGTGTTGATGAACACGATCCAGCAGGTCAGCACCGCCCAGTACCAGCGCTGAGTGGAGAGGAACTCGCCGCCCGCGATGGCCAGCGCCGAGCCCACGGCGACCTGCACCGCGGCCCGCGTGGTGGGCCTTTGCAGGCCGGTGGGTGCCTGCTCCTTCGCCCGCTCCCCCTCCTCGGCGCCCTCGATCGCCGCGCTCTCGGTGTCCAGTTCCTCGCGCGAACGGGTCGTCGCCGGAGTGTCGTCGGACTCGTCCTGCGGTCCGTCCAGGGCGAGCCTGAGCCCCAGCACCGCCCGCGCCGTCTCACCGATGCCGCGGAAGACATCCTGGACGGCGGGCGGCGCCGCCGGCAGGTTCTCCTCGTCCCGGTAGCCGAGGAGCCGGTTGCGCACATGGGACAGCGCGGTGCCGGCCTCGGTACCGACCGGCCGCAGGACGAGCATCCGCAGCGCCTGCAGGTCGCGGCGCAGCATCTCGGTCACCTCGTCCCGCACCGGCAGCCGGCCGCCCGACGGCAGGGACGCGCCGGGCAGGTGCAGGGTGAGCGTGTTCGTCCGCTCGGCGCTGCGGGCGCTGAGCAGCAGCAGCCCGAGCCGTTCGGCCGCGATCTCGGCGTCCGCGATCCGCCGCTGCACCAGCCGGGCCACGGCCTCGTCGGAGGTCCCCTCCTCCAGACGCGCCTGGATCATCAGGGCCGTCTCGTGCAGCCGGGCGGTGCGCTCCCGCACCGCCTCCAGGGCCTTGTCCGCCTCGTCGGGCTCCTCGGGATCGGCGTCCAGCAACTCGATCTGCGCGGACACCAACTGGGCCAGGCGCACCCGGAAGGCCTCGCGGAGCCGTTGCAGGATGCCCGCGGGGGTCTCGTACACGACCGCGAAGCGGACCAGGGCGCTGCAGGCGAAGGCGATCGCGATGACGCCGAACAGACCCGGCAGCATCGGCACGGTGGCGCCGACGAACAGGGACATGAAGTAGGTCTGGAAGCAGATCAGCCCGAGCGCGTTGCCCCGGTCACCGAACCGGCGGCTGTAGACGGCGCAGAAGATCAGAGCGACGAAGAAGACGTCCCCGGCCACGATGCGGGAGTTGAGCAGCGCTCCCAGGGTCACGGACGCGAGCGCCACCGGCAGACCCAGGGCGAGTGTGAGGGCCTGCCGGGTGCGCTGCTTCTCCCGGATGGCGAAGGTCGCCACCATCGACGCGAGCGCCCCGGCCACCAGATGCGGCAGCGGTGCCCCCATCAGACCGAGGACGGCCAGCGTCAGGGCCATGGCGCCCGCCGTTCGTGATCCGGCGGCCAGCCTCAGCAGCCCGGGATCCCACGCCGCGACCCGATCCCTGAGCGACGCCCAGACCGACCCCTGCGCTGCCTTCACGCCGCCGAACTCTCTCCCCTCGCACGTGATGCCTTGAACGTGACGCCTTGCATCTGACGCCTTTTGAATGTGACGCCTTGAACGTGATGCCTTGAACGTGGTGATCCGCCAACCCAGCATGGCACGCCGCTGCCGGGCCGCCCGGCGGCCCGGCCGTTTCCGCCGGCACCCCGCCCGAGCGGTCACACCTTGCGGGGCTGTGGCCGTTCGATGTGCTCGCGCACCTGTTCCGGCGTCATGTAGGCGTCCGTGTACTCGAAGTCCTTCAGCTTGGCGGGCTTTCGGGCCTGGAAGCCGGTGCGCACGAAATCGTCACCGGCGACCGCGTTCAGCAGCCAATTTGTCATGACCCGGGTCTTGGCGACGTTGGTCCGCAGCGCCGCCAGATGGTAGCCCCGGGCCACTGCCTGCGCGGCCACACCGCGCAGTTCGAGGCCCAGCGGCTTGGAGACGGCGTCCTTGCCGCCGAGGTCGACGACCAGCCCCAGGTCCTTGTGCTCGTACGGTTGCAGCGGCTGGTTCCGCAGCGTCGCCACGACGTTGTCGGCGACCCGCTTGCCCTGCCGCATGGCGTGCTGTGCGGTCGGCGGGCAGACCGCGCCGTCGCCCTTGGCCAGGTCGGGCACGGCGGCGGAGTCACCGAGGGCGAACGCCCCGTCCTGGCCGGGGACCGCCATCTCCGGGCTGACCACCAGCCGCCCCTTCACCGTCTCCGCGCCCAGAGTGGAGATGAGGGGGCTCGCCACGACGCCCGCGGTCCAGATCAGGGTGTGGGTGGGCACCACCCGGCCGTCCGTGAAGGTGACCTCCTCCGGTCCGGCCTTGGCGATGGAGACACCCAGCGAGATCTCCACACCGCGTCGGCGCAGGATCTCCTGGGCACTGCGGCCGAGTTTGTCGCCCAGTTCCGGCATCAGCTTCGGCGCGATGTCGATCAGGTGCCACTTGATCAGGCCCGGGTCCAGCCGCGGATAGCGCTGGACGGCCGCGTGCGTGAGCCGCTGCAGGCAAGCGGCGGTCTCGGTGCCGGCGTAACCGCCGCCGACCACCACGAACTGCAGCCGCGAGGCCCGTTCGGCCGGGTCGTCGCTGGCGTCGGCCAGGTCGAGCTGGGTGATGACGTGGTCGCGGATGTAGGCGGCCTCGGCGAGCGTCTTCATGCCGAAGGCGTGGTCCGTCAGGCCCGGGATGTCGAACGTCCGGGTGACGCTGCCGGGAGCCAGCACGATGTAGTCGTACGGCTCGTCGACGATGTGGTCCGTGATGGTGCGGATGACGCAGACCTTGGCCTTCAGGTCCACGCCGACGGCCCCGCCCGGAATGATGCGGGTGCGGTACTTCTTGCTGCGGCGCAGGGAGATGGCGACGGACTGGGGCGTCAGGACGCCGGAGGCGACCTGGGGCAGCAGCGGCAGGTAGAGCTGGTAGGCGAACGGCGTCACCAGGGTGACGTCGGCCTCCTCGGGGGAGAGCCTGCGTTCCAGGCGGCGCACGCACTCCACTCCGGCGAAGCCTGCGCCAACCACCAGGATCCTGGGTCGTGTCACGGTGTTCATCCCTTCTGCGGCTCCAGGAGGTCTGCCTCGACGTCGTTCGCCTGCCCCTGAATCGCTGCCTTCGCACCTCATCGGTCCCACCGTGCCCTCGGCCACCCGCCGGCCGGGCCGGCCGGCAGACGCAAGGCGTCGAGCACCACCATGCCCGCCACGAGCCGTCGGCGCACCGGCTCAAGTCATCCGGCCGCCTCTGGATGCCCCCCGGGCGCGGTTCGCTACGCGGGTTCCCGAGATCGCGCAACCTATCGCGCGGACATTGGCCGGACCGGTCGCGTGCACATCGGCCCGCCCCCCGTCGGCGCGGCAGGGCGGAAGTCCGGTGCGTCGCACCAGGAGGCTCTAGAGTGCTCCGCATGGGGGAGACAGAGCCCGTATCCGGGTTTCGCAGGCAGAACATCGGCGTGGCGGACGTGCAGCGGCTGGTGGCCGCGCTGGACCAGCAGGACGCCGCCGCGGGCGTACGGCGGCTGCGCGCGTGGGTGCACGAGGCGCTCGCCGTCCGCGCCGGGGAGCGCGCGCTCGACGTCGGTTGCGGCACCGGCTCCCAGACGAGGCGGCTCGCGGACGCGGCAGGCCCGGAAGGAGACGTGCTCGGCATCGAACCCAACCCGGGGCTGCGGGCCGTCGCCGAGGAGCGGGCGGCCGCGTCCGGCAGCCCCGCCCGCTTCACGGACGGCGACGCGCTCGCCCTGGCACTGCCCGACGCGTCGGTGGACGTCGTGTGGTGCGAGCGGGTGCTCCAGCACCTGACGGAACCGGACCGCGCGGTCGCCGAGATGGCTCGGGTGCTGCGCCCCGGCGGGCGCATCGCACTGCTGGACACCGACTGGGCGACCACCATCCTGCATCCGGGCGAGCCCGACGTCATGGCCGCGTTCACCTCGGCCGCCCTCGCCGGGGCCGCCAACCCGCACTCCGGACGGCGACTCGCGGGCCAACTGGCGCAGACGGGACTGGTGATCGACGACCGGGGTTCGCAGGCACTGCTGCAGGACCACCGGTCGGTGCCCTGGCCGCTCGTGCGCATGCTGGGTGCCTCCGCCGTGCGCCGGGGACTGCTCACCGAGGAGCAGCGGGACCGCGCGTACGCAGGTCTTGAGGAGGCCGCCGGGCAGGGCGGACTGCACATGTCCGTGACGATGTTCGCCGTGATCGCCCACCGCCCGGGCTGAGCAATCGCCCACGGCCCGGGCTGAGCAATCGCCCACGGCCCGGGCTGAGCAATCACCCACCGCCCAAGGTGTGCAGGGAGCGGCGTTCCGGCACACCCCCGCTGTCTTCGTGTACACCCCGTCCTTTCGGGTAGCCCGACGTACATGACAAATGCGGTCGCCGGAGGGGACTGAGGTGGGCTGTGAACAGAGCCCCGAGCAGTGGGAACGGATTGCCCGGCAGGTGGTCGACGCGGTGGAGAGCCTGGTGGCGCTCTGGTTCTGCGCGGCCGACGAGGTCACGCCGGGGCTGCCCGCCCGTCAGTTGCTCGCCCTGAAGACCGTCCGGCACCGGCCCGAGCTCAATCTGACCGCGCTCGCCGAGCACCTCGGCATCGGCCTGCCGACGGCCAGTCGGATGTGCGACCGGCTGGAGGCCGCCGGCCTGCTGCAGCGGACGGTCCAGCCCCACAACCGGCGCGAGGTGCAGTTGGTGGTGACGGCCCATGGCCGTCGGTTGCTCACGGAGGTCACCGAGGGACGCATCCGCCGACTGGCCGACGTGTTCGAGGGGATGACCCCGGGCCAGTGCACCGCCCTCCACCGCGGTCTGGTCGCCTTCCAGCAGGCCCACGACCGCCCGCCCGGCCCTGTGCACCACCCCGCACCGCCCACGGACTGACCGCGTACCGGGACAGGACCGCGCCGGATCGCGCCGGACCGCGTCAAAGTCGCAGGCCGTCCGAGCGGGCCGGTGGCCGGCTCGTCGCCGGCTGCGCCGTGCTGTCGATGTGGCACAGCAGCAGGCAGACGTCGTCGTCGCGTTCGGAGTCGCTCAGCAGCGGGTCCAGGAGCCGGTCCGCCGAGCCGTCCAGGTCGGCGTCCAGCTGCGCCGAGTCGAACGCTCCCAGCGCCGCCGCCAGGCGCTCGATCCCCGGGTCTATTCCCTGCGCGCGCCGCTCCACCAGGCCGTCGGTGTAGAGCGCCAGCGTCGAACCGGGGGAGAGGCGGACGGTGTGGTCCCCGATCTCCTGCCGCAGCGGGATGCCCAGCATCGCGCCGGGCTTCGCGTCGAGGGTGTGCACCCGGCCGTCGGCCATGCGCAGCACGGGTGGCGGATGGCCCGCGGCGGCCCAGGTGACGGTGGGATCGTCGGGACGGAAACGCGCGATCACCGCCGTCGCGTACAGGTCGGGCTGCAGATGGTGCAGGAACACGTGCAGCCGGGTCAGCAGCTGGCCGGGGCTGCCGCCGTCGACGGCGTACGCACGCAGCGCGGTGCGCAGCTGGCTCATCATCACCGCCGCGTGCAGCCCGTGTCCGGTCACGTCCCCGATGACCGTGATCAGGCTGCCGTCGGGCTGCCGGAAGGCGTCGTACCAGTCCCCGCCGATGTTCAGCCCGTGCGTGGCCGGCAGATAGCGGGCGGCCAGGCGCAGGCCCGGCGTGGTCGGCAGATCGGTGAGCAGGGCCCGCTGGAGCGTCTCGGCGATGTCCCGGTTGTGCTCGAAGCGCCGCGCGTTGTCGATGGCGATGCTGGCACGCCGGGTCAGCTCGATCAGCATCACGGCGTCGTCCGGGTCCCAGCGCTCGCCGGGCGGCGACAGCGTCAGCACGCCCAGCGGCGCGCGCCGGGTGGGCAGCGGGATGCACAGCAGGGGCCGTGTCGGGTCGAGCGCGGAGGGCGGCTGGTCCGTGACGCCGGGCAGCCCGCCGGGATGGTCGGCGGCGTACTGCGGACGACCGGTGCGGGCCGCGAGCACTGCGGCAGCCGGATGCGGAGCGGTCCGGCGCCGGTCGTCCTCGTGGTCGAACAGCCATACGTCGACGGCGGCGGCGTACCGGGGCACCAGCAGGTCCGGCAGCCGCCGCACGATCTCGTCGTGGTTGAGCGAGGCGGTCAGCACGGCGCTGGCATCGGCCAGGAACGTCAGCCTGCGCCGGGCGTTCTCCGCCTCGGTGCGCGCCTTGCGTTCGGCGGCGAACGCTTCACGCTGGGCTCGCCCGGCGGCGTCCAGCTCGGCGTGCAGCGCCACGACGCCCTGGTTGGTCTGATGCAGCTCCTCCCGGTGGAAGGCGACCAGCTCCTCCTGCTCGGCGAGCTTCTCCAGCGTGAGCGCGGTGTCCTCGTCGGCGCCGAGCAGCGCCTCGGCCAGAGCCGCCGGGTCGTCCGGGACCTCGCCGTCCGCCGTGCCCGCGGCATCCGGACAGGAGACGGTCATCCGCCACGGCGGTTCCCCCTCGGCGTTCGTCTCCGGGACCGGGGTCACGGTGGCGTGCAGGAGCCCGCTCGCGGCGGCGGGCGGGACCACCTCCAGGGCCACGCACCAGGTCCCGCCCTTGGTGAGGCATTGCCGCAGGTGGGCGCTGAGCGAAGTGGCCAGGCGGGTGCGTTCGAGCGTGGGTACGCCGTACGCGGCGGCCAGGCGCGCCGTGGCAATACGGGCCCGCGCCGCGTCGGTGACGGTGGTGATCTGCCAAGTGCGCGTCATGGGCGGTCCGGTGGGGCGGGAGTCAGGACGGCCACGGTGGTGTCGTCCCGTACCGGGCGGGCTGAGCTACTGGCGTCACGTATGGTCACGGCGGCGGTCACGGCCGGGTCGGCCGTGAGGAGCCCGGGCGCGGAGGGCGGCACCCAACGGCTGGGCAGGCCGTCGCTGTGCAGGATCAGCAGACGGTCGGCCGCCCACGGCACCTGGTTCTCGGCCAGGGTCGTAGGCCGGTGCACCCCGACGATGCCGGGCCGGGACAGCAGGGGACGCCAGGCGTCGCCCTCGCGCAACCGCGCCCCTATGTTGCCGATGCCCGCGAACCGCAGCTGTTCGGTGCGCAGGTCCAGTTGAGCCAGGGCTACGGCCGCCCCGCGGGTGCCGCGCAGCGCCCCGTCGAGCTGCCGCAGCTGTTCGGCGGGTGTGAGGTGGGCCACGCGGTGCAGGGCCTCCACCGCCGCGGTGGAGGCGCGGGCGGCCTCTGGGCCGTGGCCCAGGCCGTCGGCCAGCAGCAGCGTCACGCGGTCCCCGGCCCTGACCCACGTCCAGGCGTCGCCCGAGTACTCCGCCCCCGCGAAGGGGACGTTGACCCCACCGGCCCGCACCGCGGCCGACTGCCGCGGCACCGCGGACCTGGTGCGGTCGGCCGCGGGGCCGACCCGGGCCAGCGCCACCGTGCCCCGGCCCGGCGCGCTGTGCACGTCGAAGTCGTCGGCGACCCGACGGCAGGTCCCGAGGCCGGCGCCCAGCGACCGGGCCGTGGAGAAGCCGTCGCGCAGTGCTTCGGCGACGTCGGCCATGCCCGGGCCGTGGTCGATCGCCGCTATCTGCACGACCCGGGCCCGCTTCGGCTCTTCCGGGAGGACCGCAGGGGGTACGACCTCGATGAGGACCTGGCCCCCCTCGGCGTGCTTGAGCAGGTTGGTGGCGAGCTCGGTCGCCACCAGCGCGACGGACGCGGTGCGGGTCTCGTCCAGCCCGGCGAGGGCGGCCGCGGCCTCCGCGGCGACCCGGGCGTCGCGCACCCGGGTCGAGTCGTGCACCGGGACGTCCCACACCCGTGCCATCAGGGCTCCTCACGCGGGTGCGGGGGACGGGCCGCCCAGGAGGTCACGGTGACGGTGGTACCGGCGCCCGGGGCGCTGTCGACCCGGAACTCGTGCACCAGGCGCCGGGCGCCGCCCAGCCCCATGCCCAGGCCGTCGCCGGAGGTGTATCCGTCGCTCAGCGCCTGCTCCAGGTCGGCGATGCCCGGCCCCTTGTCGCTGAAGGTCAGCCGCAGCCCGTGCACCCGCCCGTTGACCACGTGCACCGCCTCCATCCGGCCGCCTCCGCCGTGCACCAGCGTGTTGCGTGCCAGCTCGCTGGCCGCGGTGACCAGCTTGGTCTGGTCCACCAGGCCGAAGCCGAGCTGGGCAGCCGCCTGGCGCACGTGCTGGCGCACCCACACCAGATCCATGTCCGAACGGATCGGCAGGCACGCCTGTACACCCGCGGCAGTTTCCATCATGGGCTCCCCAAACGCGTGCCGCCGGGGCGGGATACCGGGTCCTGCCCGCCGAGGCACTGCATGGCGTCCTCGGTGCTGAGCGCGGTGCGCAGTCCGGGAAGCGTCAGGCCGAGCTCCACCATGGTGATCGCGACCGCGGGCCGCATGCCGGCCACCACGGTCTGCGCGGCCAGCAGCCTCGCCTGGGCCGCGATCTCGGCCAGGACCCGGCCCAGGAAGGAGTCGACGATCTCGACGCCGGAGACGTCGATGACCACGCCCGTGGCCCGGGTGCGGGTGATGGTCTCGCCGATGTCCTGCTGGAGTTGTTCCGCCGTACTGTCGTACAGGTCTCCCTGGAGAGTGACCAGGAGTACGTCGCCGAGCCGCAGCACCGGCACGTGTCCCGTGGTGGGCCGGGAGAAGTCGTCGATCACCGGTGCCCCACACCGCCCGGCGCCGGCCTGACGATGTCGGCGCCCAACTGGTGCAGGGCATGGGCCAGTGCGTCGGCGAGGCTCGCCCGGGTGATGACCGTGCCCAGGTCCAGGCCGAGGTGGACGATCGTCTGCGCGATGGCGGGCCGGATGCCGGAGACCACGCACTCGGCCCCCATCAACCGGGCGGCCGCGACCGTCTTCATCAGGTGCTGGGCCACGAGCGAGTCGACGGTCGGCACTCCGGTGATGTCCAGGATGGCGAAGCGGGCCTGCTGGTCGATGACCGCTTCGAGGAGGGTCTCCATCACGACCTGGCTGCGGGCGCTGTCGAGGGTCCCGATCAGCGGGACGGCCACGATGCCGTCCCACAGCTTGATGACGGGCGTGACCACCTCCATCAGTTGCAGCCGCTGGCGGTCGATGAGGTTCTGACCCTCGCTCAGGGCCGTCTCCATCACCACGAGCCGCAGGGTGCCCATCAGCACGGTCAGCGTGTTCGTGTATTCCCGGAGCAAGTCGGCGGGCGCGTCCGGAAGGTCGGCGACGAGCAGGTCCACCGCCGGTGGCCGCAGGGCGTCCACGTCGCTGGACACCTGCGAGGCGGTGCGGCCCCGTCGGGAGTGGGCGGCGCCCATCCGGGCCAACTGTTCGCGCACCACGATGAATCCGCCGGCCTCGGGGTCCGTGACCCGTTCCGATTCGGCCACTCGGGCCAGGGCGTCGACCACCGTCCTGCACGCCTCCACCGCCTCGTCCCGGGAGACGGTGAACACGGTGCGGAAGAGCGCCTCGTCGGCCCAGCGCTGGGCGATCTGCTCCCGGCGGCGGTCCAGGAAGGCCCCGACCTCCCGCGCCGCCGATCCGTACTGTCCTACCGTTTCGTGCTCCGGCACCTGCTCCACTCCTCGTCCTCATCTGCGTTGCATCGCTCCGAACCCGCTGGAGGCAACGAGACGGCGATGTGATCCTTGCCGGGCGACAACTGTAACCGCGGCCCCACCTCGTGCGACACCTCGTCTCCCCGGAGCGATCCGGTCGGGCGGCGGCCCGGCCGGCCACAGTGCCGACGCCCGTGCGAAGTTGGCACCGTCGTTCCACCGAAGGTGCCGGACCTGTGATCCGGCAACGCGGCCAGGCGGCGTCCACCACGCCGTGCGCCGATCCGACACGCATCGTCCAACACCCCTAGGAAGCCGACTGCTTGCCGAACCAGTCGAGGCAGACCACCAGCGCGTCGTCGTCCGGCTGGGGTCTGCCCCGGTGCCCGGTCAGTTCCCGCAGCACCGCCGCCGGCACCTCCGCCGCGGGGAGCAGACCGGCGGACGCGATGGCCCGGGTCAGGGCGCGCTCCCCGTACTGCTCGCCGCCGGGCGCGGCGACCGCGTAGACGCCGTCGCTGACGAAGACCAGCCGGTCGCCGGGCCGCAGCGTGAACTCCTGGGCGACGTAGTCCGTCTCCTCGAACATGCCGAGCGGAAGCTGCTGCTCGAAGGGAACGGCCGTGACGGTCCGGTCCCGCACCCGCAGCATCTGCGGGGAGCCCGCGTCGACCACCTGCATGCGGCCGGTCGACAGTTCCAGGTCCAGCATCAGCACGGACAGATAGGCCCGCCCGCGGTAGTGCGCGTAGACGGCCTGGTCGGCGAGGGCCGCCTGGTCCGCGATCGGGATCCCGGCCCGGCGCGCGTTGCGCAGCGCGTTGATGCCGAGGCTGGTCAGCAGCGAGGCCTCGATCCCCTCGCCCATGCCGTTGGTGATGTACAGCATCAGCCGGTCGGCGGAGGCGGACCAGTCGAAGTTGTCGCCGAAGATGGCGTAAGCGGGCTCCAGTTGGGCGCCGAGGGCGTACTCGGGGCCGGAACAGGAGCGGGCCGGGAGCAGTTGCCACTGCATCTCGGCCGCCAGAGTGAGGCGGTCCGCGCGGCGGGCCCGCAGATACAGGTCGGTGTCGCGTTCGGCGACGACCAGCTCGTGGCCCAACGCCCGTGCCACCTCGGCGAGTTCGGCCAGCTGCCCGGCCTCCGCGGCCGACGGCAGGGTGACCGACAGTACGCCGAGCCGGTCGCCGCGCACGGTGACCGGCAGATGGACGCGCACCCGGCCGTCCTCGTGGTCCTCCACGAACGGCTCCTGGGCGCCGAACGCCCGGCCGGCCGCGCTGCCGTGCACGGGCACGGGTTCGGCGGTGTGCGGGGAGCCGGAGACGGGCTGCAGCACGGTCAGCCCGTAGTCGGCCATGAGGCACGCGACGTCCTGCGCCTCGTACTGGCTGCACAGCACCTCGCGCAGGACGTCCACCACCTGGTGCGGAGCCGCGGAGCGCAGGGCACGCTCGGCGGCCACGAGTCTGTTCACGATGTCGGTTACGCCATTCTCTGTGTGCGGCGGTGTCACGTGCGTGCCGTAGCTGGCCCAGACCCCGCCGGTTCGTTGTGATCCGTGTCCCGGCCGCCGTCACGGCCACCGGTGAGCTGACAGCGTCGAAGAAGCCTGCGAGAGTGTGTGCGTGACGTCCTCCTACCCGCGCCCGCAGCCCCACGAGGTGGCGTGTGTGACCTCAGAGGCTGCAGAGCTGCTGGAGGTCCTGTGGGGTCGCGCTTCGACGGCGCCGGTCTCCGCCTCCCAGCTGCGGGTGCTGTTCATCCTGGAACACAACGAAGGCATCAACCTGCGTACCCTCGCCGACGCGCTGGGCTCCACGCCGCCGTCCACGAGCCGGCTGTGCGACCGGCTGGAGGCGGTGGGCTTCGTACGGCGGGAGGCCGCCGTCAGCAGCCGCCGCGAGCTCCAGCTGTACCTCAGCCGCCGGAGCCGCGCGTTCCTGACCGACCTGAGGTCCCGCCGGGAGGCCGCCGTCCAGTCCGTGCTGGAGCAGATGCCGGCGGCCAAGCGGGCCGCGCTGCTGACCGGACTCGAGGCGTTCTGTGCCGCCGCCTCGGCACAGATCCACGAGGACGACGCGTCGGACGACGCCCGTACGGCCTGACGGGCCCCCTGCCGCCACATCCCTGGTCCTTTCCGCGTGACTGCCCCGCTCACTTTGTTGCCTCGGGACTACAGTTGTCAAACGGCAACTGTTGTGCCCGCCTTCGCACCCGCCCACGCGCGCTCCCGCAGGGAGCGGACCCTCAGGCCTGCTGCTCCTCGGGCTCCTGAGGATGCTCGGGCTGCTGGAGCTGCTCGTGCTGCCGGTCGACCAGGGCGAGCGCCTCCTCGGCGCTCTCCGAAACCGGCACCGTGATGCTGACACCCGTGAGGTCCAGGATGCGCCGCACGGCCGGAGCGGGGGCGATGATGTGCACGCTCCCCGGGCGGTCGCGGACCTCCTGGTACAACCGCAGGATGATGTTCATCCCCGAGGAGTCCATGAAGGGCACGCTGGACAGGTCGAACAGGAAATGGCGCCGGCCGTGATGGAGCTGGTTGGCCAGATGGGCCTGCAACTCGGTCGCGGTGTCGACGTCCAGGTAGCCCTCGACCGTGAGCAGGGCGACGTCCTCGCGAGGCAGGGTGACCTCGACGGACAACGGGTTCTGGGCAATGGGCACGAGTACCTCCAACGAGTGCTGACGGCCAGGGGTGGTTACCCCTGTCGGCGACTTCGATGCACACCGGTTCCGATCGACGCCGTGATCAACCTCTCATCGGCGCCGACGACCGGTGAACCGTCCGAGCCGCAGGACGGCAGGGGACGTGCCGCGGACGTCGAGTCCCTGCTGTACCCACCACCTGCGGTCTTGTGGATCTCACCGCGCACCCGCGTGTACCCCCGAACGTGACCGGCATGCACCGCCGCTCGGGAACCGTCCGGCGGCGGGGCCGGTGACGCCGCGGCCGCCCGGCGGCCGAACCCGGCGGCGTGCCGCCGGAGGCAGTCAGGGCAGCGGCGTGCCACCGGTGGCGTTGAGGATCTCGGCCGTGACGCAACTCGCCCGCTGCGAGGCCAGGTACACGTACGCCGGTGCCAGCTCGGCCGGCTGGGCGGGCCTCCCGATCGGCGCCTGCTTGCCGAACTCCCGGGTGTCCGGCAGCGTCGCCGGGATCAGCGGCGTCCACACCGGTCCCGGCGCCACGGCGTTGACGCGGATCCCGTCCTTGGCCAGCATCTGCGCCAGCCCCTGGGTGAAGGTGACGATGGCGCCCTTGGTCGTGGCGTAGTCCAGCAGGTGCGGGCTCGGCTTGTAGGCCTGCACGGACGTGGTGTTGATGATCGACGAGCCCCCGCGCATGTGCGGCACGGAGAACTTGCACAGCCAGAACATGCCGTACAGGTTCGTGCGCATCACGCGGTCGAACTGCTCGGTGGAGACGGCCGTGATGCCGTCCGGCTGGGACATCTGGTACGCCGCGTTGTTGATCAGCACATCGATGCGGCCGAACTCGGCGACGGTACGGTCCACCAGCTCCCGGCACCGCCGCTCCTCGCGGATGTCGCAC
This sequence comes from Streptomyces sp. NPDC046197, assembly GCF_040646295.1. Classification (NCBI taxonomy): domain Bacteria; kingdom Bacillati; phylum Actinomycetota; class Actinomycetes; order Kitasatosporales; family Streptomycetaceae; genus Streptomyces; species Streptomyces sp. NPDC046197. The sequence goes on along the minus strand of NZ_JBEYZY010000021.1, from coordinate 19,198 downwards.
GCCACCGGGACCGCCTTGCGCCCGGCGTCCTCGACCAGCCGGGCGGTCTCCCGGGCCTCCTTCTCCTCCTCGGGCAGGTAGGTGAACACCACGTCCGCGCCCTCCCGTGCGAAGGCGATCGCCACGGCCCGCCCGATGCCCGAGTCGCCGCCCGTCAGCAGCGTCTTGCGATCGGTGAGCAGGCCGCAGCCCCGGTAGGACTCCTCGCCGTGGTCCGGCGGCGGATCCATCGGCCCGGTCCAGCCCGGGTGCTCCTGGTCCTGCTGCGGGAACTCCGGCCGCGGATGCTGCGCCGTCGGGTCCTGCTGACGGTCGTCGGTCATGGTGCACCTCCAAGGGAACGCCCTGCTCGGCCGGGCGTGCGCCGCCGCGTCCAGGTGCCCCGGAGCGCACGACGCACACCCGGCGAAACGGGCGGCCGGCGTGCTACGTGACCCGGATGCCCACGAGGCAGGTGTCGTCGTCCGTGTCCGACTTGCTGTACGTCAGCAGGCGGTCCAGTTGCTGGTCCAGGGTCCTGGGCGCCGTACGGACCGTGGTCAGCAGATGGGTCAGCGACTCCTCCACCGAACGGTCCCGGCGCTCGATCAGACCGTCGGTGTACATCAGCAGCGTGTCCTCCGGCGCGAGCTGCACCTCGGCCTCCTCGTAGTCGGCCTCGGGCACCGCGCCCAGCAGCATGCCCTTGACCAGGGGCAGCGGGGCCGCCTCCGCGCCGCGGACCAGCACCGGCGGCAAATGGCCGCCCCGGGCCCAGCGCAGCGTGTGCCGGTCCGGGTCGTACAGGGCGCAGACCGCGGTGGCCGTGACCGAACCGGTGAGATGGTGGGCCACGGTGTTGAGCCAGGAGAGCAGCTGGCCCGGGCCCGCGCCGGTCACCGCCAGGCCGCGCAGCGCGTTGCGCAGCACGACCATGCTGGTCGCGGCCTCGATGCCGTGCCCGGCGACGTCACCCACGCACAGCAGCACCAGCCCGGAGGGCAGCACCACGGTGTCGTACCAGTCGCCGCCGACCAGTTGTTCGGTCTCCGCCGGCCGGTAGCGCACGGCCACCTCCAGCTCGGGCACCTCCAGCGGCGCCTGCGTCGGAGGCATGATCGCGTGCTGCAGCTGCAGGGCCAGCCGGTTGCGTTCCGTGGCCTGCTGTTCGGTGTGGGCGAGCTGGTCGCGGGTGGCGGCCAGCGCGACCTCCGTCCAGTGCTGCGCCGAGATGTCCTGATAGGCCCCGCGGACGACGAGCAGCCGGCCGTCGGTGTCGAGAACCGGCTCGGCGACGACCCGGATGTGGCGGGTCACCCCGTCCGGCCGTTGCAGCCGGAAGGCCGCGGAGGCCGGCCGGCGGTGGTGCAGCAAGGTGCGCAGGAACCGGCCGATGGCCACCGCGTCGTCCGGGTGGGCGTGGGCCGGCAGCTCCTCCAGGGACAGCGGAGTGCTCGACACGGGGCGCCCGTAGAGGTGGAACAGCTGGTCGTTCCAGGTGATCTCACCCGTCAGCAGGTTCTCCTCGAAGCCACCGATGCGGCCCAGCCGCTGGGCATGCTGGAGCAGGCTCGCCAGCCGGGCCGTCTCGTCCTCGATACGCCAGATCAGGAGCACGCTGCTGCCGTGCCGGCTGATGCTGATGTCCGCGACCGCGGACAGCGACACCTGGTCGACGAGCGCGGTGAGGTGCATGCGCTGTGCCCGGAACGGCTTGCCCGTCGCGTACACCCGCTCGATGCGCTGGAACAGCTCGCTCTTCCCGGCGGTCATGGGGTAGGCCTCCAGCAGCAGCGCGCCGCTCACCATCGCGCGCGGACGGCCCGCCGGGTCGAGGAAGCGGATGTTGACGTGCTGGATGCGGAAGTCCACCAGCCGACCCGAGTCGTCGATGTGCGGCACCAGGACCAGGGCGGGGTCGTGCAGCCCGTCGGCCAGGTCCATGAGCTCGGCGGCGTCCGGCAGGACCCACGGCTGCGGATCCGGGTCGTGGGGCGGCGTGGACGTCTCCAACGTGTGCGCGCACAGCTCGGCCAGGGCCTCCACCTGGCGCACGACCTGGGGCGGTTGTGGCCCCAGCGGCCCGGGCCAGGCGATCTCCAGCACACCGTGGATCCGCCCCCAGGTGCCGGCCGGCACCGCGACGCGGCCGCCGTCCGGGTGGAGTCGGCGCCCGATGGTGGGCAGGCCGGTCTCGGCCAGCGAGGCGAACCACAGGCCGGCCCGCTCGGTCAGACCCCGCCGCGCCACGGTGGCCACCTCCGGCGGTACGTAACGCCACCGGGTGGCCTCGGCCGGTGAGAAGCCGGCGCTGCCCGCCAGGGTGAGCGAGCCGTCGGCGTCCGCCGCCCAGACCGCCACGGCCACCGCGCCGAGCGGGCGCAGCGCGTGCTCCAGCAGGGAGTCGGCGACGGCCTGGGTGTCGTCTGCGGCCAGTGCACCGCTCTCCGCGGCGCGCAGCCGTACGGCGGCCGACCCGCGCTCCGCCTCGGTCCGGCCCGCGGCCGCGGCGAGGAAGGCGTCCGTGACCTCGGAAACCCGGTCGCGGGCGGCCTGGTTGATGACCTCCACCGCGAACTCCAGCGCACTGACCTTGGCCTGCTCGGTCAGCTCCGCGAGCTGCCGGGCCGCCTGCGCCGGACCGCAGCCGAGCCGCTCGACCAGGATGCCCTTGGCGAGTTCGATCAGGGCCCGGCCCTCCGCCTCGGCGTGCGCCGCCCGCACCTCGCGATGCAGCCGGTCCACCGTGGCGGCGAGCCGGCCGACGGGCGAGGTGGGGGAGACGCCCGCCAGATCCAGGGACGGCGGATCCACCGCGGGAGTTGTCAGGCCGTCGGGGGTGGCCGTGTGTGCCGGGAACGCGAGCGGGTCCGGGCTCGGCTCGTCGCCGGGGTGCGGCCCGGCGCCGGCCGGCTCGCTCGGCTGCTCGGAGGTGCTCACGATGCGAATGCTCCTCGGCTGGATGACCCTCGGGTGCGGCAGCGGCCGCGCCCGGCCGGCCCCGCTCCGCCGGAGGGCGGGAGGGGCGCCGCCGCGCTCACGCGGACAGCCAGCGCCGGACGCAGGCGATGAGGTCGTGGGTGTCGACGGGCTTGGTGACGTAGTCGCTGGCGCCCGACGCCAGGGACTTCTCCCGGTCGCCGGGCATCGCCTTGGCGGTGACGGCGATGATCGGCAGATCGGCGTACCGGGGCACCTTGCGGATCTCCGCCGTGGCGGTGTAGCCGTCCATCTCCGGCATCATCACGTCCATCAGCACCAGCGCGACGTCCGGGTTGTCCTGCAGCGTCTCGATGCCCTTGCGCCCGTTCTCCGCGTGCAGCACCCGGAACCCGTAGAGCTCCAGGATCCCGCTGAGCGCGAAGAGGTTGCGCGCGTCGTCGTCGACGACGAGTACGGTGCGCCCGGCGAAGGAGCCGTCGACCGGCTCCGGTGCCAGGTCCTGCGGCTCTTCGCCACGGACCAGGGTGAGCACGTCTCCCGGCTCCTCGGCCGACAGGTGCAGCGCGATGCGCTCGCGCAGTTCGTCCAGGCTGGAGAGGAACTCCAGCGACCCGTCGTCCGCGTGCGACCGGAGCGCCTCGGCCCGCGCCACGTCCGGCCGCTGACCGCTGTGGACGAGCACCGGCACGCCCGCCAGCGCCGAGTCCCCTTGCAGCGCCCGCAGGAACCGGGACGCCTCACCGTCGGGCATGTCCAGGTCGAGGACGACACAGTGGCAGGGCTCGGCGGCCAGTGTGCCCGCCGCCTCCTGGGCCCCGACGGCCGTGATGACGTCCATCGCGGGCAGCGCCGCACCGTCGTCCGGGCTGTGCCGGGCCACGTCCGCCACCACGCTCTCGGCGACCAGGGTGAGCAGGCCGCGCGGCCGCTCCTCCACGACCAGCAGGCGGCGTCTGCGCTGCCCGGCCGCCACCCGCGGCCCCGCGGGGAGCTGGGCAGCCCTCGCGGCCGGGACGGATCCGGCCGGCTCCTCCTGCGCTGCCCGGCCGCCGGCGGGCAACTGCTCGAAGTCGGGACGGGCCACGGGCAGGAAGAGCGTGAAGGTGCTGCCCCGCCCAGGAGCGCTGTCCACGGTGACCGCACCCCCCAGCAGATGTGCGATCTCCCGGGTGATGGACAGACCGAGGCCGGTCCCTCCGTACTTGCGGCTCGTGGTGCCGTCGGCCTGCTGGAACGCGCCGAAGATCGTCTCCAGGTGCTGCTCCTGGATGCCGATGCCGGTGTCCTTCACCCGGAACGCCACGACGGCACCGCCCTGCACGACCGCCTGGGGCACCTCCCCGTCCGCCGCGGGCTCGATGCACAGCTCGACGCTGCCCTGCTCGGTGAACTTGACCGCGTTGGAGAGCAGGTTGCGCAGGACCTGGCGCAGCCGGGAGTCGTCGGTGAGCAGGTCCGCGGGCGCCCCGGCCGCGGTGGTCACCGCGAACTCCAGGCCCTTCTGGGTCGTCATCGGACGGAAGGTGGCCTCGACGTACTCGATGAGCTGGCGCAGCGACACCCGCTCCGGGCTGACGTCCATCTTGCCGGCCTCGACCTTCGACAGATCGAGGATGTCGTTGATCAGCTGCAGCAGGTCCGAGCCCGCGGAGTGGATGATGCCCGCGTACTCCACCTGCTTGGGAGTGAGGTTGCGCGAGGGGTTCTGCGCCAGCAACTGGGCCAGGATGAGCAGGCTGTTGAGCGGGGTGCGCAGCTCGTGGCTCATGTTCGCCAGGAACTCCGACTTGTACTTGGAGGCCAGCGACAGCTGCTGGGCACGGGCCTCCAGCTCCTGCCGTGCCTGTTCGATCTGCAGATTCTTCGCCTCGATGTCGCGGTTCTGCGCCGCCAGCAGCGACGCCTTCTCCTCCAGTTCGGCGTTGGAATGCTGCAGTTCCTCCTGCTGGGCCTGCAACTCGGCCGAACGGGCCTGCAGTTCGGCCGTCAGGCGCTGCGACTCGTCCAGCAGCTCGTCGGTGCGGGCGTTGGCCACGATGGTGTTGACGTTGACGCCGATGGAATCCCTCAGCTGCTCCAGGAAGTCCTGGTGGATGGTGGTGAAGGGGGTCACCGAAGCGAGTTCGATGACACCGAGGACCTGGTCCTCGAACAGGATCGGCAGCAGGACCAGCGCGGTCGGCACGGCCTGGCCGAGCCCGGAGGAGATGGTGACGTAACCCCGCGGCAGCTCGTCGACCGTGATGGTACGGCGGCTGCGCGCGGCCTGGCCGACCAGCGAGCGGCCGAACGAGAAGCGGGTGGGCCGCTCGTCGTCGTCCGGCCGGCCGTAGGAGCCGACGAGCCGCAGCTCGGGTCCACGCTCGCCGTCCTCGGCGAGGTAGAAGGCCCCGTACTGCGCGGACACCAGGGGCGTCAGCTCCTCCATGATCAGCTCGGCCACCATGGGCAGGTCACGGTGCCCCTGCATCAGACCGGCGATCCGCGCGAGGTTGGTCTTGAGCCAGTCCTGCTCCTGGTTGGCCCGGGTGGTCTCGCGCAGGGACCCGACCATGGAGTTGATGTTGTCCTTGAGTTCGGCGACCTCCCCGGAGGCATCCACGGTGATCGACCGGGTCAGATCCCCCTCGGCCACGGCGCTGGCGACCTCGGCGATGGCGCGCACCTGGCGGGTGAGGTTTCCGGCCAGCTCGTTGACGTTCTCCGTCAGCCGCTTCCAGGTGCCCGAGACGCCCTCCACCTCGGCCTGGCCGCCGAGGCGTCCTTCGGTGCCGACCTCGCGGGCGACGCGGGTGACCTCGTCGGCGAAGGCGGAGAGCTGGTCGACCATCGTGTTGATGGTGGTCTTGAGTTCGAGGATCTCTCCTCGCGCGTCGACGTCGATCTTCTTCGACAGGTCGCCCTTGGCCACAGCGGTCGTCACCAGCGCGATGTTGCGCACCTGGCCGGTGAGGTTGTTGGCCATCGAGTTGACGTTGTCGGTGAGGTCCTTCCAGGTGCCCGCCACGTTGGGCACATGGGCCTGGCCGCCGAGGCGTCCTTCGGTGCCGACCTCGCGGGCGACGCGGGTGACCTCGTCGGCGAAGGCCGACAGCGTGTCGACCATCGTGTTGATGACGTCGGCCAGCGCCGCGACCTCGCCGGCCGCCTCGACCGTGATCTTCCGCGACAGGTCGCCGCGGGCGACGGCGGTGGCGACCTGGGCGATGGAGCGGACCTGACCGGTCAGGTTCGACGCCATCACGTTGACGTTGTCGGTGAGGTCCTTCCAGGTCCCCGACACGCCCCGCACATGGGCCTGGCCGCCGAGGCGTCCTTCGGTGCCGACCTCGCGGGCGACGCGGGTGACCTCGTCGGCGAAGGCGGAGAGCTGGTCGACCATCGTGTTGATGGTGTTCTTCAGTTCGAGGATCTCGCCGCGGGCGTCGACGGTGATCTTCTGGGAGAGGTCGCCCTGGGCAACCGCCGTGGCGACCTGGGCGACGTTGCGGACCTGGGCGGTGAGGTTGCCCGCCATGAAGTTCACCGAGTCGGTCAGGTCCCGCCAGGTCCCCGACACGCCCCGCACATGGGCCTGGCCGCCGAGGCGTCCTTCGGTGCCGACCTCGCGGGCGACGCGGGTGACCTCGTCGGCGAAGGCGGAGAGCTGGTCGACCATCGTGTTGATGGTGTTCTTCAGTTCGAGGATCTCGCCGCGGGCGTCGACGGTGATCTTCTGGGAGAGGTCGCCCTTGGCCACCGCCGTGGTCACCTGGGCGACGTTGCGGACCTGGGCGGTGAGGTTGCCCGCCATGAAGTTCACCGAGTCGGTCAGGTCCCGCCAGACCCCCGCGACACCGGGCACCTTGGCCTGGCCGCCGAGGCGGCCTTCGGTGCCGACCTCGCGGGCGACGCGGGTGACCTCGTCGGCGAAGGCGGAGAGCTGGTCGACCATCGTGTTGACGGTCTCCTTCAGCTGCAGGATCTCGCCGCGGGCGGGCACGTCGATCTTCTGGGAGAGGTCGCCCTTGGCCACCGCCGTCGCCACCTGGGCGATGTCGCGGACCTGGGTGGTGAGGTTGCCCGCCATGGCGTTGACCGAGTCGGTCAGGTCGGCCCAAGTGCCCGACACCCCGGGCACCTCCGCCTGCCCGCCGAGCGTGCCCTCGGTGCCGACCTCGCGGGCGACACGGGTGACTTCGGAGGTGAACACGGACAACTGGTCGACCATGCCGTTGAACACGGTCGCGATGTCGCCCATCAACCCGTCGGCGTCCTCGGGCAGCCGTGTGCCGAAGTCGCCGTCCCGCACGGCCGTCAGACCGGCCAGCAGCTGTGTCAGCTCCTGGTCGCCCGGTACGGCGTCCAGGACCTCGGTCCTGTCCCTGGTCATGACTACCCTCGTCCCGCTCCCCGGGAGTCCCCGCAGGACGAGGACTCGGAACCCTCACCGGGCCACCGTGGGCCGCGATGTCGTGCGTGCATTTCCGCATGTCACGGATCTGCGCGATGAGAAAAGACGCCGCAGGCTAACCCACTGCGGCCGCTCCGGACAAAGCATCGCATCGATGTCACCCGTCCGGAAAATCACCTCCGTGCACCGCGGCATGACCTCAGGAAACGGGGGTAACCGGACGGGTTCGGGGCACCACTGTCCCGCCGTGAACAGGCCTGGCAAGAGTGGCGGTGTACGTCTGCCGTACGCTCACCCTGGCGCGAAAAGCGCTGGACCAGCACACTGCCTGCCCGGAAGACCCCCGGCCCCGGAATGCCCGTATGACCACATTGCCGCCATCACCCTTCAACCTCTCCGTCGAAACACGGCCGCCCGACGTCGTGGTGCGCATAGCCGGTGACCTCGACTTCGAGACACACGGTGACCTCCTGGACACGGTCGTCTCGCTGCTCGCCCGGCGTCATGCCGCACGACACCGGATCGGCGAGCTGCGGCTGGATTTCTCCGGACTGCAGAACATCGACTCCTCGGGCCTGTCCGCGCTGCTGCGGATCCGGCGCCGGACCGACGAGGCGGGCGTCGGACTCCGCTTGGAGGAGCGCCCGGCCGCGCTGGACCGCCTGCTCGACATGACGGGCACGCTCGAACTGCTCACCGCCCCCTGTCCGGACACCGGCGATGAGCCCCGCCCGGGGAAGGACTGAACCGCGGCGGGGCCGCACTCCGTCCCGCTCGTGCCGTCCCGCACGACAGGCCTCTTGGGACCCCCGAATGCCGCTGCGGAAGCAGGGTAGTTGCTGCTGTGGAGCCGAGGGGCCGGGACGGCCGGCCGGCTCATGACCCGTCAGCCCGGGGAGGAAGGGGCAGTGTGGCCATCGACAGAATCTGGTCGTACCCGCCGCAGGCCGGTCGCGTCGAGGGACTGGACCTGACCGGCTTCACCGTCGTCGCCTACGACGGAACGATCGGCCATGTGGACCGGGAGGCCGACCACTTCGGCATGCGGCACCTCGTCGTCGACACCGGCGTCTGGGTGTTCGGCAAGAGCGTCCTCATACCGGTCGGCGTCGTCACCGGCATCGAGCCGGGGGAGCGCAGAGTGGCCGTGGGGTGCTCCAGAGGGGAGATCAAGGCGGCGCCGCGGTTCCGGATCGACAGCGAGACCATGGATCCGGAGTATCTGCGGCGGGTGGGCGACTACTACCACCGCCTTCCGCCCCGCGAGACCACCACCGCCTGACACCATGCGCAGCAGCGGGACACACGTCCCCGTACGAGTGCCGACGACGGATCCGCGACCGCGACCGGGAGGGCGCTCCTATGCCGGAGCAACCCCTGGACCGCACGTCGCGTTCACAGTGCCGAACAGGAGGAGTGTGCCGATGGCCGACGAGCGGGACCCCCTCGTGACGTCGTCCGTCCACCGGGACGCCTTCGTCCTGCGGGTGAGCGGCGAGATCGACAGCGAGAGCGCGCCGTGCCTGGTCCGGCAACTGGACGCCGGCCTGTGCACGGGGACCGTCCGGACGATCGTCGACCTCTCCGGGACGGCGTTCGCCGATTCGGCCATCCTGCACGCTCTCCTCCAGGCCCAGCGGGCGCACCGGCAGCGCGGTCTGCTGATGGTACTGGCGGGGCCGTTCAGCACGGGCCTGGGAAGGTTGTTCGATGTGACCGGGACCGCGGGGCACTTCGTCCTCGCCGACGACGTGCACTCGGCGATGGAGGTGCCCTGGGCGGTGACCGAGCGGTGAGGAAGGACGAACGCCCGGGCGCGGACGCCCGTACCCGATGGGCCGATCTCAGGGACACGACACGCATGGACCCCATGGACGCGGCAGGCTCCGCGTTGTTCGACCGGGCAGACCGGGCAGACCGGGCAGACCGGGTACTGGACGGGGCGCCGGCCGTGGTGGCCCCGGTGACGAACGCCGCGACGGCGCGCATGTACGCGCAGTCGGTGGTGCGTGGGCAGTGGGACTCCTCCTCGCGCAGGGCACGCGAGGAGGACGTCATCGATCTGCTGCTCGTCGTCTCCGAACTCGTCACCAACGCCATCCGGCACGGCGACGGACTCGCGGGCTTCGAGGTGGTCCCCACGGACGAGGGGGTACGGCTCGCCGTGCACGACAACAGCGACGTCGTCCCCGCGGTCGCCTACGGGTCCGGCGCTCTTCCCCTCGGGCACCACGGCAGCGGGTACGGCTGGCCGCTGATCATCCGCCTGGCGCGGGAGATCGTGATCGACCGGCGCCCCGGGGGCGGCAAGACCACCAGCGTGCTGGTGCCGCTGCGGAACGCCCTGGAACCATCACCCGACGAAGGGCTGTCGGCCTAGGCCCACGCTTGCGGACGCGGCCCGGCGCTCACCAGGGCAGGAAGACGTGTACGTCCTTGCCGTGGTCGTTGGTCACCACGCTGACCTGGTCGCACAGGGTGTGCACCAGGTGCCAGCCGATCCCGCCACCGCCGCGGCTCGGATGGAACGGGCGCGGGGCGGGCGCTGTGGTGCTGGTGTCGCTCAGCGTCACGTGCACCCCGTCGAAGGTCCGGCGCATGCGCAGCTCGAACGGGCCCGGGGCATACTGCACCGCGTTCGCGGCGAGCTCCGTGACGACCAGGAGGATGTCGTCCCAGTGCTCCGGCGCCGCCGGAGGAGAGGTACGAGCCAGGTCGTCGAGGAACTCCTCCGCCGCGAGGCGCGCACCCGTCACGTGATGCAACTCACCCGTGAAGCGGGTGGTGCGCATCGGAATGCCCTCGGTAGCCAGTGTGTCGTCTCCACGCGGCTCGACTGCCATCTCGCCTTCCCGGCCCAGCGTAAAGCTGGACGTCGTCCTTGCTTTCCCTTCCGTCCCACTGTCTAGTTCCCATGGGCGTGCACCCTACGCGTCGGCAGGCAGGGGGAATGGCGGCACGCCAGGACCGCTTCAGGCGGACGCTCGGCGCACACACCCGCCGGGGTCGTGCACGGCTCCCCGGGACTCCCAGCCGCGCAGACAGCACGCGTCGTGAAGGTCCTGCCACGCGCGTGTCGCGTCGCCCGCGGCGCGCCGGCCACGGGCGCGGCCCGGACCGTGGGCGGCGCCTTCGGGGGCGCGCCGGAAGGAGCGGCACAGCCGGGCGGGCGCGGCCCGCGGCGTGTCGATCAGCGCGGTACGTCTGGCGCGCCGGTGCCCGCCGAGTACCGGCCGGTGGGACCTCCCCGCGAGCGCGGCGGCCACCAGCAGGATCAGCGCTCCCGGGGTCAGCACGGAAGCGGGCGTCAGGAGCCGGTGGCCGAGGCTCCACAGAGCCACGGCGCCGACCACGACGGCCCACGTGACACACAGGAGTTGACGGCGGCGGTGATGCGTCATGGGCGGAGCTCCTCGTACGGGTGTGCACAGGTTCTTCACTCGGATACGTCGAACAGCCGGATGTAAACCCGGCCTTCGCCCGTTTCCTGGCGCCCGCTCCCTGCCGCCCGCCGCCGCGCTCAGCCGAAGGCGGTCCAGGTCGCGCCGCCGTTCACGGTCAGCAGGACGGCGAGTATCAGCAGGTCCGCCACACCGAGCCCGAGCCCGAGCCGGGCCCGGAAGCGGCGGGGGGTGTCCCTTCGCAGGGCGATCAGGGCCAGGGCGATGGCCATCGGCCCCAGGACGAGGTTCAGGACCACCAGACCGACCAGGCCGAGGACGAAGGAGGCGACGGCCATCCCTTCGGTGTCCCGCCTGCCGGTGTTCTGCCGGGGCGGTGCTGTCAGGTGCATGGTTCAGGCCCTCCTCGCTCGCGACCTGCGTCGGCGTTCACGCACGGTGAAGACCGCCAGCCAGCCGACGACGACCGCGCCGAGGACCAGGCTGACGGGCCAGGGCAGGTAGGCCACCGAGCCGAGGACCACGGCCAGCAACAGGAGTGCGGCGACCAGGAAGAGCATCGCTCACCTCCCGTTCCGGACCAGGACGGGGACCAACGGAATCCGATGCTTCGTGAACATGGCAGGACGGGTTTCCCGCGCGCCCGACATCACGCGTGGCGCACCCGAAGTTGTCCGTAAGACGCCTGTGCGGCCGGCGGTCCGTCAACTCCCGCCTGTGCGGCCGGCGGTCCGTCAACTCCCGCCTGCGCGCCGGTGATCCGTCAACTCCCGCCTGTGCGCCGGTGATCCGTCAACTCCCGCCTGTGCGCCGGTGATCCGTCAACTCCCGCCTGCGCGGCCGGCGGTCCGTCAACTCCCGCCTGTGCGGCCGGTGATCCGTCAACTCCCGACTGCGCGCCGGTGATCCGTCAACTCCCGCCTGCGGACGGGCGATCGCCGTATCTCCTCGCGCCCCGCTCAGCGGAAGACGTTGTCCGAGTCGTCCCAGTCGGCCGCCGGGTCGTACTGCGCGGGCCGGCTCGGGGCGCGGCCGCGTGCCCGGTACATGGCGTCGATCTCGAAGGCGTAGTGCCGCACTATGGCGTCCCGGCGCAGCTTCATCGACGGCGTGAGCAGCCCGCTGGCCACGTCGAACGGCTCGGGGAGCACCCGGAAGACCCGGATGGACTCCGAGCGGGAGACGGCGCTGTTGGCCGCCGCGACCGCCCGACCGATCTCCTCGCGCAGGGCGTTCTCCTCACGGGCCTCCCGGCCCGGCGTGTCGGCCTGCAGCGCCAGGGCCGTCCGCCAGTGCGCGAGGAACTTCGGGTCCAGCGTGATCAGTGCGCCCACGCAGGGGCGGTTGTCCCCCACGACCACTGCCTGGTGGACCAGCGGATGCATCCGCAGTCGCTGCTCCAGCAGGGCCGGAGCCACGCTCTTGCCGCCGCTGGTGACGATGATGTCCTTCTTGCGCCCCGTGATCGTCAGATAGCCCTCGGCGTCCAGGTGCCCGATGTCCCCGGTGGCCAGCCAGCCGCCGCGCAGCGCGGACCGGGTCGCGGCGCCGTCGTTGACGTAGCCCTGGAACACCGACGGCCCCCGTACCAGGATCTCCCCGTCGTCGGCCACCTGGAGTTCGATGCCCGGCAGTGCCTTGCCGACGGTGCCGGACTTCTCCCGGCCGAGCGGCTGTACGGTGATCCCGCCCCCGGTCTCCGTCAGGCCGTAACCGTCGTTCACGTAGATGCCGATGCCCTCGTAGAACAGCGACAGTTCCCGGCTGAGGGGTGAGCCGCCGGAGGTCGCGCGCAGGGTTCTGCCGCCGAGCGCCCCCCGCAGCTTCCGGTACACCGTCCGCTCGTACAAGGCGCGTTGCAGTCGCAGATCGAGCCCGGGGCCCGAGCCGCGGCCCAGCCGCTGCCGTTCCAGGGCCGTGGCGAAGTCCCGCGCCGTCTGCGCCGCCCGCTCGAACAGCGCGCCCCTGCCCGACTGTTGGGCCGTGCGCAGGAAGTTCTTGTAGATCTTCTCGAAGACCGACGGCACGGCGAAGAAGTAGGTCGGCCGGAACGAGCGCAGCGCCGAGGACAGAGCCGCCTCGCTCATCTCGGGTTCGTGGCCCATCAGAACGCCGCCGCGGACGCACAGGACCTGGATCATCAGGCCGTATACGTGGGAGAAGGGCAGGAAGGCGAGGACCGACCCCTGTCCGCCCCCTGGGGGCGTGGCCGTGTGGCCCCAGCCCGCCAGCATCGTGTCGCACGGGGTGGCCAGCGCACGGTGGCTCAGCGCGCACCCCATGGCGTGCCCCGTGGTGCCGGAGGTGTAGGCGATCACCGCGGTGGCGTCCGGCAGCACGATCCGGCGCAGCGAGTCTACCGTCGTCGGCGGGATCGTGGCGCCCCGTTCCGCCAGCTGCGCCAGCGCACCGGCGTCCAGTTGCCACACGTGCCGCAGCTCGGGCAGCGTGGCGCAGACGGAGCCGACCGTCATGACGCCCTGCTCGTCCTCGACGACCACGGCGACGCAGCCGGAGTCCCGCAGGATCCACTCCACCTGGTCGCGCGAGGACGTCGGATAGACGGGCACCACCTCGGCCCCGACCGACCACAGCGCGTAGCTGAGAACCGTCCACTCGTACCTGGTGCGCGCCATGATCGCCACACGCCGGCCGGGCGAGATGCCGGACGCGACCAGTCCTCTGGCCAGATCGGCCACCTCGTCGCGCAGCTCCACGGCGGTCACCTCCTCCCAGGCGGAGGAGGAGTCGTCCGGCCGGCGCGCAAGCACCGGCAGGGTCGGCCGGAGCTCCGCCGCCTCGAAGACACTGTCGGCGAGCCCACCGGTCGGGGACGGGACGGCGGGCGGAGCGAGGGCGAAGTCGCGCATGCACTGCTCCTGGGGTGTACGGAGGGTGACTCCGCCGACGAGTACCGTTGTCGACGCTGGTCGAATGTAGCCCAGGCCGGTGCCCGGCGGTGCCCGGAACCGGCAAGTAGCCCCGTTTTGTTGATCTCGGCCCGCGCTGGGGACCCGGAGGGCATGAGTCACATCAATCCAGACCCCGATCCCGAACGAACCCCCGGGCTGGAGCCCAGCGGGAGCGTGCCACCGGGCGAGACCCCGCCCGCCGAGAGCAGCCTGCCCGAGACACTGCCCCGGACCCCTCCGCCCAAGGGCTGGGCGAAAGGGCCACTCGCCCTGATCCTCCTTCGTCGTGCTGGTCGCGGCCTTCTTCCTGGCCTACGCACTGGTCCTGACGCGCTGAGACCGGCGGCCCCGGCGGCGCCTCACCCCTGTGTGTGGCGCACGCACTCGGTGACGACGTCCCTGAGGCTGCCCGTCCGCTCCATGAGCTCCCGCTGCACCCGGGCGCCGTTGCCGCGCCGCAGCAACTCGTCCACGGCCTCGCGCGCCCGGTCGAGGTCACCCATGTCGGCGAGCGCGTCCCCGGTGTGCTCCAGCAGCGCCCGCACCACCGACTGGGCCGGCAGCCGCCGCATCGTCGCCGGATGGAGCAGCTCGCCCGACAGCCCCGCTCGCGCCGCCTGCCACGTGGCCAGCCTCAGCAGGCTCACGCTGTGGTCCACCGGCCCGGTGCCCGCCCGCCACTCGCGCGCGGCGGTCTCCACGAGCCCGCGGGCGAGCGTGGCGATCAGCCGGGCGGTCTCCGCGTGCAGGCACACGTCCGAGACCCGGATCTCCACCGTCGGATACCGCTCCGACAGACGGGCGTCGAAGTACACCATCGCCTCGTCGAGGATCACCCCCGTGGCCACCATGTCCGCGACCCGCCGGTGGTACCGCTCGGGCGACCCGAACAGCTCGGTCGGACCGGCCGACGGCCAGCGGCCCCACACCCGGCTGCGGTAGCTGTCGTAGCCGCTGTCGCTGCCCTGCCAGAAGGGCGAGTTGGCGCTGATCGCGACGAGTACCGGCAGCCAGGGGCGGACGCGGTCGACGACCGCGACACCCTCCTCGTCGGACTCCACGGCCACGTGGACGTGGCAGCCGCAGACGAGCTGCTCCCGCGTCGCTATGCCGTACTGCCCGGCCATCCACTGGTAGCGGTCGTTCATGCCGATGGAGGGGCTGACCGGCAGGGGCGAGGTGGCCAGCGCGGCCACCGTGCAGCCGATCTGCCCGGCGTGGCGGGCCGCCTCCTTACGGCAGCGGACGATCTCCTCGCCGAGCTTGGCCATGTCCGTCTGCGGATGGGTGGCGAACTCCAGCATCTGGCCGTAGAGCTCCTTCTCGAAGACGTCCTGGGCCGCGTCCACCTGCGCGGCCCGGGCGAGCACCGCGGCGGACACCGCCCTGGGCTCGCCGGTCTCCGGGTCGACCAGGAGGAGTTCCTCCTCCACTCCGACGGTCCGCACCTCTTGCCGCCTTTCCGTCCGCCTGCCGCGACACCGGTCGGTCGCCGGGTCGTACGACCCGACTGCCCCTGGACGGCTGCCGGACACCTGGGCGCGGCCGGCGGACCGGGAGCCTGCCCCGGGCGGTCCGGCTCACACGGTGTACGGCGTCAGCCAGACCGTGGCCAGGGGCGGCAGCGTGAGGCGGATGTGCCCGTCCTCGGGCTTGACGGGGTCCGAGTTGGTGACGTCGCTGCCGCCGTAGCGCGCGGCGTCGGTGTTCAGGACCTCGCACCAGGCGGTGACGTCGTCGGGCACGTCGAGGCGGTAGTCGTGGCGGACGACGGGGGAGAAGTGGGAGACCGCCAGCAGCGGGGTGCCCTCGGCGTCGAAGCGCAGGAACGCGAAGACGTTGTCGTCCGCCGCGTCCACGGCCACCCATCGGAATCCCTCGGGCCGGGTGTCGCGCTGCCACAGGGCCGCGGTGGCCCGGTAGCGCGTGTTGAGGTCACGCACCAGGTCCCGCACACCACGGTGGTCGCCCGCGGCGCAGTGACCGTCCTCGAGCAGCCACCACTCGGGGCCGTGCTCCGCGGACCATTCGGCTCCCTGGGCGAACTCCTGCCCCATGAAGAGCAGTTGCTTGCCGGGGTGCGCCCACATGAAGCCCAGGTAGGCCCGGTGGTTGGCGCGCCGCTGCCACCAGTCGCCGGGCATCTTCGACACGAGTGCCTGCTTGCCGTGCACCACCTCGTCGTGGGAGATGGGCAGGACGTAGTTCTCGCTGTAGGCGTACACCATCGAGAAGGTCATCTCGTGGTGGTGGTACTTGCGGTGAACGGGCTCGTGGCTCATGTACTGCAGCGAGTCGTGCATCCAGCCCATGTTCCACTTCAGCCCGAAGCCGAGACCGCCGCGGTCGGTCGGCGCGGTCACTCCGCCCCAGGCGGTGGACTCCTCGGCGATGGTCACCACGCCCGGTGCCCGCCGGTACACGGTGGCGTTCATCTCCTGCAGGAACGCCATCGCGTCCAGGTCCTCCCGGCCCCCGTACACGTTGGGGGTCCACTGGCCGGAGTCGCGCGAGTAGTCGAGGTAGAGCATGGAGGCCACGGCGTCCACCCGCAGGCCGTCGATGTGGAACTCCTCGCACCAGTAGACGGCGTTGGAGACGAGGAAGTTGCGCACCTCGGTGCGGGCGTAGTCGAACTCGTACGTCCCCCAGTCCGGGTGCTCGGCCCGCTGGTCGTTCCCGGGTTCGTACAGCGGGTCACCGTCGAAGCGGGCCAGCGCCCAGTCGTCCTTCGGGAAGTGGGCCGGTACCCAGTCCATGATCACACCGAGGCCGGCCCGGTGGCAGGCGTCGACGAAGTACCGGAAGTCGTCCGGGGAGCCCAGACGGGCGGTCGGGGCGTAGTAGGAGGTGACCTGGTAGCCCCAGGAGCCGCCGAAGGGGTGCTCGGCGACCGGCATCAGCTCCACGTGGGTGAAGCCCAGGTCCTTCACGTACGCCGGTAGCTGCTCGGCCAGTTCGCGGTACGTCAGCCCCGGCCGCCAGGAGGGCAGGTGGACCTCGTACACCGAGAACGGCGCCTCGTGCACCGGGACGTCCGCCCGGTGCGCCATCCACCCCTGGTCGCCCCACTCGTGGTGGGTGGCCGTCACCACGGACGCCGTCGCGGGCGGCAGCTCCGTGCGGCGCGCCATCGGGTCCGCCTTGAGGAAACGGCCGCCGTACTGCGAGGTGATCTCGAACTTGTACCGCGCCCCCTCGCCGACGCCCGGCAGGAACAGCTCCCACACGCCGGAGGCGCCGAGGGACCGCATCGGAAACGCCGTACCGTCCCAGAAGGTGAAGTCACCGGCCACCCGGACCCCGCGGGCGTTGGGCGCCCACACCGTGAACCGGGTGCCGGCCACGCCCTGGTGGGTCATCGGCTCCGCGCCGAGCGCCTTCCACAGCTGCTCGTGCCGGCCCTCCCGGATCAGGTGCAGGTCGAGCTCGCCGAGGGCGGGCAGGAAGCGGTAGGGGTCGTGGACCTCGTGCTCCTCCTGCTCGTAGGCGACCCGCAGTGTGTACGCGGGGATCGACTCCAGCGGCAGTACGGCCGAGAAGAGGCCGTCGCCCTCGGAGGCGAGCGGAGTGCGCTCGCCGTCGATCACCACGCTCACCGCGCGGGCGAAGGGACGCAGCGCCCGGAGGACGATCCCGCCGGGGACCGGGTGCGCGCCGAGCAGCGCGTGCGGGTCGTGGTGGGCGCCGGACAGAAGGCGTTCACGGTCGGCAGGGTCCAGGGGCGGGGCCGTCCCGCCGGCGCCCGAAGCGGGCGGGAGCGGGCCGGACGGCTCGGAAAGCTGGGGGTTGTCGCGCAGTACCACCGGTTCAGCCTCCTCTCACGGCGAGACGTTCGATCGCCGCCATCGGTACGGCGAGCCAGTCGGGGCGGTGCCGGGCCTCGTACAGCACTTCGTACACGGCACGGTCCGTCTCGTAGGCCCGCAGCAGGGCGTGTTTCTTACGGGGGTCCCAGCCGGCCCGCGAGGCGTAGCCGGCGCAGTAGGCCTCCCGGCAGCGGCGCGCCCACTCCGGGCGCCAGGGGCGGCGCTGGCGGGCGGCGTAGTCGAAGGAGCGCAGCATGCCCGCCACGTCCCGCACCGGCGACTCGGGGGTGCGCCGATCGGCGAGCGGGCGGGACGGCTCGCCCTCGAAGTCGATGACGAACCACTCGCGTCCGGCCCGCAGCACCTGGCCCAGGTGCAGGTCGCCGTGGATGCGCTGGGCGGACGGTCCGGCGTCGCAGCTGGCGAGCGCGGCGAAGGCGGTGCGCAGCCGGGCCGCGTAGGGCCGGAGCGCGGGCACACTGTGCGCGGCGGCCTCCAGGCGCTCGGTCATCGCCGTCGCCGTCCGTGCCACGTCCCCGTGGACACCGGTGGGGAAGGCGCCGGCCAGTGCCAGGTGCACCTCCGCCGTCGCCTGCCCCAACTCGTGTGCCTGGGCGGTGAAGTCGCCTCCGGTGGCCAGCGCGCGCAGCGCGAGCGTCCAGCCGTCGGAGGCGTCCCGCAGGAACGGCTGGAGCACGCCGAGCGTCGCCGCCTGGGGCCGGGTCGTCCGCAGCCAGGCCACCGGAGCGGGGACGCGGTGGCAGCCCTGCCGGGCGAGCGCCCACGGCACCTCCAGGTCAGGGTTGACGCCGGGCTGGATACGGCGGAAGACCTTCAGGATGAACTCGTCGCCGTACACGATCGAGGAGTTGGACTGTTCGGCGTCCAGCAGCCGGGGCACGAGCCCGCCGGGGATCGGCACGGACGGGTCCGCCTCGAAGCGCAGGGGGCCGGACGTGCCGGGGTGGCGCAGCCGCTCCAGGAGCAGCTGAGCCGAGCGCGGGTCGTACAGTGCGTCGTAGATCGCCAGTCCTGCCAGCGGCCCGTCCTCGGCCCGCCCGATGAGGGCCCGGTGCAGGCGTGGGGCCGGCTGTTCCCGTATGCCGAGCAGCAGTTGGTAGCAGTCGGCGGGCGGCGGCAGGGATGTTCCGGTGGGCGCGGGGACACCACCGTGGCCGGTGGGGACACCCGTGTGTTCGGCGTGGACCAGCAGATGCAGACAGCCCGGGAACAGCTCCGTCGTGGACAGCAGGCGCAGGTCGGTGACGGGCCGGTCCTTGCCCGCGAACCAGCGCTGGTGCGGCAGCCATTCACGCAGCAGTGAACCGAGCGAGGCCATGGGCCCGGCGAGACCCGTGGTACTCGGCTGGAGGGGTGCGGTCTTCGGCATGGTCACGCCTCCTTTCGTCGGCCACACGCTCAAACTCGTCGGCCGATCCGGGATGCGACTCGGGTGAGCCGGAACCAGTAGAAGCCGTGTCCCGCCAGGGTCAGCAGGTAGGGAAGTTCCCCGATGGCCGGAAAGCGGACCCCGCCGATCAGCTCGACCGGGTGCCGCCCGTCGTAGACGCGCAGGTCCAGCTCGGTGGGCTGGGCGAACCGGGAGAAGTTGTTCACGCAGAGCACGAGATCGTCCTTGTACTCGCGCAGGAAGGCGATGACCGCGGGGTTGGAGGACTGCAGTTCGGTGTAGGAGCCGAGGCCGAAGGCGGGGTTCTGCTTGCGGATCTCGATCATGCGCCGGGTCCAGTGCAGCAGCGA
>NZ_JBEYZY010000020.1:108146-152256 GCF_040646295.1 Streptomyces sp. NPDC046197 | reverse complement strand
AAGAGAGTGTGGGCGGAACATGGCCGGGCGGCGAACGGTCCTCAAGGGAGTCCTGGCGGCATCGGGTACGGCCGGGGCGCCCGGCGCCGCGGCTCAGCGCGAGTACCGCATGAACGCCCGCACCATGTGGCACGTCGTCTCCGAGGGCGGGTGCACACCGATGAGCTCGGCGGTGCTCCGTATCGTCTCGTTGCGGGCCTGGCCCGGCATGTACACGCCGGAGTCGAGCAGGGCGATGGCCAGGCGCATCGCCTTCAGGCGTCGGTTGTGGGTGACGTACCACTCACGTGGACGCCCGGGCGGCAACGGCCGTTTCTCCACGGGTGCGTAGGGCAGGTCGAGCAGGACGGGTCGTTTCGCGGTGGACTGGGTCGGCAGCGGCTTCAGTGCGGCAGCGGGCACAGGCATCCTCCTGTCGCGGTCCGGGCACCTCACCGGGGACTTCGTCGGCCCCGGCCACGCCCTCGAACACTGCTTCCAGTCTACTGCCCGGCACTGACATCCGGGAGTCCGAGGAATCCCGCAAAGGCCCAGGTGAACAAGGGAATTGGGCGCTGCGTCACATCAGGTTCGGGTGATACGCGGGAGGCGCCGGTAATTCGAACAGAGTCAGTACGAGGAGGGGGCTGGGGTGACACGGGCGGAGGGCATGCCTTCGACTACCGTGGGCGGCATGGAGATCTGGATCAATCCGGCCTGTTCGAAGTGCCGCAGCGCCATCAGCCTGCTCGACGCCGAGGGCGCCGACTACACCGTCCGCCGCTACCTGGAGGAGGTACCGACCGAGGAGGAGATCGTCGAGGTCCTCACCCGTCTCGGGCTCGAACCGTGGGACATCACCCGCACCGAGGAGGCGGACGCCAAGGAGCTCGGCCTGAAGGAGTGGCCGCGGGACGCCGGCGCGCGCGACCGCTGGATCAGGGCCCTGTCGGAGCGCCCGAAGCTGATCCAGCGTCCGATCATCACGGCAGACGACGGAACGGCGGTGGTGGGCCGCACGGAGGAGGCCGTACGGGACGCCCTCTCCCGTAGCTGAGTGATCTCCAACTTGGCTGTGACGCAGGTTACTTCAGTGAATCCCGTAACCGCTGAGTAACCTCGTTCGGTATCTCGTACCTAGCGACGTACGCTCCCCTACCTCTTCAGGAGGCGCGCATGTCGCGCAGGCGAACTGTCAGTACGAAGAAGAAGGTCGCCCTGCTGGTCACCGCCGCGGCGGTGGCGGGAGGCGGTGCCTTCGCGATGGCGGCCACGTCCAACGCCGCGCAGCCGCAGAAGGCCCGGACCCTGTCCGCCGCGGACTCGACCGTCTGCCAGGGGCTGGCCACGGCCCTGGGCAACAACCAGAAGTTCATCGACGGTCAGAAGGCGAAGCCGGACGCGCAGTCGGCGGCCCGGATCGCCAACCGTGAAGCGGTCATCGCCCAGATCAAGGTCCAGCAGAAGGCGGCCGGCTGCACCGTTGGGGAGTCGGCTCAGGACTCCCAGGCAGCGCAGAACGGCCAGCAGGCGGGACAGCAGGCAGGTCAGCAGGCAGGTCAGCAGGCGGGACAGCAGAACGGCCAGCAGGCAGGTCAGCAGGCCGGTGGCGCCCAGCAGACCGGGCAGCCCTCGCAGGCCGCCGGCGCGGGAAACGCGGGCGGTGGCGCTGCGGCCTCGGGCCAGCAGGTGTGCAAGGGCTCCACCGTCACACTCTCCGGCGAGGGTGGTGCCCCGGCAGCGTCCAGCAGCCAGTTCCCGGCGGGTACGACGCTGAAGGTCACCAACCTGGACAACAACAAGTCCACGACGGTGAAGGTCACGTCGGTCTCCGGTAGCTGCGTGCTGCTCAACAACGCCGCCTTCGAACAGGTCCGGGAGCCGGGCAAGTTCCTGATCCGCCACGCGGTCATCGAGAAGGTGGGGTGACGTCGGGCCCGGCGGAACACCGCTGAGACGGCGGCCGGGTCGCGGCGGGACCGCGCCGCGACCCGGCCGCCACCCGGTGGCAGCAGGACCGGCACGTCCGGACGCCGCGCCTTCGGGGGCGCCGGGCGCGGGGCGGTCACCGGCTTCGCGGAGGGGAAGCCGGCGGCCGCCCACCGGGCGCGCGGGGTGAGGTCCGCAGCAGCATCGGGGCGCATGCGACAGGGCAGGTACGCCGTCCGGAACCCGGATTCAAGCACCCGGGCCCAGGAGGAACGGGCGGCGAACCGCGCCAGGCGTGTGCGGGGCGAGGTAACACGTGGTTCACACTCGGGCAATGGCCGGGAAATCGCCTGTTGACAAGCTGCCGGGCGACAACCGCGGCGCCCCAGTGCCGCAGCGCCGCAGCACCCGCAAGTGCGCCTGACCCACCCCGAAGGATGTGGCCCCGTGAGCTTCAAGGCTGAGTACATCTGGATCGACGGCACCGAGCCGACGGCCAAGCTGCGTTCGAAGACGAAGATCCTCGCCGACTCGCAGAAATCAGCCGAAGCTGCCGAGCTGCCGATCTGGGGCTTCGACGGGTCCTCCACCAACCAGGCCGAGGGCCACTCCTCGGACCGGGTGCTGAAGCCGGTCTTCTCCTGCCCGGACCCGATCCGCGGCGGCGACGACATCCTCGTCCTGTGCGAGGTGCTGGACATCGACTTCACCCCGCACTCCTCCAACACGCGCGCCGCGCTGGCCGAGGTCGCCGAGCGCTTCGCCGCGCAGGAGCCGATCTTCGGTATCGAGCAGGAGTACACCTTCTTCGACGGCGCCCGCCCGCTCGGCTTCCCCGAGGGCGGCTTCCCGGCCCCGCAGGGCGGCTACTACTGCGGCGTCGGCGCCGACGAGATCTTCGGCCGCGAGATCGTCGAGACCCACCTGGACAACTGCCTGAAGGCGGGCCTGGGCATCTCCGGCATCAACGCCGAGGTCATGCCCGGCCAGTGGGAGTTCCAGGTCGGCCCGCTGTCCCCGCTCGAGGTCTCCGACCAGCTGTGGGTGGCCCGCTGGCTGCTCTACCGCACCGCCGAGGACTTCGGCATCTCCGCCACCCTCGACCCCAAGCCGGTCAAGGGCGACTGGAACGGCGCCGGCGCGCACACCAACTTCTCCACCAAGGCGATGCGCGAGACCTACGAGGCGATCATCACCGCGTGCGAGGCGCTCGGCGAGGGCTCCAAGCCGCTGGACCACGTCAAGAACTACGGCGCCGGCATCGACGACCGCCTCACCGGCCTGCACGAGACCGCCCCGTGGGACAAGTACTCCTACGGCGTCTCCGACCGCGGCGCCTCGGTCCGCATCCCGTGGCAGGTCGAGAAGGACGGCAAGGGCTACATCGAGGACCGCCGTCCGAACGCCAACGTCGACCCGTACGTGGTGACGCGCCTGCTCGTCGACACCTGCTGCTCCGCACTGGAGAAGGCCGGTCAGGTCTGATCCCGCCCAGCCGCTCCGAGGGGGCGCCCACCGTTCGTGGTGGGCGCCCCCTCGCCCTGTCGGTGGGGCGTGTCATGGTGGGGGCGTGGAGATCGACGAGGTCCTGGCCGTCAAGGTCGAGACGGAGAACGGGCAGACGCACACGCGCATTTCGGTGCCCGGCCTGCGGGAGCTGGTGGAGCGGACCGGGAGCGCCGGTGACCGGTTCCTGGTCGCGCAGCGGACACCCGACATCCCGGACGCGTTCGCCCAACGGGAGGGCGCGCGCGGCTTCGTCTTCTTCCGCCAGCAGGTCACCGAGCAGGCCGCCGACGGGCACGGACTGAGCCTCTACTACGGCGGGTTCGACGGCTCGGCCGAGACCACGACGACCGTCGGTCACGAGGTCGTGGCCGCCCTGACCGGCGCCGGGCTGTCCGCGATGTGGGACGGCAACCCGGACAAGGCGATCGAGGTCACGTCCCTGACCTGGCACAAACGCCTGGTGGGGTGAGGTGCGCAACGTCAACTTCGCACCAGGGAAGCGTCCGAGCAGTGAGAGCAGGCTCCTGCCGCGGGCCGTGTCTGCTTCAATGGACGCATGGCCGGCTACCAGAAGTGCACCGCGACGGGTCGCCATGACCTCGAGCCCTTCTGGCCCTCCCGTCAGCACCACGACTTCGACCGGGTGTGTTGCCGCGCGATGAACGCGCGGGCCCTCTGAAGCCGTACACCCCGGCCTTCGGCCAGCGCGACACGACGTACGTCCCTCGACGCCCCGACCACGAACTCGGCGGCCGTCGACCCTTCCGACGAACCTCTCGCGCGAAAGAGCTGACCTCTCATGGCGACCACCCGTTCCCTCTCCACTGCCACCCTCACCGCCCCGACCCCGGCGAACGGCGCCCGGCACCGGCTGCGCGCCGTCGACCGGGACGAGGTGGCCGGCGTCGCGGACTTCCTGCCGCCGGGTGCCACCTGGCTGCCCGCTCCGCAGCACGCCCTGCCGACCCTGCCGGGCCAACCGCCCATGATCGGCTACCTGGTGCTCGTCCCGGCCGACCAGCAGCCGCCGTTCCTGCCGGTCGCGGTGCCGGACCAGCCGGCGGCCGCGCAGGACGACGCCTCCTTCGGCGGCGGCGAGCCGCTGGTCCGCATCGATCCCGGGCAGCGCACCGCCCAGGTCGACGGGCGTGAACTCGATCTCACCTACCTGGAGTTCGAGCTGCTCGCGCACCTGGTGGCGCACCCGCACCGCGTGCACACCCGCGACCAGCTGGTCACCACCGTCTGGGGCTACGGCCACGTGGGAGACGGCCGCACCGTCGACGTGCACATCGCCCGGCTGCGCCGCAAGCTGGGCGCCGAGCACCGCAAGGCGATCCAGACGGTGCGGCGCGTGGGCTACAAGTACGCCCCGCCGACCGGCCGCTGACCCTCTGCCGAAGGCAGATCCCCGTTCCCTCTGCCCAGGGCAGATTCCGGTTCCCTCGTGCGGGCCCTGCGGGCACAGTCACCGGCATGAGACTTCTGGTGCTGGGTGGTACGGAGTTCGCGGGTCGGGCCGTCGTCGAGGCGGCGACCGGGCGCGGCTGGGATGTGACGGCCCTGAACCGGGGGCGGCACGCGCCGGTCCCCGGGGCGCGGTCGCTGCGCGGCGACCGCACTGCGCCCGAGGGCCTCGCCGCCCTGGCCGACGGCGCGTGGGACGCGGTCGTCGACACGTGGTCGGCCGCGCCCCGCGCGGTCCGGGACGCGGCCCGGCTGCTGCGGGGCCGCGCCGGGCGGTACGTGTACGTGTCGAGCTGCTCGGTGTACGCCTGGGCCCCGCCGACCGGCTACACCGAGCTGGCGCCCCTGGTCCAGGGCGCCGCGGCCGATGCGGACCGGACCGAGTACCCCCGTGACAAGCGGGGCGGCGAAATGGCGGCGGTCGGCTCGTTCGGCCCGGACCGTTCACTGCTGGTGCGCTCCGGGCTGATCCTCGGGCCGTACGAGAACATCGGCCGGCTGCCGTGGTGGCTGAGCCGGATCGCCCGGGGCGGACCCGTGCTCGCGCCCGGCCCGCGGGAGCTGCCGTTGCAGTACGTCGACGTCCGCGACCTCGCCGAGTGGATCCTCGGCGCGGTGGAGCGGGAGCTGAGCGGGCCGTACAACCTGATGAGCCCTCAGGGGCACGCCACCATGGGCGAGTTGCTCGACGCCTGTGTGCGGGCCACCGGCTCGGACGCCGAGCTGCGCTGGACCGGCCCGGACGTCGTCCTCGGCGCGGGCATCGAGCCGTGGACCCAGCTGCCGGTGTGGGTGCCCCCGGGCACCGACATGCACGACGCCCTGCACGCCGCGGACGTCTCCCGGGCCGTCGCGACGGGCCTGTGCTGCCGTCCCGTCACCGAGACGGTCGCCGACACCTGGCAGTGGCTGCGGAGCATCGGGGGCACGGCCACGCGGCGCCCGGACCGTCCCGCGGTGGGGCTGGACCCGGCGGTGGAGGCGAAGGTGCTCGGACTCTGAGCGGGGGCGCTCCGGGGGTGGTGCCAGGTACACCCCGCGCCCGGGTGATGTTCCCCCTGACCTGGGCGGGCGCGGCGGGCAGACTGGTCCCGAGCCGAGAGGGGTGGGGGCCATGAACGGGGCACGGGTACGGGGGGGGCGCTGGTCGCGGGCGCGCGGGGGCCGGCGCTGGCGCTGACGGGCTGGGTCGCGTCGATCGCGCTCTCGGTCCTGGCCGCCCTGTCGATCGCCTTCATCCCGCTGGGCCTCGGCATCCTCACCACCCCGTCGGTCCTGCTCACGGCGCGCGCCTACGCGAGCCGCCGGCGGCTGCTGGCCGCGCGGTGGTCGGGCATCCGCATCCCCGTCCCGTACCAGCCGCTCCCGCCGAGCACACCTCGAACATCTTCACCAAACTGGGACTGGAGGTCTCGGACGACGACAATCGGCGCGTGCTGGCAGTACTCGCCCATCTGAACCAGGACCGCTGAATCCCCACGCAATCCCCCGTGGGCCGCGACTTCTCGTGAGTTCCTCACAACTCATGGTGTTCGCCGGGCAGTTGAGCGGGAATACTTCCCCGAATCTGCGAGGAATTCCTGGGGCGGCTGAACGCCTCTGGGGCCCCGTCCGTATCAAAGGGGGCCGCTTCACTCCTGTCGGGCGCCTCGATGCTGCCCCGCAAGGAAGTCAGAGGAGTTCCATGGGACGCAACACACGAAAACGCCGTACGCCGCTGGCCACCAAGGCCATAGCCGCATCGGCGGCCCTAGCGCTCGGTGGGGGCGGGCTGATCTGGGCGAACTACTACGCATCGGCGCACGAGTCGAACAACAACGCCTGGGGCAACCAGACGAAGTCCGCCGGCGCTCAGGTGGCGACGATCTCGTGCCCGGACGTCGGTCAGAAGCTGACCAACGTGCCCAATCAGGCGCGGACCGAGGTCGCCGGTGAACTGGCCAATCTCGACCGCCAGATCACCGACGCCTACCAGCGTCTGGCGACCACACGGGACGCGCAGACCAGGGACGCGAGTTTCGTCCAGAACTCCATCCTGCAGCCCCTGAAGGACCGTCGGCAGAATATCCTGCAGCGGATCAAGCTGGAGATCACCCGGGTCGGCGGCACCACGCCCAGCAGCCTGGACACCCTCGCCGGCTGCACCGGCACCCCCGCCAACCAGACCACCGCCGGCGGCCAGAACAACGGCGGCCAGCAGCAGAACAACGGTGGCCAGCAGCAGGGCGGCCAGCAGAACAACGGTGGCCAGCAGCAGGGCGGCCAGCAGAACAACGGCGGTCAGCAGCAGGGCGGCCAGAACAACGGCGGCCAGCAGCAGAACATCGGCGGCCAGGCCGGCAACGGCCCGGTGGCGGCGGACTTCGTCGACATCACCAAGGTGCAGCCGAACGTCGCCGGCAAGCCGCAGACGAGCGGTAACGCCTCCACCGGTACGTTCACCACCAGGTGCGGCGTGAACGCGAACAAGAACCACAACACCGACAACGTCATCGTGGCGCCCGGCGTGACCAACGGTGCGCACCACCTCCACGACTACGTCGGCAACCAGAAGGTCAACGCGTTCTCCAGCAACAACACGTTCCTGCAGGGCGGGACCAGCTGCCAGAACAAGAACGACCTCTCGGCGTACTACTGGCCGGTGGTCCGGGTCCAGGACGGCACGCAGGACTTCGACCAGAACGCGGACGGCGGTGGCAAGGAAGGCAACGTCGGCAAGATCCTGACGCCGGTCCAGGCGCAGATCAAGTACGTCGGCAGCCCGACCAGCAAGGTCGTCGCGATGCCGCAGTTCCTGCGCATCATCACCGGTGACGCCAAGACCACCACCAACGGTCTGGCGAACGCCAACGCGCACTGGAGCTGCACCGGCTTCGAGAACAAGGTCCAGCTGACGACGCAGTACCCGATCTGCCCGCAGGGCAGCAACGTGGTCCGCACGTTCGCCTTCCAGAGCTGCTGGGACGGCCAGAACATCGACAGCGCCAACCACCGTACGCACGTGGCCTTCGCCGACGCCAACGGCAACTGCCAGAACGGCTTCAAGGCGATCCCGCAGCTGACGATGCGCCTGGTGTACAACGTTCCGCAGCCGGTCATCCAGAACGGCCAGGTGAAGAACGCCTACGCGGTGGACGGCTTCCCCGAGCAGCTCCACAAACCGGCCACCGACCACGACGACTTCATCAGCGTCACGACCGGCGGCCTGGCGAACAAGATCGCCAACTGCATCAACAACGGCCAGCGGTGCGCATGACGCACTGAGCCGGTGACGCACTGACGAAGGCCGGTGGCGGGACCTCCCGCCACCGGCCTTCGGCGTGAGCGCTTCGGCGTGTGCTCGGCGTGAGCGCTTCGGCGTGAGCGCGAATGGGTCCCGGCTGCCGGAGCTCAGCTGCCGTGACCGGCGTGGGCGTGGTGGTCGACACCGATCTCCACGTCTCCGCCGAGCGTGCCGCGCAGCGCCTTGACCACGCCGTTGTCGCCGACGGCGACCCACTTGCGGCCGACGAGGTAGAACCCGCCGTAGTCCTTGGCCTCGTTGATCCACTCCCGCTGGCCGCGGTCGGTGGAGAACGTGGCGAGGACGAACTTGCCGTCGGAGTTGGTGCAGATCGCCTGGCGGATGGTGTCCGCGTCGGTCTGGATGTTCGGCTTGCACTTCACCTCGGCGGCCAGGCTCTCCAGGCTGCCGGTCGCCGTGGGCGGCACCTTCGCGGCCGCGTCACCGCCGGAGCCGCAGCCCGCCAGGGCCAGCATCACCGCGGCGCCGGCCAGCGCGAGCATCGGTCGGGTCAACCTCATCTGTTCCTCCGGTCGCTTTCTTCTGGCGGCTCGGTTCGCCTCCGGGGGCGCGCCTGGGCCGGCGGCATGGAGCAGCAGCATGCCGCAGAGAGCCCCGGCGAGGGCCCCGCTCTTCGATACGGCTGTGACGCGCACGGCACTCAAATCCGCTGCCCTGCGGGAACGCGTGTGCGAGAGTGGGCCGGTGAACCAGGACTGGGAGGATCGCGTGGCCGCCGTCTGGGCCCGCTTCGACGAATACCCCGAGGCACAGGGGGCCGACTTCCGGGCGCTGATCGACACGCTGGTCGCCGAGTTGCCGGACGACAGCCCGCTCGGTCCGTTCGAGCAGGCCTGTGCCTGGGACTCGACCGGACACTCGGACCGTGCGGTGCCGCTGTACCGGGAGGCGCTGGCGCGTGGGCTGAGCGGTTACCGGGGCCGCCGGGCCAGGATCCAGCTGTCCAGCTCGCTGCGGAACATCGGCCGGCCCGAGGAGGGCGTGCGGCTGCTCGAACCCGAACTGGACGCGCCCTCGGACGAGTTGGACGACGCTGTCCGGGCGTGCCTCGCACTGTGCCTGTCCAGCCTCGGCCGCGACCGCGAGGGCCTGTCCCTCGTCCTCGGCGCTCTCGCCCCCCATCTGCCGCGGTACCAGCGGTCCATGGCGAACTACGCCCGGCTGCTGGTGACACCGGAACCCTGACCGGGAAGGCGAGACCCGCGGGATTCACCGAGGTCAGCCGGAGGGCGGTGACCGTCGACCGATTCGCTCGTTCTGCTGAACGTGCAGTCACAGGATGTCGCCCCGCGCCCCTCGTCCGCCTCCGAGCCGGTCGTCGACGTCGAGCAGGCCGAGGCCGCGCTCGTCGAGCACTACCCGAGGCTCGTCCGGCTCGCCTATCTGGTGCTGCCACCGGGCCTCGGCCGCAACCGGCGCGTCCTGACCGCGCACGCCCTCACCCAGCGCGCCCTGCCCCCGAGGCGCTCCTCGGCCTCCGCGATCCCGGCCCAGTCGAGCGGCCCCGACACCGAGCCGGGGTACGTCTTCGTCCGCCTCCAGGTGGTCCGTGCGGCGCTGGAGGCGGCCCTGCCGCTCCGGCGCCGGGCCTGGCCCAAGCGTGCCCAACTGCCGCCGCTGCTCCCCCAGGTCTGGGGCCTGCGCCTGTTCCCGCGCTCCGGCGGCGCCGACGAACTGGCCCTGGACCAGCGGCTGGCGTCCCTGTCCGCGCCGGCCCGGGCCGCCTACGTCCTGCGCGGCCTGGAAAAGCTCCCGGACAGCGCCGTGCGCGAGGTGCTGACGGCCGCGGGGGTGGACGATCCGGCCGCCGCGCTGGCCGAGGCCGACCGGCTCCCCGACCAGTACACGCTGCTCGACTCCCCCGAGTTCGACCCCTGCTCGTTGCAGGCCCGCCCCACCGATCTGGTGCGGCGCAGGCAGCACACCAGGGGCGCGCTCGCCGCCGTCGCGGCGCTCGCCGTGTGCGGAGCCCTCGTCGCGCTGCCCGACGGCGGCTGGGGCCCGGACGGCGCGGCCGCCCCCGTCTACGCGCAGAACGCGTCCGCCGAGGCCGCGCTCGATCCGGGCCGGCTCGTCAGGATCGCCCCCACCGCCTGGCAGACCTCCGCCCGCCTGGACTTCTCCGTGTGGCCCGCGCGCGGCGGCCTCACCGGCGACACGGCGCTGCTGCGCCGCGCGCTGGCCGTCTGGGCCCGGCCCGGCGAGGAGGTGCGGGTCTCGGCCACCCCCGGCACTGCGACCGGCGGACCGTCCGGACCGCCGCAACTGCTGTACGCGGGCGAGGTCGACAACGGGCTCGTGGTGGTCCTCTACGACGGACTGCGCATCGCCCGCTACGCCGAGCCGAAGGGTTCCACGGCGGGAGCGGCGCTCGACCTCGCCCGGGTCGACGGCGCCACCGGCCCCGAGGCCGCCGCCGTGGTCCTCGGCCGCTCCGACGGCAACGTCCGCTACCTGACGGCTCCGTGGGTGAGGAAGGCGGCCGAGCGGAACCTGCTGAAGCCCGCCTCGGGGACGACGGACCTGCCTCTGCACGACGGCGTCGCCGCTCCGCTGGCCAACCCCGTCGTACGGACCGGCGACTGCACCGCGTGGACCGCGCTGCAGCTGACCGACGGCTCCGGTACGCACCTGCTGACCGACCTCGGCGATCTGGTGCCCGCCCGCCTCACCACGGGCCGTCCCGCCGCGCCGCACGAGGCGTCCGGCACGGAGGGGCTGCGCGCCTGGGCCCCGTTCGGGTGCTCGCTGGCCGCCGTGCGCTCCCAGGGGGTCCGGTCGGTGAACGCCTGGCAGTACGCCGAGCAGCCGCTGCCCGACGAAAGCGGCTCGGCGGCGTGGGTGTGCACCCGGGCCGAGACCTGGCGCGGCACCGGCACCCAGGTACTGGCCCAGTTCCACTCACCGGGCGTGAAGTACGGGGCGGTCGCGGCCAGGGCCGAGGACGTGCCGGCCTGCGGCGCCCGCGACCCGCACGTGCTGGCCGGTGTGCTGTGGAGGTCGCAGGCCGGTTCCTGGTATCTGCTCGCGGCGGGCAGCGAGAACACCGCGTCGATCGCCACGACGGGCGGTGTCCATGCCTCCGCGGAGGGCAACATGCTCGCCGTCCGGTCCAGGCAGGGCACCCGGGCGGGTCTGAACGGGACGCTGGACGACGGCAGGCAGGTGGGCGGCCTGCGCTAGGGGGTGTCGTTCACGAGCGTTGCCGACACTCGCCGGGCCGCTGGAGCGGCGGTCCGTGCGCGGGTCAGCGCCCGCGCAGGGCGCTCGCCGTCTCTCCTGTGCGTTCGCGCAGGAGGATACGGAGGGTGTTGGCGTGTTCGTAGCCGACTTTGCGGGCGATGACCTCCAGGGGCAGGTCCGTGGTGCGCAGCAGGTGCGAGGCGCGCTCGACGCGCAGGTCCTGGACGAAGCGCACGGGTGAGGTGCCGAGTGTGCGGCGCACGGCCCGCTGGAGCGTGCGTTCGCTGACGCCGACGGCCCGCGCCCCGTCGGCGATCGAGACCGGCTGGTCCAGGTGGACCCGGGCCCAGCGTTCGAAGGCGGCCAGCGTCGGGTCGCTCTGGGCGAGCGCCGCGGAGATGGTGTAGGCGGCCTGCGAGGGGCGTTCGTCGACGACCAGATAGCGGGCGACGAGGTCGGCCAGGGCCGGACTGCGCATCCGGACGACCGCCAGGGCGAGGTCCACGTGCCCGAAGGCCGCACCCGCGGTGGTCACTCCGTCGGATGCGGTGACCATGCGGGTCTCGTCGAGCGTCACCGCGGGGTAGCGCTTGCGGAAGTGCGGTGCGAGCCACCAGCTCGTCGTGGCGCAGCGGCCGTCGAGGATGCCCGACTCGGCCAGCAGGAAGGTGCCCGTGCAGGCGGAGGCGACGGGTGTGCGGGCCTCGCGGGCCGCGGCCACCAGGCGCCGTACGGGCGCCGATTCGGGGCCCGAGACATGCGCGATCAAGGCGTCCGGCCGCCGTTCGGCCAGTGCGGGCACCAGCAGCAGATCGGCGCGCTCGGCCGAGGTGACGGGTGCGGTCTCGACCGTGTGGCCCGCGCCGGTCCGGACGCGCCGGCGAAAGCCGATCGTGGTGACCTTCCAGGCCGGCGGGGGCTGGGGCAGCTCGTGCCGCATGGCGTTCGCCGCCTCCAGCACGTCGAGGAGGGCGGAGAGCCCGGAGTCAAAAACGCCGTCGTATGCCACAAGCGCCACGTCCATGACGGAAACGATATTGGACACGCCGTTTCCGACACTGGGGGAGGTGGTGGGAGCGGCCTAGATTCTCGGGTGTCCGGACGAGATCCGGTGCCCGGTACCGGCACCGCACCTTCACCAAGACCACACCACGGGAGTGCACCATGACGAAGCTCGGACTGCTGGCGCGGATCGAGGCCAAGCCCGAGTATGCCGACAGGGTGGAGGCCCTGCTGCGCGACGCGCTGCAGCTGGCGCGGCAGGAGGACCACACGGTGACCTGGTTCGCGTTCCGGCAGAGCGCCACGACCTTCGGCATCTTCGACACCTTCGACGACGAGGAGGGACGCCAGGGGCACCTGCAGGGCAGGATCGCCGCCGCGCTGATGGAGGCCGCCCCGACCATGCTCAGCGAGGCACCGGACATCCGGCCGGTCGACCTCCTGGCGGTCAAGCTCCCCTGATCCGGACGGACCACTGCGCGGCCCCGGTGGGCCAGGGCCGCGCAGTGAACGTCCGTGCCGGCATATGACGGAGCCATGTGAACACTGCGACCGATCCGGTCCATTCGAGGCTGGATTCGATCGGTAAGGTGTTCGTATGACTATCGGGGTTCGCCGCAGACTGGGAGTCGACGAGCGGCGGCAGCAGTTGATCGGCGTTGCCCTCGAACTGTTCAGCCGCCGCTCGCCCGACGATGTCTCCATCGACGAGATAGCGTCGGCCGCGGGCATCTCGCGCCCGCTGGTCTACCACTACTTTCCCGGGAAACTCAGCCTGTACGAGGCCGCGTTGAAGCGCGCCTCGGACGATCTCGCGGCCCGGTTCGCCGAGCCGCACGACGGCCCCCTGGGGGCACGGCTGCTGCGTGTGATGCACCGGTTCTTCGACTTCGTCGACGAGCACGGGCCCGGTTTCTCGGCCCTGATGCGCGGCGGACCGGCGGTCGGCTCCTCGACGACCAACGCCCTCATCAACTCGGTGCGCCAGGCTGCGTATGACCAAATGCTTTCGCATCTGGACATCGAGAATCCGCCGGCCCGACTGGAACTGATCGTCCGCTCCTGGATCTCGCTCGCGGAGTCAACCGCGTTGATCTGGCTGGACGGTCGGCGCATCCCACGCGCCGAGCTGGAGAACCAGTTGGTGCACGACTTCGGCGCGCTCGCGGCCGTCAGCGCCGCCTATGACGAGGAGATGGCCGCGGTGGTGCGCCGCATGCTCAAGGACGAGCCGGCCGACGGCCCCTTCGGAGACCTGGTCGCCCGGCTGATCGCCCTGTCGTCCTGACGACTCAGGCGTCGAACTTCCGGTACGACGGGTCGAGGTCGCGCACCTCGGCCGAGGCGTGCAGCGCCAGTCCCCCGGTGGGCTTCAGGTGCTGGCGCAGCAGTTCCAGCGCGGTCTCGGCGAGCCGTGCCTTCGCTTCCGGCGTGCGCCCGGCCAGCAGGCCGATCAAGACGTGCACGATGGCGTGCCCCTCGTCGTCCGCGCCGACCACGGTGTCCTCGGTGCGGCGGAACTGCGTGTTGCAGGCCGGGAGCCTGGCTGCCGCGATCTCCGCGGTGGCGGCATGGAGCGCCCTGGCGAATCCGGGACGGTCGAAGTCCTCCGCGAGCCGGGCGGAGTAGTCGACGGTGATCTGCGGCATGGGCACTCCTGTTCTACGACGACAGGGCTCACCCTAGTTCGCCGTACCGCCCCTTCCCGAGTGCCTCTCCCCGGGTGTCTTCCCCCGCTGTCTCCCGCCCGCACGGGGTGGGGCCGGGCCCTGTTGCGGACCCGGCCCCACCGTCGCGGTGCGCCGTCAGGCGCCCCGGGAGAACACCGCCACCGTGCGGGCCGGGACCGTGAAGGTGCCCGTGGCCGACGCGTAGGACGAGTTCTTCACGACCGGGTCGGCACCGGACGCCTGCACCGGGTGCAGCCTGTAGTGCGTTCCGGCGAGCGCCGGGACGCGCTGCTCCTGCCGCTGGGGCGTCGCGTTGAACACCACGACCAGGTCACCGAGCCGCATGGTGATCACGCCCGGTGTCTCGTCCTTGCCGGAGAGCGGGAAGGCGAGCTGCGACTGCACCTGCTCGGCGGTGGCGAGGGAGAAGGCCTTCTCCCTCGTACGGATCCGGAGCAGGTCCCGGTAGGCGGCCGAGGCGGCGTCGATCTGCGGGCAGCCCACCCCGACCGAGCTCAGCAGCGGCTTGGCGTAGGGCCACTTGGACTGGTTGCCGGCCGCCATCGGCAGCCCGCGCCCGAAGCCGTTGCCGTCCGCGCAGTTCCAGTGGATGGCGTTGAACCAGTCGCCGCTGTCGAAGGAGTTGCGGTCCAGCGACTTCGAACGCAGCAGGTCGGAGCCGGCCTGGGACAGGCTCGGCCCCTGCGAGAGGGCCGCCGTCGCCATCGCCAGGACCTGCATGCGGGCGCGGTCGGCCGCCGGGGTGTCCTTCGGCAGCTTGTAGGCGAGGGCGTCGAAGAGGGACTCGTTGTCGTGCGCGTCGACGTAGGCGAGGGCGTCGCCGGGGGCGTCCGCGTACCCGGCGGGCGCACCACCGTAGTCGACCTCCGCACCGGTGACCTCCTTGCCGTCGGTGTCGGTGAAGCGGAACTTCGCGAGGTTTCCGCTCAGGCCGACCTTGATGAGGTCCTGGTAGTGCAGCAGGCGGGCCTTCTGCTCGGCCTCGGTGCCGTTGGCGGTGGAGGAGTTGGGGTCGGTGTACAGCCCGGACGCGAAGCCCTGGACACCCGGGTCCGCGTCGAAGGGGCCCCCGCCGCGCACCGCGTCACGGGCCCGGTCGGAGAAGGTCGCGATGCCGGTTCCGGCCATGTTCTTCTGCGTGGCCTGCACGAAACGGGCGTCGTTCGCGACCTCGCCGAAGTTCCAGCCCTCGCCGTAGAGGATGATCTTCTTCCCGTCGACGCCGTCCTTCTTCGGGGTCAGCGCGTCGAGCGCCTTGCGGACGGCGAGGATGTTGGCCTTCGGATGGTGGCCCATGAGGTCGAAACGGAAGCCGTCGACCTTGTACTGCCTGGCCCAGGTGACGATCGAGTCGACCACCAGCTTGCCCATCATGGCGTTCTCGGGCGCGGTGTTGGAGCAGCAGGTGCTGTTGGCCACCGAGCCGTCCGCGAGAAGCCGCTGGTAGTAGCCCGGCACGATCCGGTCGAGCACGGACGTGTCCGCCTGCCCGCTGGCCGCCGTGTGGTTGTAGACGACGTCCATGACCACCCGCAGGCCGTCCTGGTTGAGCGCCTTGACCATCTGCCGGAACTGGACCGTGCGGGCCGTGCCGTCCGGGTCGGTGGCGTAGGAGCCCTCCGGGACCGTGTAGTGGTACGGGTCGTAGCCCCAGTTGTAGGCGTCCTTGGCGGCGATCTTCGCCACACACGCCTGCTGCTGGTCGGAGTCCGCCGGGTAGGAGGCCAGGTCGCAGTCGGTGGTGGCCTGGTCGGCCTTCTTCTCCGGGATGGTGGCGATGTCGAAGGCCGGCAGCAGGTGGACGTACGACGTGCCGGCCTTGGCCAGCTGCCGCAGATGCTTCGAGCCGTCGCTGTTCTTGTCGGTGAAGGCCAGGTAGGTGCCCTGGTCCTTGGCCGGGACGGTCTTGTCGGCGACCGAGAAGTCCCGGACGTGCAGCTCCTGGATCTGCGCGTCCCGCAGCGGTACGGCCCTGGGCTTGGCCAGGTTCGCCCAGCCGCTCGGCGCCAGCGAGCGGTCGCCGAGGTCGACGACCAGGCTGCGCTCGGAGTTCGCGGTCAGGGCCAGCGAGTAGGGGTCGGTGACCTTGTTGGTGACGATCTCGCGGACGGTCGGCGCCCAGACCTTCACCACATAGCGGTAGGGCTTGTTCTTCCAGGAGGCGGGGCCGGTGACGGACCAGACGCCGGTGGTGTCGTCACGGTGCATCCCGACGGTGGAGCCGCCGAGCTCGAGCCGGACGCTCTGCGCCGTCGGCGCCCACACGGACAGCGTGGGGCGGCCGTCGTGGAACACCGGACCGAGCTGCGCCTTCGTCGCGCCGGAGTAGAGGTCGTCGAGTACGCCGGCGAGCTGAACGCCGGTCGCCGCCAGCACCGCGCCGTTCGCGGCCCGCTGGGAGGCGACGACCTGACCGCGCAGCGCCTCCTGGACCCGGGCCCGGTCGCGGGGGTCGACGGACCAGGCGGAGTAGTCCTTCAGGTGCGGGAACCTGGCCTTCTGGGCGTCGCTGAGCGTGGTCTTCGTCAGCCGCAGCCAGCGCTCGTCGTCGCTGGTCAGCGTCCCGTCCTTGGCGCTGATCGAGCCGTCGTGGGAGTAGACCAGCTGGGTGGAGGCGGCGCCGTCGACGCCGTTGAACGCGACCGTGTTCCGGTCGATCCAGACCGCCTTGGAAGTGGCCGGGTCCACGGCGGCCGCACTGCCGGTGGGCTGCGGCAGCAGGTGCTTGTCCTGGCCGTTCAACAGCCACACCTCATGGCCGTCGGCCTTGAGGTCCAGCGACTGGTCGGCCGGGAGGTCCTTCTCGTCGCCCTTGTGGACGATGTAGCTGAGGCTGGTGGCACCGTCGCTGAGCGGTACCTCGAAGACCGCGCCATAGCTGTCAGTCTTCACCGGCTCGAGGGGGTTCGACCAGTCGGTGGGGTGGGCGGCCCCGGTCCACACGTGCAGGCCCCAGCCGTCGTAGTTCCCGTCGGCCCGGTGGTAGTGGACGACCGCCTTGGTGGTGTCCTGCGGCGGGTAGCCGGGCCGCTGGGTCTGTACGGCCTCCTTGCCCTGCTCGATCCAGACCTCGCCCGCCCTGGTGACGTCGATCGTCCGGTCGGCGGAGACGTCCTTGTTGCCGTCCTTGTCGATGACGAGGAAGCCGACGTTCGAGGCGCCGGGCTTCAGCTTGACGTAGGCGAAGGCTCCGTAGGCGTCCCGGCCGATGAACGGGTGGCTGTTCGGCCAGGTGGTCGACTCGCCGTCGGCGAGGTCGCCCCAGGCGTACAGGCCCCAGTTCGCGTAGTCGCCGTCGGTGCGCCTGTAGTGGACGATCGCGTAGTCGCGGGAGCTCGCCGTGGGAACCTCGGGGGCCGGCGGGGTACCGGTGGTGGAGGTGGCCAGGGCGCTCGCCGTCCGGCCCGCCGAGTCGACGACGACCGCCTTGTAGCGCAGCGTGGTCCCGGCCGGGACGTTCTTGGCGAGGGTCTGCGTGACCTTGTAGGGGGCGTGGTCGGCGGAGCCGAGCACCTTCCAGGGGGCGTTGCCGACCTGGGCGGCGAAGACGACCCGGTTGAGCCCGCCGCCGG
The DNA here is from genome assembly GCF_040646295.1 of Streptomyces sp. NPDC046197. NCBI lineage: Bacteria > Bacillati > Actinomycetota > Actinomycetes > Kitasatosporales > Streptomycetaceae > Streptomyces > Streptomyces sp. NPDC046197. The sequence goes on along the minus strand of NZ_JBEYZY010000020.1, from coordinate 134,620 downwards.
TGACGTCGGCGCCGAGGCCCACGGTGCCGGTGGCGCCCTCGGGGGGTGCCGCGAGGGTGATGGCCGGCTCGGTGGCGGGCCGGGCGAGCCTGCCCGCCGCCCTGAGGACGAGGGTGGATCCGGCCGGGACGGTGAGGGTGACCTGGTTGCCGGCGTCGGACCGCACGGAGCCGGTGGTCCCGTAGACGCCCCGGTAGGTCATGCCGGCCGAGCCCGTCGCGAAGGTCGCCGTCCTGGCCTCGCCGGCGTTGTTGAGGGCGACGACGTACTCGGCGCCGGACCTGGCGTCCGTGCGGGTGAAGGCGTAGATGCCGGGCCCGTCCGCCGCGTACCGCTCCGTCTGGACCCCGTCGGTCAGCGCCGGGTTGTCCTTGCGCAGCTTCGCCAGCCGGGCGATCTGCCGGTACAGCGGTGCGTCCGGGTCGTAGGAGTCGCTCGCGTGGGTGCGGTCGGTGCCGATCTCGTCGTCGTCGAGGTAGTCGGCGACCCGGGAGGCGAACATCGTCTGGCGGGCGTCCTTGTCGCCGCCGGAGCCGGTGAAGCCCTGCTCGTCGCCGTAGTAGACGACCGGGTTGCCGCGGCTGAGGAACATCAGCTCGTTGGCGAGCCGGTCCTTGGCGAGCAGCTCGGCGTCGGTCGCCTTCGGGTTGTCCTGCTTCAGGAAGTAGCCGATGCGGCCCATGTCGTGGTTGCCGAGGAAGGTGACCTGCTCGTAGGCGTTGGCCTTGTCCGTCGTGTACTTGTAGTCGGCGCCGAAGACGCTCGCCAGTTTCCTCGCGCTGCCGCCCTGGGAGGCGTAGGAGCGGGCGGCGTCCTGGAAGGGGAAGTCGAGTGTGGCGTCGAGGCGGCCCTGGGTGACGTACGGGGAGGTCACGGAGGTGTCGGCGGAGTAGACCTCGCCGAACATGAAGAAGTTCCTGCGGCCCTGCGCGGCGGCGTACCTGTCCAGCGCCGTCGCCCACTGGGTCCAGAACTCCATGCCGACGTGCTTGACCGTGTCGATCCGGAAGCCGTCGACGCCGAAGTCCTTGACCCAGCGCTGGTAGATCTTCTCCATGCCCCTGACGACCTCGGGACGCTCGGTCCACAGGTCGTCGAGGCCGGAGAAGTCGCCGTAGGTCGCGTTCTCACCGGCGTAGGTCGAGTCGCCGCGGTTGTGGTACATCGTCGGGTCGTTGAGCCACGACGGGACCTTGAGGTCCTTCTCGGCGGCCGGGACGGTCGGCGTGCGCGGGAAGGAGCTCGTGCCGACGGCGGGGAACTTCTTGGTGCCGTCCGCGTAGTCGGCGTCGTCGAAGGGGCGGCCGTCCTTGGTCAGGTACGGGAAGGCGCCCTTGGAGAGGTAGTCGTGGGACTGGCCCTCGTAGTCGACGACGTCGGCGGTGTGGTTGGTGATGACGTCGAAGAAGACCTTCATGCCCTTGGCGTGTGCCTTGGCGATGAGGGTTTCCAGGTCCTTGTTGGTGCCGAAGTGCGGGTCGACCTTGGTGAAGTCGGTGATCCAGTAACCGTGGTAGCCGGCCGAGGCGTTGCTGCCGGTGCCCTGCACGGGCTGGTTCTTGAAGACCGGGGCGAGCCAGATGGCCGTGGTGCCCAGGCCCTTGATGTAGTCGAGCCGCCCGGTCAGGCCCTTGAGGTCACCGCCCTGGTAGAAGCCCTTGTCGGTGGGGTCGTAGCCGGTGGCCAGGCGTGAACCGGTCAGGCCGCCCCGGTCGTTGGACGTGTCGCCATTGGCGAAACGATCCGGCATGACGAAGTAGAACTGCTCGCGGGTGTCGTCGTGCCGGGCGGGCTCGGCGGCGAGCCTCGCGTCCGAGGGGGGCGCCGGCGGGGTCTCGGCCCGCGCCGCGAGGGGCTGGAGGAACGCTGCCGTGAGGGCGGCCACGGCGACGGCCGCTGCTCTCCTCCGGTGCGGGGTGCGGCGCCTGCCGGGCGCCGGCCATCTCGGTATCACAGGCGTGAACTCCTTGCGACTGCGGCTCAAATGGGTCCGCCCCCCGGGCCGTTGGGAAGGCCGTTGACCGGGCGCCCGCGCGACGGTATCGCCGCCGAAAGGTTTACAGCAAGAGTCTTGAAAGCATCGGTAAGTATTTGCAGAGCCGCCCGGCCCGCCGGGCCCGGTGCCTGCCGGGCGGCCTCGCCGAACAGGTCAGCAGCCGGACTTGCCGGAGTAGACGGCCAGCGCCGTGTTCGCACCCAGCGTCGCCGTCAACTGGCCCGAACCGTTCACCGTCACTGCCGTGTTGTTCTGCACGTTGCAGTACGTGCCCGCGGGCAGCGAGGTCTGGTAGGTGCGCGTCAGTGCGCCCGACTCGTGGTTGATGGCCACGAAGCCCTTGTTTCCGCGGCCGAAGGCGATGGCGTTGTTGCCGTCGTCCCACCAGTTGGTCACCGCCTGGCCGCGGGTGGCGTTGCGGAAGGCGACCATGGACCTGATCTCCGGCCAGGCGTGCTGGCACTTCCAGCCGTCCTGCCAGCAGGCCGTCACCGCACCGTTGCCGGGCGGCCCCGCGTTCGTGTCGGACCACTCGTACCCGGAGTTGATGTCGGGGGCGCCGTACGGCCAGGCCAGCATGAAGACGTTGGCCAGGGTGTAGTCGGCGCCGTCCTTGTAGTTGAGGGTCGAGCCGTTGCGCTCGGTGTCGTGGTTGTCGACGAAGACGCCGGCCACCGAGCTGCTCAGATAGCCCCAGCCCTCACCGTAGTTGTTCAGGTAGGCGAGCTTTTCGTTGGTGAAGACCCGCTTGAGGTCGTAGGCGTAGCGGAACTCCTGGACGTCGCCGTTGCCCGTGTACTCGGCCGGCTGGACCGCCTCGCCCGCGCCGTAGATGACCTCCTGCTTCCAGTAGGCGTTCGGGTTCGTCAGCCGGGACTTGATGTTGGCCAGGTCCTCCGCCGGTATGTGCTTGGCCGCGTCGATGCGGAAGCCGTCGACGCCGAGGCCGAGCAGGTCGTTCATGTAGCCCGCGATGGTCTTGCGGACGTACTCCTCGCCGGTGTCGAGGTCGGCGAGGCCCACCAGTTCGCAGTGCTGGACGTTCCAGCGGTCCTGGTAGTTGGTGACCTGGGCGGTGCAGTCGTCGAAGTCGTAGACCGAGTACAGGCCGGGGTAGTCGTACTTCGTGTACGAGGAGCCGCCGGTGCCGGTGCCGCTGCCCGACGACATGTGGTTGATCACCGTGTCGACGACGACCTTCACACCGGCCGCGTGGCAGGTGGCGACCATGTTCTGGAAGGACGCGCGGTCACCGAGCCGCCCGGCGATCCGGTAGCTCACCGGCTGGTACGACGTCCACCACTGCGAGCCCTGTATGTGCTCGGCGGGCGGGGAGACCTGGACGTAGCCGTAACCGGCCGGGCCGAGGGCGTTCGTGCACTCCTTGGCGACGGAGGCGTAGTTCCACTCGAAGAGGACGGCGGTGACGTCCTTGGTGCCGGGCGGGGAGGCGGCGGCGGGCGTCGCCAGGGCGGCCGTTGCGGCGGCCGCGAGGGCGAGGGCGCCCGCAAGGGGTCTGCGGATGGCCATGTGGGGTTTCCTTCTTCGTTGAAGGCTCTTGCTGAAAAGTTCAGCAAGCAACTGTCCGCAGATAGTAGAAGGCCCGCCACCCCAAGGGCAGCGGGCCGTTGTGCAGTTGATGTGAAGGTGGGCCGGCGGACCCGCCCCGGATCAGGCGGTGGCCCACCACACCGTCGTGTCGGCGGGCACCTTGGTCTCGCCGTCCGCCTCCGTCAGCTCGCCGCTGGCGATCAGGACACGGCCGTAGGCCGGGGTGGTCACCGACTCCCCGGTCGTGTTCGCCACGCACACGAACTCGCCGCGCCTGAACGCGAGGACGCCCTCGGGCGCCCGCAGCCACTCCACCGCGTCGCCCGCGCCCAGGTCGGGGTGAGCACGGCGGGTGGCGAGCGCGGCCCGGTACAGCTCGAGGGTGGAGCCGGGCACGCCCTGCTGGGCCTGCACGCTCAGCTCGCCCCACGCCGCGGGCTGCGGGAGCCAGCTGCCACCACTGCCGAAGCCGTAGGAGGAGCCGGTGCGGGTCCACGGGATCGGCACCCGGCAGCCGTCACGGAAGCCGTCCTGGCCCTCGCCCCGGAAGTACGCAGGGTCCTGGCGCACCTCGTCCGGCAGGTCCACGACGTCCGGCAGGCCGAGCTCCTCGCCCTGGTAGACGTACGCCGAACCGGGCAGCGCCAGCATCAGCAGCGTGGCCGCGCGGGCACGGCGCAGACCGAGTTCGCGGTCGCCGGCCGTGCGGATCTGGGTTCCGAGACCGGGCAGGTTGGCGAAGCGGGTGGCGTGCCGGGTCACGTCGTGGTTGGAGAGTACCCAGGTGGCGGGGGCGCCGACCGGGCGCATGGCCTCCAGGGTGCGGTCGATGACCGTACGGAGTTCCTTCGCGTCCCAGTCGGTGCCCAGGTACTGGAAGTTGAAGGCCTGGTGCAGTTCGTCGGGACGGACGTAGAGGGCGGTTCGCTCGACGGTCGGGGTCCACGCCTCGGCCACGAAGATCCTCTCGCCGGAGTACTCGTCGAGGATGTGGCGCCACTGCCGGTAGATGGCGTGCACGCCGTCCTGGTCGAAGAACGGCATGACGTCGTTGCCCAGCAGCTTCAGCTGGTCGTGGGTTCCCAGGTCCGGCAGGCCGTCCGCCTTCACCAGGCCGTGGGCCACGTCGATGCGGAAGCCGTCGACTCCCATGTCGAGCCAGAAGCGCAGGATGGAGCGGAACTCGTCGCCGACCGCCGGGTGGTCCCAGTTGAAGTCGGGCTGCTCGGGTGCGAAGAGGTGGAGGTACCACTCGCCCGGGGCGCCGTCCGGTTCGGTGACGCGGGTCCAGGCCGGGCCGCCGAAGATGGACTCCCAGTCGTTGGGCGGGAGTTCGCCGTTCTTCCCCTTGCCGGGGCGGAAGTGGTAACGCTCCCGCAGCGGGGAGCCGGGGCCCTCGGCGAGCGCCCGCTTGAACCACTCGTGCTGGTCGGAGGAGTGGTTCGGAACCAGGTCGACGATGATCCGCAGGCCCAGCTCGTGGGCGTCCCGGATCAGCGCGTCGGCGTCCAGGAGGTTGCCGAACATGGGGTCCACGGCGCGGTAGTCGGCGACGTCGTAGCCGGCGTCGGCCTGCGGCGAGGCGTAGAAGGGGCTGAGCCACACGGCGTCCACGCCGAGGTCGCGCAGGTACGGGAGTCTGGAACGTACGCCCTCCAGGTCGCCCATGCCGTCGCCGTTGCTGTCGGCGAAGCTGCGCGGATAGACCTGGTAGATCACCGCGTCCCGCCACCAGTCGCGATGCGGGGCGACGGTGGCGACAGCTGACTCGGAAAGGGAGCTCGGTGCCGGGTCGGCGGAGTGCTGGCTCATGGCGTCCTTGGTGCGTAACGGTCGGGTCATGGTGGCGTGGGTGTACGGCGGCAGGTGACGAGGCGGCCGCGGTGACAGCGGGGCGGGCAGGGCACCGCGGCCGCCTACCCGCGCGGACAGGCGCGCGGGAGCCGTTTCCTGCGGAACGAAAGGCCGGCCCTGGAGAGGGCCGGCCTGGGGCGGGTCAGCCCTTGGTGCCGCCCGCGGTGAGGCCGGTCACGAGGTTCTTCTGCACGAGGTAGAAGAACACGGACACGGGTATCGCGATCAGCACCGCGGTGGCGGCCATCAGGTTGCGCTGGGCGTCGTGCTCGCTGACGAAGCTCTGCAGTCCGACGGCGAAGGTGTACTTGTTGTCGCTCAGCATGAACGTCGAGGCGAAGGCGACCTCGCCGAAGGCGGTGAGGAAGTTGTAGAACGCGGCAACGGCGAGGCCGGGCTTGGCCAGCGGCAGGATCAGCCGCACGAAGGTGCCGAAGGGCGTGAGCCCGTCGACACGTCCCGCCTCGTCGATCTCGAAGGGGATGGTGTCGAAGTACCCCTTCAGCAGCCAGGCCGTGTAGGGGACGACGGTGGTGCAGTAGACCAGGATCAGGCCCAGGTAGGTGTCGATCAGCCCCAGGTCCGAGAGGATCTGGTACATGGGCACGATCAGTACCGCGATCGGGAACATCTGGGTGATCAGCAGGGCCCACATGAACTTCTTGTAACCCGGGAAGCGCATGCGGGAAACCGCGTAGCCACTGGTGGCGGAGATCAGCAGGCCGATGAGGGTGGTGCCCAGCGTGACCGCGAGCGAGCTCTCGAGCCAGTCGAAGAAGCCCGAGTGGCGCAGGACGAACGCGTAGTTGTCCAGCGACATGGTGTGCCAGATCTGGCCGGGGTGCAGATAGTCGTCCTTGTCCGGGCCGAGGGACAGGAAGATCAGCCAGGCGACCGGGAAGAAGGCGATCAGGCTCGCGACGATCAGGAGGATGTGGGAGGCGAGCCGAGCGGCGGGGCCGCGCTCCCCGCGCCGGCGCTGCCTGCGCCGCGGCGTGTCGGGGGCGGGCGCCGGGGCCGTGGGGGCGGAGGTCTCAACGGTGGTCGTACTCATGGGAACTCCTGCCTCAGATCGCGAGCTGCTGGTCGTTGCGGTTCAGCCAGCGGCGGTAGAAGGAGGTGAAGACGATCAGGATGGCCAGCAGCAGGATGCCGTAGGTGGCGGACTGTGCGAAGTCACGCGGCTGCTGCCCGAAGCCGAGTTGGTAGGCCCAGGTGACGAGGATCTGGGCGTCCGGGGCGGTGTTGCCGAACAGCAGGAAGATGATGGCGAACTGGTTGAAGGTCCAGATGATGCCGAGGAGTACGACGGTGGAGCTGACGGGCCTCAGGCCCGGGAGGGTGACGTGCCGGAAGCGCTGCCAGGCGCTTGCGCCGTCCATCTCGGCGGCCTCGTAGAGCGAGCTGTCGATGGCCTGCAGCCCGCCGAGCAGCGACAGCATCATGAACGGCACACCGCACCAGGTGTTGACCATGATGGCGGCGAACCGCTGCCAGAAGGTGTCCTCCAGCCACTGCGGCTGCGGCAGGTGCAGCGCGTGCAGGGCGGCGTTGATGATGCCGCCGTCGGCGAGCATGAAGCGCCAGCCGAAGACGGTGACGAAGGTGGGCACGGCCCAGGGCAGCACCAGGACCAGACGGTAGAAGGTACGTCCGCGGAACTTCTGGTTGAGCAGCAGCGCGAGGCCGAGGCCGATGAAGTAGTGCAGGGTGACGCAGACCACCGTCCACACGATCGTCCAGACGAAGTGCGACCAGAAGCGGTCGTACGAGGTCGGGCCGAACAGGACGTCCTTGTAGTTGTCGAGCCCGATGAACTTGTACGTGGCGTCGATGTGGTTGACGCCGATCGTGCGGGCGGTGTTCAGGCTGTTGGCGTCGGTGAGGGTGAGGTAGAAGCCGTACACCAGGGGGTAGAACACGAGTCCACCGAGCACCACGACCACCGGGGCGATCATGGCGTAGGCGTACCAGTGCTTCTGGTACCCGTTCTTGATGCGCCGGCCCAGGCCGGGCCGCGGCGCGCGGTCACCGCGGCGCTTGCCGGTCGCGCGGTCGATGGCGACTGTCATGGTTCGACAACCTTCTTGGGGTCTGCGGATCAGGGGGCGGGCCCGGGCACAGGCCGGTGGCCGCCGGATCCCTCCCCCTTGCGGTGGGGGAGGATCCGGCGGCCACGCGGGCTCACTTGCTGAAGTCGGGGACCAGCTTGGCCATCGCCAGTTCGGCGTTGCTCAGGCCCTTGTCCAGGGACTCCTTGCCGCCTGCCACACTGGCCAGCTCGGTGTCGAGCGGGGTCCACAGGGAGCTGTACTCGGGCAGCGCCGGGCGCGGCTGGGCGGCGGGGAGCACGGCCTGGTAGCCCGCGATGCCGGGGTCGGCCTTGACCTGGGCGGTGTAGGCGTCGCCGCGCGTGGGCAGCGTGGAGTTCTTCAGGGCGATCGTCTCCTGGGACTTCGCCGAGGTCATGAAGTTCACGAACTTCAGGGCCGCTTCCTGGTGGGCCTTGTCCGAGCCGGCGTAGATCGACAGGTTGTGCCCGCCGGTCGGGGCACCCCCCTTGCCGCTGGAGCCGGCCGGGACGGTGGCGATGCCGAGGTTGGACTTGTCCTTGAAGGCCGAGCCCTTGTAGAAGTTCGTGATCTCCCAGGGGCCCTGGATGATCGCGGCGACCTTGCCGCTGACGAACGCGTCCTGGATGTGGGCGTAGGCGTCGGCGGTGGTGTCGGCCTTGTGCAGGCCCTGCCCGGAGAAGAGGCTCAGCCAGGTGCCGTAGGCCTTCTTCGCGGCGGCCGAGTGGACGGTGATCTTCTTCGCGGAGGCGTCGACGGTGTCGGTGCCCTCGCCGTAGAGGAAGGTCTGGGCGTAGTAGGCCTGAGTGGAGCCCCAGTAGCCGTACACCTTCTCCTTGGCGTCGATCTTGGCGGCGTCGGCCTTCAGCTCGTCCCAGGTCTTGGGGGCGTCGGTGATGCCGGCCTTCTTGAACAGGGCCTTGTTGTAGACCAGCGCGAGGGTGTCGGTGACCAGCGGCACGCCGTAGGTCTTGCCGTCGTACTGGGCCTGCTTGAGCAGGCTGGGCTGGAACTTGCCCTGGTCCGCGAGGGCCTCGGTGCCGTCCAGCGGCAGGAAGTAGCCCTTCTTGGCGAAGGCGGGGGTCCAGCCGACCTCGGAACGCAGCACGTCCGGGGCGCCCTTGGAGCCGGCGGCCGTGTCGAACTTGTTCTGGGCCTGGTCGAAGGGGACGTTGACGTACTTGACCTTGATGTTCTTGTTGGCCGCCTCGAACTGCTTGACCAGGGCCTGGTACGTCGGCGCCTCGTTCGTGGCGTTGGAGGTGTCCCACCAGGTGATGGTCACCGGGCCGTCGGCCTTGCCACCGTTGCCGCTCCCGCCGCACGCCGTCGCCGCGAGGGCGAGGGACGCCACCAGCGCGCTGGCCGCTATGCCACGCCGCATGAGTTCTCCTTGAGGGTGAAAGCCCGTGAACAGGGGCCGGTCCCGTCTGCCGCCCCTGCCGACTTGCCGACTGCGCCAATGCGACCGCCGGGCGACGGTGAACGTAACAGCGTTGTAAGCCCGACGAAAGACCTTGCAGAAAAAAAGTGCAAGGGATCATGAGAGTTACCCCGCCGTGATCTCGGCGGGACAAGCTCCCCCCTTGATTCCACACGGTTCGGCGGGGATCGCTCACTTGTGCAAGACTCTGCAAGCTCTTGCCATACGGGGGCGGGCGGGAGAATCATCCCGTTGCGGACCGGTACGCCGACCAGAACACGAGGAACGCGATGACCACCCGACCGGTACAGTCCAATCCTGTGACCACACGGCTTGCCGACATCGCTGCTCAGGCGGGGGTGAGCGAAGCGACCGTCAGCCGCGTCCTCAACGGGAAGCCGGGCGTCGCCTCCACCACCCGCCAGTCCGTGCTGGCCGCACTCGACGTCCTGGGCTACGAGCGCCCCGTGCGGCTGCGCCAGCGCAGCGAGGGCCTGGTGGGCCTGATCACCCCGGAGCTGGAGAACCCGATATTCCCGGCCCTGGCCCAGGTCATCGGCCAGGCACTCACCCGTCAGGGCTACACCCCGGTGCTCGCCACCCAGACCCCGGGCGGGTCCACGGAGGACGAGCTCACCGAGATGCTGGTGGACCGCGGGGTCGCCGGAATCATCTACGTCTCCGGGCTGCACGCGGACACCACGGCCGACATGGAGCGCTACGAGCGGCTGCGGGCGCAGGGCGTGCCGTACGTGCTCGTGGACGGCTTCTCGCCGAAGGTCCAGGCGCCGTTCATCTCCCCGGACGACCGGGCGGCGATGACGCTGGCGGTGACGCACCTGGCGTCCCTCGGCCACACGCGGATCGGACTGGCCCTCGGGCCGAAGCGGTTCGTGCCGGTCCAGCGCAAGATCGAGGGCTTCGTCCGTGCGATGCAGGACCAGCTGGGCCTGAACCCGGAGGACATCGAGACGCGACTCGTCCAGCACTCGCTCTACACCCTGGAGGGCGGCCAGGCCGCCGCCGGCGCGCTCATCGAGCGGGACTGCACCGCAGTGGTGTGCGCCAGCGACATGATGGCGCTCGGAGCGATACGGGCGGCCCGGCAGCGGGGCCTCGAAGTGCCCCGGGACGTCTCCGTGGTGGGCTTCGACGACTCCCCGCTGATCGCGTTCACCGATCCGCCCCTGACGACGATCCGCAAGCCGGTCCCGGCGATGGGCCAGGCGGCGGTGCGTACGCTGCTGGAGGAGATCGGCGGGACGCCCGCGCCGCACAGCGAGTTCGTCTTCATGCCGGAGCTGGTGGTGCGCGGTTCGACGGCTTCTGCCCCCGGGGACCGGAATCGCCCGTAGGTCGGCAATCACCCGTAAGGCGGAGAGTCCCAACCGCCCGCAGGACTGCAATCGCCCGTGAGGCGGAGGATCCCCGCATCCGTCACCGCGTCGGCAGGAGCATCCCGCGGCCTCACGGGCGGACGACGTGCGGCCTGGACCCGACCAGGGGATGATCGGGGCAAGATGGCTTTTCTGGCAGACTCTGTGCCCATGGGTGACAGGACCGTGACGAGACTGGAAGGGCCCCAAGAGGCCGTTCCAGGGCCCGTCGCGGAGGAGGCAGGGCAACGCCTGTCGCGCCGGCTGCGCACACCCCGTCGGCCGCGGCTGTGGTTCGAGATCCTGCTGATCGGGGTGAGTTACTGGACGTACTCGCTGATCCGCAACGCGGTCCCGGAGCAGAAGGCCGAGGCGCTGCGCAACGCCGACTGGATCTGGCGTACGGAGCACCAACTCGGCATCGCCGTCGAACAGTCGGTGAACCATGCCGTGAACGCGGTGACTTGGCTGATCATCGGCATGAACTACTACTACGCGACCCTGCACTTCGTGGTCACGCTGGGTGTCCTGGTCTGGCTCTACCACAGCCACCCCGGCCGTTACGCGGCCACCCGAATGGCCCTGTTCGCGACGACGGGTGTCGCGCTGCTCGGCTACTACCTGTTTCCACTGGCGCCGCCACGGCTGATGACCGGCGGCGTCTTCGTCGACACGGTGCGGATCCACCACACCTGGGGCTCGATGGCCTCCGGCGACCTGAAGCACATGTCCAACCAGTACGCCGCGATGCCCTCCATGCACATCGGCTGGTCCCTGTGGTGCGGTCTGACCGTCTTCGCCCTGGCCGCCGTCCCCTGGGCGCGCGTCCTGGGCCTGCTCTACCCGGTGTCCACCCTGGTGGTCATCGTCTCCACCGCCAACCACTTCTGGCTGGACGCCGTCGGCGGTGTGCTGTGTCTGTCCTTCGGTTTCACGGTGGCGCGCGCGTGGTACGGCGCACTGCCGCACGCCCTGCCGCGCCTGGCTCCGGTGCGGACGGGGAAGCCGGCCTGGCTGCCGACGAAGGCGTAGGGCCTGTCCGACGGATCGGGCCGCAGACGCGGGCGCCGGTTTTCCGGGTTCCCGGCCGGCGGTCCCGGTCCGGCCCGGCTACGCCCCGTAGAACAGCTCCTCCACCACGCCCCGCGCCCGCCGGGCGGTCCGCCGGTACGCGTCCAGCATGGCGCCCACCTGGCCCGGCCCGTAGCCCAGGTAGCGCCCCACGGCCGCCAGCTCCCGCGGTTCCGACGGGAACGTGTCGCCCGCCCGGCCCCGCACCAGCATCACGGCGTTGCGCACCCGGGTGGCCAGCACCCAGGCCTCGTCGAGGACCGAGGCGTCCTCCGCACCGATGAGCCCGGCCTGCCGTGCCGCCGTCAGCGCCTCGCGGGTGCGGGGCGTCCGCAGTCCCGCCTCGGCCGCGCCGTGCCGCATTTGCAGCAGCTGGACCGTCCACTCCACGTCGGACAGTCCGCCGGGTCCGAGCTTGGTGTGCAGTTTGGGGTCGGCGCCGCGCGGCAGTCGCTCGCCCTCCATGCGCGCCTTCAGACGCCGGATCTCCCGCACCCCGTCCTCGCCCAGCCCGGCCCGCGGGTACCGCAGCGGATCGATCAGCTCCACGAACCGGCGCCCGAGGTCCTCGTCCCCCGCGACGGGTTCGGCGCGCAGCAGCGCCTGCGACTCCCACACCAGGGACCAGCGCCGGTAGTAGGCCTCGTACGACTTCATCGTCCGCACCAGCGGCCCGGACTTGCCCTCCGGCCGCAGACCGGCGTCGATCAGCAGCGGCGGATCGGCACTCGGGATCTGCAGCAGCCGCCGCATCTCGGCGACGACACGGTTCGCCGCCTCGGCGGCCTCCCGCTCGTCGGCGTCCTCCCACGGCTCGTGCACGAACAGCACGTCCGCATCGGAGCCGTAGCCCAGTTCGTGCCCGCCGAACCGGCCCATGCCGATCACCGCGAACCGGGTCGGCAGGGTCTCGCCCCATCCCTCGCGCACCACGGCGCGCAGAGTGCCCGCCAGGGTCGCCGCGGTCAGATCCGACACGGCGCCGCCCACCCGGTCCACGAGCGGGCCCTGGTCGGCCTCGGCCGGCTGGGCCTCGGTGCCGTAGGAGCCCACGATGTCGGCGGCGGCGGTACGGAACAGCTCACGGCGCCGTACGCCACGGGCCGCCGTGACCGCCTGCTCGGCGCTCTCGGCGCGGCCCACCGCGGCGAGGATCTCCTGCTCCAGCTGGGCCCGGTCGCGCGGCTCGAGGCCGCCCCCGTCGCCCTCGCCGAGCAGGGCCACGGCCTCGGGCGCCCGCATCAGCAGGTCGGGGGCGAGCCGCCCGGCCGACAGCACGCGGGCGAGGTTCTCCGCCGCCGCCCCCTCGTCCCGCAGCAGCCGCAGGTACCACGGGGTCTTGCCGAGCGCGTCCGACACCTTGCGGAAGTTGAGCAGGCCCGCGTCCGGGTCGGCGGAGTCCGCGAACCAGCCGAGCAGCACGGGCAGCAGGGTGCGCTGGATGGCGGCCTTGCGGGTGACGCCGGAGGCCAGGGCCTCCAGGTGACGCAGCGCGGCGGCCGGGTCGGCGTACCCGAGGGCGACCAGGCGCTCCCGGGCCGCCTCGGGGCTCAGCCGGGCCTCGCCCGGTGCCAGTTGGGCGACCGCGTCGAGCAGCGGCCGGTAGAACAGCTTCTCGTGCAGCCGCCGTACGACGGAGGTGTGCCGCTTCCACTCGCGGGTGAGCTCGGCCACCGGGTCGGTGCGCAGGCCGAGGGAGCGGCCGAGGCGGCGCAGGTCGGCCTCGCTCTCGGGGACGAGGTGGGTGCGGCGCAGCCGGTGGAGCTGGATGCGGTGCTCCATGGAGCGCAGGAAGCGGTACGCCTCGTCGAGCTGGGTGGCGTCCGCGCGGCCGACGTAGCCGCCCTCGGCGAGCGACTTCAGGGCGTCCAGGGTGGTCCCGCTGCGCAGCGACGCGTCGGCGCGCCCGTGCACCAGCTGCAGCAGCTGGACGGCGAACTCGACGTCCCGCAGACCGCCCGGGCCCAGCTTCAGCTCGCGCTCGACCTCGGCGACGGGGATGTTCTCGACGACGCGGCGGCGCATCTTCTGCACGTCGCCGACGAAGTTCTCGCGCTCGGCGGCCTGCCAGACCATCGGGTTCAGGGCGGCGACGTACTCCTCGCCGAGGGCGGGGTCGCCGGCCACCGGGCGGGCCTTGAGCAGTGCCTGGAACTCCCAGGTCTTGGCCCAGCGCTGGTAGTAGGCGACATGGCTGCTGAGGGTGCGCACCAGGGGGCCGTTGCGCCCTTCGGGCCGCAGGTTGGCGTCGACGGGCCAGATCGAGCCCTCGACGGTCGTCTCGGAGCAGATCCGCATCATGTGCGAGGCGAGCCGGGTCGCGGCCCTGAGCGCCTTGCCCTCGTCGGCGCTGTCGGCGGGCTCGCCGACGAAGATGACGTCGACGTCGGAGACGTAGTTCAGCTCGTGGCCGCCGCACTTGCCCATCGCGACGACGGCGAGCCGGCACTGCGCTGCGTCGTCGGGCGCGGCGGCGCCGGCGAGCCGCAGCGCGGCACGCAGGGTGGCGGTGGCGAGGTCGGCGAGCTCGGCGGCGGTCTGGGCGACATCGGTGGTGCCGCACACGTCACGGGCGGCGATGGACAGCAGGCAGCGCCGGTAGGCGACGCGGAGCGAGACCGGGTCGGTGGCCTGGGCCAGGCCCCGCTCGAACTCCTCCACCCCCGGGTGCAGATCGCGCGGCTCGTAGGTGACCAGCGCCTGCCAGTCGCCGCAGTGCCGGGCGAGGTGGTCGCCCAGGGCGGCCGAGGCACCGAGCACGCCGAGCAGCCGGTCGCGCAGCGGCTTGGCCGCTATGAGCGTGTCCAGCAGCTCCCTGCGGGCCGGTGGGGCGGGCTGGGCCTCAAGGAGCCGGACCAGGCCGCGCAGCGCGAGGTCGGGGTCGGCGGTGGCACCGAGGGCCTCCAGCAGCACCGGGTCGTTCCTGACCGGGGCGAGCTCCGGGCTGTCCAGCAGCCGCTCGGCGGCCGAGGCATCGGTGAAGCCGTGCCGCAGCAGCCGTGTGAAGGTACTGCTTCTGCGCCCCGGCGCCGTCATCCCGGCCTCCCGTCGGATCAGGCTCGTCCTGGCCAGAGCCTAACCGGAGTGAGCGGCCCCAGCCCGGGGCGGGCGGCGACGAGGTGCGGGTTCGGCCGAGGGTGCAGCAGTTCACATGGTTTTCACCTGCCGGGTTGGACGGCGTCGAGCCCGGGAATATTGGCGTGTGCATGCTCTGTCCGCACCGCCAGCCCCGTTCTTTCCCCACCGGAGGTTGATGTGTCCGGCAGTACTGCCAGTGCGGCGTTCCGCCGTGCCCGCACCGTCGTCGCGTCCGCGGCGGCCCTCGCCGCGAGCGCGTTCGGGCTGTGGGCCGGCTTCGGCGGCGGGTCCGCGCAGGCCGCGGGCGCCGTGCCCACCCCGGACCACGTGGTCGTCGTGGTCTTCGAGAACCACGCGTACAGCCAGGTGATCGGCTCCTCGAGCGCCCCGTACATCAACTCGCTCAAGTCCGGCGGCGCCGACCTCACCCAGTCGTACGCCGAGACCCACCCGAGCCAGCCGAACTACTTCGCCCTGTTCTCCGGCTCCACCCAGGGCATCACGGACGACAGCTGCTACACCCCGGGCTTCTCCTCGGCCCCGAACCTCGCCTCCGAGCAGCTCGCGGCGGGCCGCAGCTGGGCGAGCTACAACGAGTCGCTGCCCAGCCAGGGCTCGACGACGTGCAGCAGCGGCGAGTACGCCCGCAAGCACAACCCCTGGTTCGGCTTCGGCAACGTACCGACGTCGTCCGCCAAAACCTTCGCGCAGTTCCCGACGGACTACTCGACGCTGCCCCAGCTGTCCTTCGTGGTCCCCAACCTGTGCAGCGACATGCACGACTGCTCGGTGTCGACCGGTGACACCTGGCTGAAGAACAACCTGGGCGCGTACGCCACCTGGGCCAAGACCCACAACAGCCTGCTCGTCGTCACCTTCGACGAGGACAACCGGCTCAGCGGCAACCGCATCCCGACGGTCCTGTACGGCCAGCCGGTCGCGGCGGGGTCGAGCAGCTCCACCACGTACAACCACTACGACCTGCTGCGCACCCTGGAGGACTCGCAGGGCCTGACCACGCACGCGGGCAACGCGGCCTCCGCCCAGGACATCACCGGAATCTGGGCGCCCTGACGTGTACGTAGCGGACAGCCGGGCCGGTACCCCCGGCGCCCCGGTGTCCGCGGACGGCGCCGCCCGGCCCCTCGCCGGGCGGCGCCGCGCCGCGGTCGCCCCCACGGTCCTCGCGCTCGGCACGGTCAGCCTGGTCACCGACGTGTCGTCGGAGATGGTGGCTTCGGGCACGGGGGTGTGTCTGCAGGCGGTGCACGGCGCGGTCTCGGACACGTACCGCGCGGTGATCCTCGGCGCGCGTCTGAAGGAACGGGCGCGCTACGACGTGCCCGGTATCCCGTCCCGGGCCCGTGTCTCCCCGAGCGGCCACTTCGCGGCCTGGACCGCCTTCGTGGGCGGCGACTCCTACGCCGGCACGGACTTCTCCACCCGCGCGGCGATCGTGGACGTCCGGACGGGCCGGCTGATCCCGACCCTGGAGGCGTTCCGGATCGTCAAGGACGGGCGGACCTACCGGGCCCCGGACGTGAACTTCTGGGGCGTGACCTTCGCGTCGGACGACCGCACGTTCTATGCGACGCTGGCGACGAAGGGGACGACGTACCTGGTCAGGGGCGATCTGCGCACGCGGACGGTCACCACCGTCCACTCGAACGTGGAATGCCCCTCGCTCTCCCCCGACGGCACCCGCATCGCCTTCAAGAAGCGGGTCAAGGGCCTGCCGAAGGACGCCCCGTGGCGCCTGTACGTCCTCGACCTGCGCACGCGGCGCGAGACCCCGCTGGCCGAGACACGCAGTGTGGACGACCAGGCGGTGTGGCGCGACGACCACACGCTCGTGTACGCGCTCCCGGGCGACTACGGCGCCGACCTCTACGAAATGCCCGCCGACGGCACCGGCAAGCCCCGGCGCATCAGCGCGGCGGCGGTGTCCCCGGCGTTCGTGAGGTGAGGACCGCGGGAAGCGGCCGGGCACGACGCCGGGGCAGACCGCCCTACGCCGGTGCACGGGCACGGGGCACGGGGCACGGGGCACGGGGCACGGGGGCAGGTGGCCGACCCTGCGGGGTGATCAAGATGCTCGACTTGTCCGCCAGGTTGACGGATCTCCCGGCGGTACGGGGCCGAGCCCGCTGGCCGGGGGACACGAATACGTCAAGCCGAGACCGCCCCGCAACCCTGCTCAAGGTAGCCAAGGGGCAGCAGGTCACACCGTCTTGACCTGGCCACCGTCGATGGTGAACTCGGCTCCCGTGATGTTGCCGGCGAGGGGCGAGGCGAGGAAGAGGGCCAGATCGGCGACTTCGTGGGCTTCGGTGACCCGGCCGGTGGAGATGCCCATGCTCCGCGGCACGACCACGTCCATGGCTTCCTGCGCGGTGGTGCCGGCCTGGGCCGCCGTCGCATCGGCGAAGCCGCCCGGGGCGGTCCAGAAGGGAGTGCGGACCGGTCCCGGTGCGATCGCGTTGACCCGGACGCCTCGCGGGGCGAACTCCTCGGACAGGGACTTGGTCAGGCTGGTCAGCCCGGCCTTGGCCGCGGAGTAGTCCACCACTGCCGGGAAGGGCAGGCGCGCGTTGATGGAGCTGATGTTGATGATGGAGCCCCCGCCCGCCTCCAACAGGTGAGGAAGCGCCGCGCGGCTGGTGCGGACCGCGCTGAACAGGGTCATGTTGAAGATCCGTTGCCACTCGGCGTCGTCGATGTCCAGGAAGCTCGGACGGGGCGTCGCGGCACCCAGGTTGTTGACCAGGACGTCGACCCGGCCGTACTGGTCCACCGCGAGCCGTACGAGCGTGTCCGGTCCCTCGGCGGTGGACAGGTCGACCGGGGCCGCGGTGACGCCGCGGTTCTCTCGGAGCACTTCGAGCTCGGGAGTGATGCTCCGGCTGCCGGCGACGACATGTGCGCCCTCACGGGCGAACGCCTCGGCAACGGCGAGGCCGATGCCCTTGCTCGCCCCGGTGACTACGGCGACCTTGTCGTTGAGATGGAGATCCATGGCGCTCCTTCTCCGAGTCGATGACCGCATGTGTCGATCACCGCATGTGTCGAGAGTCCGCGGAACGACTGCCCTTCAGCTGCGCGAGGTGGCACGCAGGCGCAGGCCGACAGTTGCGAGGCCTTCGAAGGTGGTGACCTGGTGGCTGGGTTCCGGTCCGGGCGGCTCGCTCAAGTGGTAGCGGCGGGCGGTCTGCGCAGTCAGGAGCGTCAGCATCGCCATGGCCAGAGCGGTTCCCTCACAGCCGTGCGGCCCGGTACCGAAGGAGAGGAAGACCCCGGGTTTCGCCGTCGAGCCCGAATCGTCGAGCCAGCGCTCGGGCTGGAACTCGTCCGGCTCGGAGTGTTCCCGTGCGTCGCGGTGGGCGGTGTAGGGGCAGACGAGAACGGTGGACCCGGCGTCGATCGTGTAGTCGGCGAGCTGAGTCTGTCGCGTGGCGCGCCGGGTCAGCAGCCAGCTCGGGGGGTGCAGTCGGAGCACCTCGCGTACCAGTGCCTGGGTGTATTGCAGGCTGTCGAGGTGGGTGCTGGTCGTCGCGGCCGGGTCCGCGGGCAGCAAGGCGGCTTCGGCCGCGACGCGGTCCGCCGCCTGGGGGTGCCGGGCCAGGTGGAGCAGGATCCATCCGGCTGCCCGGGAAGGTGTCTCGAAGGTGGCGACGGTGATTCCCGGGAGAGTGTCGAGGATGGCCTCTTCCGGCAGCAGGCCGTAGCGGGAGGAGGGCCGGAGCATCTGTCCCAGCAGGTCGTCACCGAGCCGGCCCGATGAACGGCGCCGGCGGACGATGGGCCGCAAGGCGTCGGTGAAGGCGACTTGCTGCCGGGTGCGGAACCGCCGTGCCGGTGTGGGGATCCAGCGCGGCCATACCCAGCGCGAGGGGCGTACGAGCACCTCCCGGGCGAGGAAGAGCTGTGAGGCGAAGGGCATCAGGGTGGGAGCGTCTTCGGAGAAGAGGTAGCGCACGCCGATCTCTGCCAGGGCGTGCCGGACCGGGGGCAGGATCTCGACGTCCTGGCCCGTGGGCCACTGCTCGGCAAATCGAGCGACCCTGGGCGCGATCTCACCGATCCGGGCTGCAACCGCCTGCGGGCGTAGTCCGCGCATGCGGGCGGCATGAGCGCGCGCACGCTCCTCGCGCGTCGGTGCTCCGCTCGACCGCTTCAACGGCGGGAAGAGAGGTGAGGCCCCCTTGGTGAACTCCTGCGCGCGGCGCAGGACTTCTTCACACGGCCCGGCCGTAGCGGCTACGTAGACACCCGGCTCCAGCTGCCAGACGTCCCCGCACTCCTCGGCACCACGACGCGCCAGTGCCAGCCGGTCGCGACTCCAGGCCGCGAAGCTGCCTTCGGGCAACCGCGGCGGCTCATTCATGCGGCCCATGAGATCGTCCCTGGCTCTCGTACGGGTCCAGGCCGATGTCGTCAGCAGCGGGGCCGGGAGCCGGCGGGCGCCCGGGGGCGCCCGCCGGCAGTGCGGTCAGACCCAGTCATCCGGCGTACGCGTCCCAGTCGTGGTCCCCGTAGGCACCGTAGTGACGGGTGAAGGACAGCCTGCCGAGCAGCTTGGCGATCATGATGCACTCCTCTCGCCTGTCTGAGGCCTCCCAGCCGAGGGTTCAGCAAAGAAGTTGCCGCCAGCACCGAATGTCACAGATGCCATATTGCCACATATGCCATATATGTCATATCGAGGGCATCAGTCGCACGCATGACTGGTGGCCACGGCTCAGAGACGGCCCGGGAAGGACGCGACACCGTGGGGCCGCCGGTCCGCGACCGTCGGCCCCGGATGCCGGGTGACCAGCAACCCGTTCCGGCCTGCGCCTACAGCACCGGCAGGTTCTTGCGCAGCTCGAACGCGGTCACCTCGGAGCGGTACTCCTCCCACTCCTGGCGCTTGTTGCGGAGGAAGAAGTCGAAGACGTGCTCGCCGAGGGTCTCGGCGACCAGGTCGCTGTTCTCCATGAGGGTCAGGGCCTCGCCGAGGTTCTGCGGGAGGGGCTCGATGCCCATCGCGCGGCGCTCGGCGTTGGAGAGCGCCCAGACGTCGTCCTCGGCGCCGGGCGGGAGTTCGTACCCCTCCTCGATGCCCTTGAGGCCCGAGGCGAGCAGGAGGGCGTAGGCGAGGTAGGGGTTGGCGCCGGAGTCCAGGGAGCGGACCTCCACGCGCGCCGAGCCGGTCTTGCCGGGCTTGTACATCGGCACCCGGACCAGGGCCGAGCGGTTGTTGTGGCCCCAGCAGATGTACGACGGTGCCTCGCCGCCCGCGCCCGCGGTGCGCTCGGACCCGCCCCAGATGCGCTTGTAGGAGTTGACCCACTGGTTGGTGACCGCCGAGATCTCGCCGGCGTGCTTGAGCAGGCCCGCGATGAAGGAGCGGCCGACCTTGGAGAGTTGGTACTCGGCGCCCGACTCGTAGAAGGCGTTGCGGTCGCCTTCGAAGAGCGAGAGGTGGGTGTGCATGCCGCTGCCGGGGTGCTCGCTGAACGGCTTCGGCATGAAGGTCGCCTGCACGCCCTGCTCCAGCGCCACCTGCTTCATGACCAGGCGGAAGGTCATGATGTTGTCCGCGGTCGAGAGCGCGTCGGCGTAGCGCAGGTCGATCTCCTGCTGACCGGGGGCGCCCTCGTGGTGCGAGAACTCCACCGAGATGCCCATCGACTCCAGCATGGTGATCGCCTGGCGGCGGAAGTCCATGCCGATGTTCTGCGGGGTGTGGTCGAAGTAGCCGGAGTTGTCGGCGGGCGTGGGGCGCGAGCCGTCCAGGGGGCGGTCCTTCAGCAGGAAGAACTCGATCTCGGGGTGGGTGTAGAAGGTGAAGCCGAGGTCGGAGGTCCGGGCCAGGGCCCGCTTGAGGACGTACCGCGGGTCGGCGAAGGACGGGGAGCCGTCCGGCATGAGGATGTCGCAGAACATGCGGGCCGTGCCGGGGGCCTCGGCGCGCCAGGGCAGGACCTGGAAGGTGGACGGGTCGGGCTTGGCGATCATGTCGGACTCGTAGACCCGCGCGAAGCCCTCGATCGCGGAGCCGTCGAAGCCGATGCCCTCGTCGAAGGCCTGCTCCAGCTCGGCGGGCGCCACGGCCACGGACTTGAGGAAACCCAGCACGTCGGTGAACCACAGGCGTACGAACCGGATGTCGCGCTCCTCCAACGTCCGGAGCACGAACTCCTGCTGCTTGTCCATCTTCCGCTTCCCCATCCTTGCTGGTCAGGCCGCCTCTCTCCGCGCATCACGGGAGGCGGTCGGGCACCTGAGCATCACACCACAACACCATTTCAAGCGCGTTGCGGACCTTGATCGCCCGGCCGTCGTCGGCCTGAACGCCCCGGGTCCGGCAGGTGTACTGCCCTGCCGCCCATCTTGCCTGCTCGCACCGACATCCGTAATGGCCGGACCGTTTCCCACGTGAGCGAGCGCCCGCTTAATTTGTATCTCAGATGCAAGTTTCAATAGCGTTTTGATCAGTCGAGGACCGAGCCTTCGAGGAGTCACGATGCTGTCCGAGCAGTCAGCAGCCACCGTCCGCGCCACCCTGCCCGCTGTCGGCGCGGCCATCGGCGAGATCACCGAGCGTTTCTACGCCCGGCTGTTCGACGCCCGCCCCGAGCTGCTGCGCGACCTGTTCAACCGTGGCAACCAGGCCGCCGGTACCCAGAAGCAGGCCCTGGCCGGCTCCATCGCCGCGTTCGCCACGTACCTCGCGAACAACCCCGACCAGCGGCCCGACCTGATGCTCGAGCGCATCGCCCACAAGCACGCCTCGCTGGGCATCACGCCGGAGCAGTACCCGATCGTCCACGAGCACCTGTTCGCCGCCATCGCCGAGATCCTCGGCGACGCGGTCACCCCGGAGGTCGCCGCCGCCTGGACCGAGGTCTACTGGCTGATGGCCAACGCGCTCATCGCCATCGAGAAGCGGCTGTACGAGCAGAGCGAGCAGCGCGGCTGGCGCGAGTGGCGGGTCGTCGAGCGGATCGAGGAGACCGCCGACGTGGCCGCCTTCCGGCTGCTCCCCGTCGACGACGCCCCCGTGCCGGACTACCGCGCCGGCCAGTACGTCTCGGTCGGCGTCAGGCTCGGGGACGGCGCCCGCCAGATCCGCCAGTACAGCCTGACCGCGGCGCCCGGATCGCCGGAGCGCCAGTTCGCCGTCAAGCGGGTGAGCGGCGACGCCACGACGCCCGACGGCGAGGTCTCCAACCACCTGCACGCGCGCGTGCAGGTGGGCGACGTCCTGCAGCTGTCCGCCCCGTACGGCGACCTCGTCCTGAAGGACACCGACGCACCGCTGCTGCTCGCCTCGGCGGGCATCGGCGTGACCCCGATGATCGCCATGCTGGAGCAGCTGGCCCTCACCGGTCACCGGGCCCCGGTGACCGTGGTGCACGCCGACCGCTCCCCCGCCGCGCACGCGCTGCGCTCGGACCACGAGGCGTACGCGGCCAAGCTGCCGGACGCGCGCGCGGTCTTCTTCTACGAGCAGCTCGGCGAGGGCGACGGGGGTTCCGGGCGTCCCGGCCTGGTCGACCTCACCGACGTGGACGTCCCCGCCGGCACGCGCGCGTACCTGTGCGGTCCGCTGCCCTTCATGCGGGCGGTGCGGGCTCAGCTGATCGAGAAGGGCGTGGCCGCGGCCGACATCCACTACGAGGTGTTCGGCCCCGACCTGTGGCTCGCGAAGGACTGACACGCGGGCAGTACCACCGGGGCGCCCTCGAAGACCGGCAGACGTCATGACCGGCCCTTCCGGGGCGCCCCTGCCGTTTCCGGTGCCGTTTCCGGTGCCGTTTCCGGTGCCGTTTCCGGGCGGTGAGGTCCCAGGCGGCCGGGCGGCAAGGCAAGGTCCGGGCGGCGAGGTCCGTTACGGAGTCCTGCCGATGCCCAGCAGCAGCGGTCCGGTCGGGTCCGCGACGATGTCCTTGACCGTCACCGGGTCGAGTGCGGCGTAGAACGCCTCCTGGGCCCGGCGCAGCGCCCCCCGCAGCCGGCATCCCGGGCTCAGCGGGCAGGGAGTGGCACCCTGGCCGTTGCCCGCGCAGTCGACGACGTCACCCTCCCCCTCGAAGGCGCGCACCACGGCGCCCACGGACCCCGTATGGCCCCGCTCGGTGAGTCCGAGCCCCCCGCCCCGGCCGCGCCGGGCGGTGACCAGGCCCATGTGGGTGAGCTCGGCGACGACCTTCGCGGTATGCGTGTAGGGCACGTCCATGTCCGCCGCGACCTCCCGGGTCGTGGGACTGGACTCGCCCGCCACGGCGAGCCGCATCAGGACGCGCAGCGCAAGGTCGGTGGAGCGCAACAGACGCATGCCGCCAGCCTAGATAATGCGCATCCTGGCTTCAAATTATCGGCCGCCTCCCCGGCGCCCGTCCGGTCCCACTACGATCGGCGAGCCCGACTGTCCCTCCCCCCCAAAAAGGACTCCGCCATGGGTTCGGCCAACCAGACCGGCAGCGCGCAGCGCAAGGCACGCATAGAGGAGATGCGCCGCGCCGAGCGCGCGCGGCAGCGCCGCGGCCGGATCCTCGTGATCGCCGCCAGTGCCGTGGTCGTCGCCGGTCTCGTCGTCGGCGGCATGGTGCTCGTGCACTCGCAGTCCGGTGACGACAAGTCGGCCGCGGCGAGCGACACCAAGACCGCCACGGCGAGCGACGCCAAGACCGCCACGGCGAGCGACGCCAAGGGCCCGGGCCATTTCGTCACCGGCCCGGACGGCGTGAAGACCTGGCAGGGCACCCTCGGCCGCATCCACACCACCAGCGCCGTGTCGTACCCCATGGAGCCCCCGGTCGGCGGCAACCACAACCCGGTCTGGCAGAACTGCAACGGCGACGTCTACACCAAGCCGGTCAAGAACGTGAACGCGGTGCACTCGATGGAGCACGGCGCGGTCTGGGTGACGTACAACAGCAAGGCCTCCAAGGCCGACGTGGCCGCGCTCGCGGCCAAGGTGAGGAAGACGCCGTACACCCTGATGAGCCCCGTCGAGGACCAGAAGGACCCGATCATGCTGAGTGCCTGGGCGCACCAGCGCACGGTGACGGGCGCGAGCGACCCGAACGTCGACAAGTTCTTCGCCCGGTTCGTCCAGGGCTCCCAGACGCCGGAGCCGGGGGCCGCCTGCACGGGTGGACTGCCCCAGTGAGGCACATCGGGCTGATCGCCGGGGCCGCCGCGGCCTCGCTGGTCGCGGCCGGGGCGATCACCTACGCGGTCGCCGAGGACAGCGGCTCGGGCCCGAGGACGCCCACGGCGGACTCCGCGGACGCCGGGTTCGCCCGCGACATGGCGGTCCACCACCAGCAGGCCGTCGAGATGTCGTACACGGTGCGCGACCGCACGAGCGACCCCGACGTGCGCCGTCTCGCCTACGACATCGCGCAGACGCAGGCCAACCAGCGCGGCATGCTGCTGGGCTGGCTCGATCTGTGGGGTCTGCCGAAGGTGTCGGCCGATCCGCCGATGACGTGGATGGGCATGGGGGACATGGCCTCCGGCAAGGACGGCGCGCTGATGCCGGGCATGGCGACCAACTCCGAGATGAAGAAGCTGGGCGAACTCAGCGGCAGGCAGGCCGAGGTGTTCTACCTGCAGCTGATGACGGACCATCACAAGGGCGGCATCCACATGGCCGAGGGCTGTGTCGCCAAGTGCACGGTCGGTGTGGAGAAGAAGCTCGCCCAGGGCATGGTCGACGCCCAGCGGTCGGAGCTCCAGCTCATGGCCGACATGCTCAGGGAGCGTGGCGCCACGCCCCGTTCGTGACAACGCGGCGTGGCGCCACGCCCGTTCGCGACAACGCCACCTGGATGAAAGCCCCAATTCACCCCACATGGCTGTTCCTTGGGCGTCTCTTGGCTTTTCCATGCCCCTGGCATGAACAGTTCATCGACAGAGTGGCCCCCATCGTGTGATCCATACACGGGCCGAACCGCCGCGGGCTCTGTGCGGATCACAGCGATGACCACCACTCATTGCGATAGATGCAATCCGCATCGCAGGGGGTTCTATGAGATCCAACCGCGCCACCGTGCGCGCCGGAGTGAGCATGGCAGCGACGCTGCCGATGCTCGCCGGCGCCCTGGCGTTCGGAATACCCGCGGCGCAGGCCGCGGACAGCCCGGGCCGCAACGCGCTCGTGGGCACCAAGCCCGCGTGGGCGACGGCCAAGGCGGACAAGGGCGCGACCTCCAACAGCGCCCAGGTCAACGCCCGGGTCTACCTGGCCGGTCGCGACGCCGCGGGCCTCGCCGCATACGCCAAGGCGGTCTCCGACCCGTCCTCGGCCGCGTACGGCAAGTACCTGAGCGCCAAGCAGACGCAGGCGCGCTTCGGCGCGACCAAGGCGCAGGTCGCCGCCGTCAAGGGGTGGCTGAAGTCGGCGGGTCTGAAGGTCACCGCCGTGACCCCGCACTACGTCGCCGTCTCGGGTGACGTGGCCGCCGCCGAGAAGGCGTTCGGCACCCAGCTGCACAACTACGCCAAGGGCTCCCGGACCTACCGTGCGCCGGCGCAGTCCGCCTCGGTGCCGGAGGCCCTGAAGGGCGCCGTCCTGACCGTCACCGGCCTGGACAACGCCCCGCACAAGGCGAACCACGACGACCAGCTGCCGCCCCCGGACGCCGTGTTCAAGAACTCCGGGCCGTTCTCCTCGTACTACGGCTCGAACATCGCGACCACACTGCCGGACGCGTACGGCAGCAAGATCCCGTACGCGGTCAAGGGCTACACGGGCAAGCAGCTGCGCGCCGCCTACGGCGCCGGCAAGTACACCGGCAAGGGCGTCCGGGTCGCCATCACCGACGCCTACGCCTCGCCGACCATCGCCTACGACGCGGCCACCTACGCCAACAAGCACGGTGACGCGGGCTGGACGACCGGTCAGCTGCACCAGGTGCTGCCCAAGAACTACACGAAGACCCAGGAGTGCGGGGCGGCCGGCTGGTACGGCGAGGAGACCCTCGACGTCGAGGCCGTGCACGCGGTCGCGCCGGCCGCCGACGTCACGTACGTGGGCGCCGCCTCCTGCTACGACGACGACCTGCTCGACTCGCTCAGCAAGGTCGTCGACAACCACCTGGCCGACATCGTCTCCAACTCCTGGGGCGACATCGAGGCCAACCAGACGCCGGACCTGGCCGCCGCCTACGACCAGGTCTTCCAGTTCGGCGCGGTCCAGGGCATCGGCTTCTACTTCTCCTCCGGCGACAACGGCGACGAGGTCGCCCACACCGGTACGAAGCAGGTCGACACCCCGGCCAACTCGGCGTGGGTGACGGCGGTCGGCGGTACCTCGCTGGCCGTCGGCAAGGGCGACAAGTACCTGTGGGAGACCGGCTGGGGCACCGAGAAGGCCGCGCTGTCGGCCGACGGCAAGAGCTGGAAGGACTTCCCCGGCGCGTACACCTCGGGTGCGGGCGGCGGCACCAGCAAGAACGTGCCGCAGCCGTACTACCAGAAGGGTGTCGTCCCGAAGGCGCTCGCCACGGCCAACAACGCCGCGGGCAACCGCGTCGTCCCGGACATCGCGGCGATCGCCGACCCGAACACGGGCTTCAGCGTCGGCCAGACGCAGACCTTCCCGGACGGCACGCAGCAGTACAGCGAGTACCGCATCGGCGGCACCTCGCTGGCCGCGCCGGTGATCTCGGCCGTCCAGGCCCTCGCCCAGGAGGCGCGCGGCGGCAAGGCCATCGGCTTCGCCAACCCGACGATCTACGCCAAGTACGGCTCGAAGCTGTACCACGACGTGACGGACACCCCCACGGGTTCCGAACTCGCCGTGGCGCGCGTCGACTTCGTCAACGGCATTGACGCCACCGGTGGTCTGAGCGTCTCCGTCCGCAGCCTCGGCAAGGACAGCTCGCTCAAGGCCGTCAAGGGCTACGACGACGTCACCGGCGTGGGCTCGCCCGCGAACGGATACGTCGACTCCTACCGCGGTCACTGACCCCTGGTCAGTCGGCTGAACGGCAGTGCGCCCGCTCCTCGTCCGCGAGGGGCGGGCGCACCCGTGTCTGGAGCTCCGTCCCTGACCC
>NZ_JBEYZY010000020.1:27846-108049 GCF_040646295.1 Streptomyces sp. NPDC046197 | reverse complement strand
CCCAGGTCAGTCGGCCGGGCCCTGCGCCCGCTCACCCTCCGCGAAGAGCGGGCCCACCCATGTCTGGAGCTCCGTCCCTGACCCAGGTCAGTCGGCCGGGCCCTGCGCCCGCTCACCCTCCGCGAAGAGCGGGCCCACCCATGTCTGGAACTCCGTCCCTGACCCAGGTCAGTCGGCCGGGCCCTGCGCCCGCTCACCCTCCGCGAAGAGCGGGCGCACCCGCGTGTGGAGCACGGCGTCGGCCACGTCCGCCGGACGGTCCAGCATGACCAGGTGCCCGGCGGGGGCGCTGACGCGCAGGGTGCCGTCCAGAAGGGCGGCCAGGGCCCGCTGCCGGGCCAGCCATTCCTCCCGCCGGTGCCGGGGCCGCCGCGGGTCGTCGCAGGCCAGCACCGTGACCGGCAGGCCGGCCGGCAGGGGCACCCGCTGCCGCAGCGCGGCCAGGGCGACGGCCTGGTCGGGGTAGGTGGCGTTCTCGGCCAGCGCCGCGTGCAGCCAGCGGCTCGTGGAGTAGGCGCGCCGGACCAGGTCGTACGGCGCCGGCTCGCCGCCGCCCACCCGGCCCGCGCGGACCGCCGCCCGGCGCAGCGCGGGCCCGGCCACACGGGACAGCCCCGCCGCGCTCGCCAGCGTGCCGCACGCGCGCGTGAGGATGTGCCGGGCCGCGTGCACGCGTCGATGGTGGGCGTCCTCCTCCACGCTGGAGTCCACCAGCACCAGCCCGGCCGCACGCGAGGGGAAGAGCCGGGCGAAGGCCTCCGTGTGGAACCCGGCGAGCGAGTGCCCGACCAGCGTTACGGGCCCGTCCAGACCGAGCGTGTCCAGCAGGGCCGCGATGCGCCGCGCCTCCCCGGCGAGCGTCGGCCA
Source organism: Streptomyces sp. NPDC046197 (assembly GCF_040646295.1). Taxonomy (NCBI): domain Bacteria; kingdom Bacillati; phylum Actinomycetota; class Actinomycetes; order Kitasatosporales; family Streptomycetaceae; genus Streptomyces; species Streptomyces sp. NPDC046197. The sequence continues at coordinate 107,182 of NZ_JBEYZY010000020.1, read as the reverse complement.
CGCGCGCGTGCGCCCGCTGAGGCCGAGCCCGGGGCGGTCGAAGCGGACGACGGTGCGGTGCGGGGCGAGCAGGGGGACGACCGGGTCCCAGTCGAACCAGCACATCCCGAGCCCGGGGCTCAGCACGCACAGCGGTCCCCTGCCGTCGACGACGACGTGGTGGACCACGCCGTCGATGCCTACGAAGGTCATGGCCGCCCTCCGTGATGCCGCATCCCTGGTGCCGTCTCCCCTGGTGCCGTCTCCCCTGGTCTCGTCTCCCCTGGTGCCGCCCAGCGTGGTGCCCCAAGAGCGTCATGGCCGCTCACGCGGGCCTCCGCGTCCGTGGGGTGTCCCACACCTCCGTACCACCCACCCCATCGCGTCGCTCTGACGATTACATGATTACACTGGGGCTCGTGCCTCCGTTGAACTTCTGGTCGATCTATCAGCACGGCTTCGCACGCGTCGCCGCGTGCACGGGTCACACCGTCATCGCGGACCCGCCCACCAACGCCGAAGCGGTCCTGCGCCACGCGCGCCGGTGCGCCGGGGAAGGCGTCGCCGTCGCCGTCTTCCCGGAGATGGTGCTCTGTGGCTACTCGATCGAGGACCTGCTGCTGCAGGACGCGCTGCTCGATCAGGTGGAGGAGGCGTTGCAGCAGGTGGTCGCCGGGTCGGCGGAGCTGCTGCCGGTCCTGGTCGTCGGTGCCCCGCTGCGCCACCGCAACCGGATCTACAACTGCGCGGTGATCGTGCACCGCGGCCGTGTCCTCGGTGTCGTGCCCAAGTCGTACCCGCCGAACTACCGGGAGTTCTACGAGCGCCGGCAGATCGGCGACGGCGCCGACGAGCGCGGCGGGTCGATCCGCGTCGGCGGCGAGGCCGTACCGTTCGGCGTGGACCTGCTCTTCGCGGCGGACGACGTTCCCGGTCTCGTGCTGCACGCGGAGATCTGCGAGGACATGTGGGTGCCGGTGCCGCCCAGCGCGGAGGCGGCCCTCGCCGGTGCGACGCTCCTCGTCAACCTCTCGGGCAGCCCGATCACGGTCGGGCGGGCGGAGGACCGCAAGCTGCTGTGCCGTTCGGCGTCCTCCCGCTGCCTCGCCGCGTACGTCTACGCGGCCGCCGGACTGGGCGAGTCGACCACGGACCTGGCCTGGGACGGCCAGACCATGATCTACGAGAACGGCGCGCTGCTGGCGGAGACCGAGCGGTTCCCGCTCGGCGACAGTTACGCGGTGGCCGACGTGGACCTCGACCTGCTGCGGCAGGAGCGGCAGCGCATGGGCACGTTCGACGACAACCGCCGTACGCACCGCGCCCGGACCGACGACTTCCGGACGGTCTCCTTCGAGCTCGATCCGCCGCTCACCGACCTGGGGCTGCGCCGCCGCCTGGAGCGCTTCCCGTTCGTGCCCGCCGACGCCGACCGTCTCGCCCTGGACTGCTACGAGGCGTACAACATCCAGGTCGAGGGCCTCCAGCAGCGACTCGCGTCGATCGGCGGCCCGAAGGTGGTCATCGGGGTGTCCGGCGGCCTCGACTCCACCCATGCGCTGATCGTCGCCGCCCGCGCGATGGACCGCGCGGGCCGCCCGCGCAGCGACATCCTGGCCTTCACGCTGCCCGGCTTCGCCACCAGCGACCACACCAAGGACAACGCCCACAAGCTGATGAACTCGCTCGGCGTCACCGCGGCCGAGCTGGACATCACGCCCACCGCGCGGCTGATGCTGAAGGAGATGGGCCACCCGTTCGCGTCCGGCGAGCCGGTGTACGACGTCACCTTCGAGAACGTGCAGGCCGGCCTGCGCACCGACTACCTCTTCCGGCTGGCCAACCAGCGCGGCGGCATCGTGCTCGGCACCGGCGACCTCTCCGAGCTGGCGCTCGGCTGGTCCACGTACGGCGTGGGCGACCAGATGAGCCACTACAACGTCAACTCGGGCGTGCCCAAGACGCTGATCCAGCATCTGATCCGCTGGGTCATCAGCAGCGGACAGTTCGACGAGGAGACCGGCAAGACGCTCTCCGCGATCCTCGACACCGAGATCAGCCCCGAGCTCGTACCGGGCGAGGAGATGCAGTCCACCGAGTCCAAGATCGGCCCGTACGCGCTGCACGACTTCACGCTCTTCCACGTGCTGCGCTACGGCTTCCGGCCGTCGAAGATCGCCTTCCTGGCCTGGCACGCCTGGCACGACCCGGAAGCCGGCGCCTGGCCGCCGAACTTCCCTCAGGCCAAGCGGGTGGCGTACGACCTTGCGGAGATCCGCCACTGGCTGGAGGTCTTCTGCCGCCGCTTCTTCGCCTTCGCGCAGTTCAAGCGCTCGGCGATGCCGAACGGCCCGAAGGTCTCGGCCGGCGGCTCCCTCTCCCCGCGCAGCGACTGGCGCGCCCCGTCCGACGGCAACGCGCGGGCCTGGCTGCGGGACCTGGCCCGGTTCGACATCCCGGAGGCGTGAGGGTGAGGGCCCTTCTGGGCCCCTTGGTTCACCGCTTGAGCGAGGCGACGAAGGGGGCCCAGGCGGTGGCGCTGAGGATGAGGGCGGGGCGTTCGGGGGCCTTGGAGTCGCGTACGGGGACGAGGCCGGGGATGTCGTGGGCGACTTCGACGCAGTTGCCGCCGTCACCGTTGCTGTAGCTCGACTTGCGCCAGATGGCGGCGCCGGGGAAGTCGCTGGCGATCTCGACACAGTCGCCGCCGTCACCGTTGCTGTAGCTCGACTTGCGCCAGATGGCGGCGCCGGGGAAGTCGCCGGCCACTTCGACGCATTCCCCGCCGTCACCGTTGCTGTAGCTGCTCTTGAACCAGAGCGCGTCACTCAAGTCGATCCGGTTGCTTGCCATTTCGGAAATCCCCTGCCGCTGCCTTGATCATGTCGAGGGACGTGTCTGGTGACAGCGCGACAGCCCTGAGCCGATCGTATGCCTTGCGGTACTGCTTCACGAGGGCCGGATCGTCGATGGTGTCACCACTGTAGGACGCCTCGGTGTAGATCAGCGGCGGCGCGTCCGGGAAGGTCATCACCATGATGGAGGCGGCCATCAGGGGATACGCGCCGCACGTCCGCGGAACGACCTGCGGAGTGATCCGGCGCCGCTCGGCCAACTCCACGACCCGGTCCAACTGTTCGGCCATCTCCAGCGGAGGAAGGACCGGGTCCGCGATCAGCGACTCGTGCAGGACCGCCCAGTACTCCGGGGTGGAGTGATCCTCCTCGAAGAGGCGGGCGCGGGCGAGGCGGGCCGTCACCTTCTCCTCGACCCACTCATCGGAGGCCGCCGGGTGGGCCGACCGGACCAGCGTCCGAGCGTACGGGGCGGTCTGGAGCAGCCCGGGGAAGATGATGGGGGACCACAGCTCAATGGACTCCGCGTACTTCTCCGCCTCCAGGGCCTTCTCGAAGTAGGCGGCATGCGGCCCCCTCCGCGCTTTCCGCACATCCTCACAGTGCCGCTCGAAGAACCCATCGGTGTTGAGCACCCGGTCCGCATGCCGGGCCAGATCGAGCGGCATCCTCCGCTCCCCGTGCTCGATGTCGCTGAGGTACGTCTTGCCGTAGAAGCTGCCCTCCAGGAACGCCTCCAACGACATCCCCGCCGCCTCCCGCTTCCACCGCAACTCCTTGCCATAGAAGGTAGGGACGCTCATCGAGCCGTCGATGTCCTTGCGTCGGACCACGCCTCACCGCCGTAACTCACCGTGCCGTTTCCGCCGTTCACGTCGCGGACGCGAACCGTCTTTCACGCTAGCGAGTCAAGCGACATTCTGTGAGGGATTCGTCACACACCGCACAGAGGGCTGTCACCCCCATGCCCGACCACTCCCCCACCGCCTACGACGTCACCCTCTGCGTGGAGAACCTCCGCGCCGCCCTCGCGCTGCACGACATCACGCTGCCCTCCCTCCGGGCGGACCTGCCGAGCTTCGCGGGCAGGTACGCACCACCGGCCTGCCTCGTCGCGCTCGGGAACTGCAACACGGCCACGGCCCACGCGCTCGCCACCGCCCTCCGCAAGACGGCGGCCGGGCGATGACCTTCGAACTCGACCTGCTCGCCACCCTCAAGGCCGTACCCGAACTGCGCCACCACCTTCGCACACTCGACTTCGAAGTCCGCCTGTGCGTCACGGAGTTACTGACGAACGTCATCGACCATCTCGGCGAGGGCACCCCGGTGACCGTCCGCGTCACCGGCACGGACCTCGGTCACACCCGTATCGAGGTCACCAATCCGGACCCACGCGCACTGCCCACCCTCCTGTCCGCCGCCGAAACGGCCGAGTCGGGCCGTGGTCTGACGCTGGTCGACGCACTTGCCCAGTGTTGGGGCGTGGACCAGGGAGCGGACCGCAAGACGGTCTGGTGCGAGCTGGCCGAACCGGGGCAACGGTCGGTCACGCAGAACGAGAGAGTTGCTCGCGCACCCATTCCGGATCGGGGTTGACGTGAGGCCGACCGGCCATGAAGACGGTCGGCACGGTCTCGTTGCCCTCGTTGACCGCCCTCACCGCCGCGGCTCCAGCCGGGTCACGCCAGATGTCGACCCAGTGCGCCTGCCGGGCACGACGGCCCAACCGGATACGCAGGCGCAGACAGTACGTGCAGCCCGGCCGCCAGAAGACGACCGGCCGGCCGTCGGCAGCACTGCGGCGTTGCGCTTCCACGGCTGCGATCGACCTCGGGAAGACGAGAGGCGAGTTCAGGCCTGCGAGCGACACGAACACCAGCAGGAGCACTACGGCAGCGCCAGGGCTCCCCTTCAGAACCAGCGCGCTCGCGACGACTGAGCCGCAGAGCACGAACAGCATCGGCAAAATCCAGGCGCGCATCACGAAGACGAAGGCTATCGGGATCGAAACTCGGCCATCTGTGGTCACCCGCCGCGCCCCGCCAGCCGTCCGCACATACAGAAATCTCACAGGAACACCTGTACGAACTCTTCTGAATGTGTCTACAGTGATGCCGCGCATTGGCGGAGCCTGACCACTCCGTACGCGCACATCAGTCAGCGACCGGGGGAACGCCGTCGCTCACGGGGAGGGATCGCATCGCCATGCCGTCTTGCCGTCCATGTGCGTAAGCCCGGCCAGCGGCTGCACTTCTGAGTCCCCGTGAGATTCCTTGACATCCACCGCTCTGCGGAGCATCGGCCGACCATCCGGCGCATACACATTCTGAAGAAGAAAGTGGTGCTCCGTTGCCTTCCCGATTACGAAGATCCCTCATACCAACCGCTGGAAATTCAGGGCTGATTGCTCGAATCATCCTTCTGCTGACCACGGTGTCGGTCGTCCTCGGCCTTACCGTCAGGCCCGGCCTTGCAGGCCGCACGGACCAGGACCACGCAAGCCTCGTTGGCGATTCCTACGACGGCTACGACACCAAAGCAGCTGAACAGCTGCGCGGGGACCAGTGTGTGGCCGCTGACACCCTCCGCAAGGGCGGACCGAACTTGTTCGCCCTCGCGCAGAACGCGATAGGACTGCCGCCCGACCAGCTCCACCAGAAGCTCGACCGGGACCTCTCCAACACCAACACCCCCCTGCAGCAGGCGTTGTACGCGGACGGGACCAACAGCGACCAGTGGGTCAAGAAGGTCGGCGACCAGGGGCAGGCCTGGTCCAGCACGGTCAGCGGCCTGGACTCCTACCCTGGCGCACCGCAGGGAGCGAACAAGATCTTCGACCAGGTCGGGCTGCTTCCGTGGCTGTACCAGTCTTACTTCAAGTCGGTCGACCTGTTCTCCCCGTTCTACGAGACGTCGCCCACTGCTGACGACAGCACGAAGGCTGTCGCGGTCGCGATCGGCGACCAGTTGTACACCTCTGGGGGGTCTCCGGAGGAGCAGCAGGCATGGGCGCTGTGGAAGAAGAACTCCGGCAAGATCGAACCCAATCAGTTGTTCGTTCCCCGGGTGTTCGCCGATGACGCCCGCATCTTCCTGTCCTCGGGCGGTTTCCCGCGCACGGCCCCCGCTACGGACAGCCCGGAGTTCCGTATCGCGGTCGAGGACTTGAAGTCCCGCTTCGCCGCGTGCGCGTGGCACGACCCGATCGACCCGGACCGGGTTCTCGGCAAGGAGGTCGCGCAGGCGTCCGCCGAGTGGCAGCAGGAGATCGCTTCCCAGGCCACGCAGCGACAGCAGATCCTGGCGGCCAACGTCAGTGCCACGAAGGCGTTGCAGGACGGCGCCTTCGCCCTGGGCAAGGTCCTGGGCCAGTCGTGGATCGCGGACTACTCCACCCGCTGGCTGGACCACTACACCGAGGGCGGCCTCAACTGGATCGGTGACGCCCCGCTGCAGATCCAGGTGGAGGGGGCCAGGGGCAAGTGCCTTGAGGTCCAGGGCGCCGGCAAGACCAACGGCACCCCGGTCCAGATCAACACCTGCAACAGCAACAGCGCCCAGAAGTGGCAGCTGTGGGGTGTCTACGACGGCCACTACACCCTTCTGAACGTCAACGCGCAGAAGTGCCTGGAGGTGCTGAACGGCGCCAACGCCAACGGCACGAAGATCCAGATCAGGGACTGCGGCAGCGGCAAGGCACAGCAGTGGACGTTCAACGTCCGCGCCGCGGGCGAGCTGCGCAACATCGCCACGGACAAGTGCCTGAACCTGGCCGCGTTCGACAACGGCAAAGACGCCCAGCTGAACACGTGCAACGGCTCCAACGCGCAGAAGCTCCGCATCGTCCCCAAGGGCCACACCGGCAGCGCGCCGTCGAAGGCCGACGTGGACAAGGCCAAGGCCAACGTCACGAGTGCGCAGTCGGAGGCGAAGAAGCAGCTCGCCGCCGTCAAGGCACAGCTCGCCACGGCGCAGAAGGCCGCCACGACGTCGGACGCGGCGATTCAGGCCGCCTACGGCATCGCCGACGCCAACGGCGCGCCCAGGGGCCGGGGTCTGCTGGTCGGCCAGCAGAAGGACCAGGTCACCAAGGGTTCGGTCGCCGCACTGCAGGCAATGGAGAAGGCCGCCGAGACCGCCGAAGCCGCCACCCGCGCCTCCGCCGGGGACACTCAGACCGTCACGCAGCGTGCCCTGGCCCAAGCCGCCCAGTCGAAGGCGGAGTTCCGCAAGGAGGCCGCCAAGGCGGCCGAGTGGCAGGCGAAGGCCGCCGCCGACGCGGCGAAGATCCACCGGGACAACGCCAAGAAGGACAAGGAGACCGCGGAGGCGAAGCTCGCCGACGCGCTGAAGGCCGAGGGTGACGCGAAGGCGGCCGCCGCCGACGCGCACGCCAAGCGGCTGGCCGCCGAGGCCGAGGAGAAGACGGCCAAGGCGGAGAAGGAGAACGCCGCCGCCAGCCGCGCCGAGGCCGCCGAGCACCGCAAGAACGCCGAGTCCGAGGCGAGCAGGGCGAAGGACGCCAAGGACAAGGCGGAGGCCGCGGAGAAGACCGCCGAGGACCGGCGCGACGACGCGGTCAAGGCCAAGGACCACGCCAAGGCCATGCGCGACGACGCGTGGGACGCCGAGCAGAAGGCCGACGCCGCGCGCGCCAAGGCCGACGCCAAGGACGCCTACGCCGACTCCCTGGGCTCCGGAGACGCCGCCGACGCGGCCCGCGCCGCCGCCAACGACGCCGACAAGGCAGCCGACGACGCCGAAGCCGCGGCGAACAAGGCACGCTCCGAAGCCGATGCGGCCACCCAGGCGGCCGCCGACGCTGACGCCGCCGCCACCCGCGCCGAAGCGGCGGCCAAGCGGGCCCGCTCGGACGCGGACGCCGCCCAGGCCGACAAGCTGAAGGCGGACTCGGCGGTGAAGACCGCGACCAGCGCCGCCGCGGACGCGATCAAGGCCTCCCAGGACGCCGCCGCCGAGGCCAAGACGGCGGTCAAGCTCGCCGACGAGGCCGAGCAGCACGCCAAGGACGCCAAGGCGCAGGCCGATACGGCGAACGCGGAGGCCGGCAAGGCATTGGCGGCCTCGGCCAAGGCGGCCGGGTTCGCCCATGTCACCGCCCAGGCCGCCGTCGACGCCGGCAAGGCGGCGGAGCAGGTCGCCCAGCCCGCCAACGACGCCGTCCAGCTCGGCTCCCCTTACGTCGACACCGACTCCGCCGCCGGCCTCGTCGTGCTGACCGGACAGGCGTCGAAGACCATCGCCGAGCAGCAGCAGGCGGTCGCCGACGCGCACGCCAAGAACGCGGCAGCCGAGGCGGAAGCGGCCAAGAACCTCGCCGACCAGGCGAAGGGGGATGCGAAGGAGGCGTACCAGCACGCAGCGAACGCCGCCCAATACGCGGCCGACGCCCGCACCTACTCCAAGGACGCCCTCGGCTACGCGGCCGACGCGGCCAAGGCCGCCTCGAAGGCAGCCGACTCCCTGGCCCGCACCGTCGAATACGACAAACAGGCCACCGAGGACGCCGCAGCCGCCGACAAGGCAGCCGGCAACGCCGAGGGCTACGCCAAGGACGCCCGCGACAGCGCCGACGCCGCCGAACTCGACGCCTCCGCCGCCCGCTCAGCGGCCTCCCAGGCCGAACAGGCAGCCAAGGACGCCCGCTCCGCCGCCGACCGTGCCGACACAGCCGCCACGGAGGCCGAACAGGCCGCCAAGGATGCGGACAAATACGCCAAGGAGGCTCAGCAAGCGGCCGAAGAGGCGGCCCGCAAGCAGGCCAACCAGCAGGTCTCCACCGGCGGCGCGACTGGTGTCGCGGCCGTCTTCTACGTGGTCGACGAGAAGACGGCCAAGATGGTCAGCGCCAAGCAGATCGGCGAATGTCCGTCAAATGCTCCCCTTGTCGGCTGCGACGCCAAGTATGAACTGGTTTTGGATGTCGTCGCCGACTTCTACTTGTGCACCGATGAAAGTGCGCTGGCCACCGCTGAGGGGTGTCCGAAGGCAGCTTGGAAGTACCTTCAATCGGAGCACATCAAGACCGACCCCTTTGTGTGGGAGTACCACTTCACCGGAGAGCAGATCATCAAGGCGGGCTGGCAGGCCCTCTTCGGTGACACACTCGGCGCGGTCCTGTTCGAGATCGTCCTCGGCGACGTCTTCAGGTGTTGGCATGGCAGCAGTTCGTCGTGCGCTTGGACCGCAGCGATGGTCGCTCCTGTCGGCAGGCCTCTCAAGGCTCTGGCCGACGCAGTCAAGGCGGTGGACGCCGCGGCGAAGACCGGCATCGGGTTTGAAGACGCATGGAGGGGCCTGCGCGCCCTCAAGGTGTCCGACGATGTCATCGCCGGTATCGCCGCGAAGGCAATCGCCCGCGGCAAACTGCCTTGGATCGAACTCGGAGGTCCGGGAAAGTGGGTGTTCACCAACGAGAAAGGTAAGAGCGTCAGGGCGGTCGCATACGAGTTCCAAATCACCGGGGTCCCCGATGGGTTCGGCTACAAGATCTTCAACACGCCGAACGCCGTGGGCGAGCTGAAGTTCGACGGATTCCAGAAGGGAGTCCTCCTGGAAGCAAAGGGCCCAGGCTACTCGAAGATCCGCGAATTCAGGCCCAATGTCGTGCAGGAGGACTTCGTCCCGCAAGCTGAAAAGCAGGTCGCAGCAGCGCCGAACACACCCATCGAGTGGCACATCGCTGAGCGCGACGTGTTCGAAGATGCGGTGAAGCTGTTCGCCGAGAACGACAAGCTCAAGCGGGTCAAGGTCGTTTATACCCCGCCTGCCTCTTGATTGAGCTGCTGGTGCCCCACCTGATGGGGCACCAGCAGCAACAGGTCGCATAGGATCGCATCCGCCTGCCCGCCTGAACAGACTCCTGGAGCCACATGTGAGTTACGACGTATACGTCTGCCGGTTCGTCAACGGCGAACAGGAACCGCTAGACATGGATATCGTCCACGAGGTTCTTGACCTATACGTGACGGCACGGGACCCAGAACACGGATTCCTTCAAATCAAGTCGGAAAGCGGAGGAGAGGCGGATGTGTACCTCAGCTCTGAAAAAACCATCACGATCAACCATTTCGGAGGGGACGAGATCATGGACGTCATCTCCGAGTTGCTCCGGCGGCTGGATGCTACTCTCATCCTGCCAGGCGGCACGGTGATCCTGCATAGCGATGAAGGCAGCGAGCACCTGTCACAGAATCTGAAGGACGAGTGGTCCATCGTCATCGCGTCAACCGGCAAGGAGATCACGCGGGCGATCCAGGCGTCCAGCTAACTGGTAAGCAGCGCCTGTCAGGTCCCGTCGAGGGCGAGCTGTTCATGCTCTGGTTTCGGCGGGTCCTTCTCCATGCCGAGTTCGAGGCTGGTCCAGTTCCCCCGTTCGGTGGCCCGGCCATTGACCAACGCTTGAACGGGCTCGATCTGATCCCCGACGGCTTCGAAGGGGCCCGCCGACGTGCGTGACCCACCGGGTGGTGAATTCGATGCACGGTGGCACCCGGGAGGATCTGGGGGCCACCTCCCGGGTCAGTGGTGCAACGCCCCCGACTGCTCCGGCACATGTGTGGCGACCACCCGGCCCAGCCGGACGATCTCCCGCCGTCGGTCCACCGCGTACGCCAACCCAGCCACGGCCAGGCCGAGCGCAGCCAGCGCCGCGCCCGCGAGCGCCGGGGACGTCACGCCGAAACCGGACGCCAGGGCCAGGCCGCCGATCCAAGCGCCGCCCGCGTTCGCCAGGTTGAAGGCGGCCTGGTTGGCGGAGGAGGCCAGGGAGGGGGCCGCGGAGGCCTTCTCCATGACCATGAGCTGGAGCGGGGAGCCGGTGATGAACGCGGCCATGCCGAGGAGGGCGACCCCGAGGGCCGCGCTCCACTCCGCCTGCATGAGCACCGGGAACAGCAGCAGCACCACCGCCAGGGAGGCGAGGCCGCCGAACAGGGTGCCGCGCATCGAGTGGTCGGCCAGCCGCCCGCCGAGCAGGTTGCCGGCGGTCGCGCCCACGCCGAAGAGCGCCAGCAGCAGCGTCACGCTGGTCTCGGCGTACCCGGCGAAGTCCGTGAGCATGGGCGTCACGTAACTGTAGGCCGCGAACAGCGCGCCGAAACCGGCCACGGTCGTGCCCAGGGCCAGCCAGACGGGCAGCGAGCGCAGGGCGGCGAGTTCGCCGCGCAGCCCGGTCGCGGAGGCGTGCGTGTGGTCGTGCGGGACGAGCAGGGCCAGCGAGACGATCGCCGCAAGGCCGATCGTGCTGACGCTGAAGAAGGTCGCCCGCCAGCCGAGGTGCTGGCCCACGAGGGTGGCGACCGGGACGCCCGCGATGTTGGCCACGGTCAGGCCGAGGAACATCAGGGACACGGAGCGGGCCCTGCGCTCCGGCGCCACCATGCCGGTCGCCACCACGGCACCCACGCCGAAGAAGGCGCCGTGCGGCAGACCGCTCAGGAAACGCGCGGCCAGCAACGAGTCGTACCCGGGCGCGAGGGCGGAGAGCGCGTTGCCCGCGACGAACAGGGCCATGAGGCCGATGAGGACGTGGCGGCGGGACAGCCGCGCGGTCACCGCGGCCAGCAGCGGGGCGCCGATGACGACGCCCAGCGCGTACGCCGAGACCAGGTGACCGGCGGCGGGGATGGAGATGTGCAGGTCGTTCGCGACGTCGGGCAGCAGGCCCATCATGACGAACTCGGTCGTGCCAATGCCGAAGGCGCCAACGGCTAGGGCGAGCAGGGCCAGGGGCATGAGAGACCTCTCAGAGCGGAGTTCCGTACGGCATCCGTATGTTCAAGTACGGAACAAAGTCTCTCAGACCCAGTATTCCAACGGTTCAGGACCCCGTCGCCGATGTGCCGACCTTCACACGGGCGGCCACCGGCAGGTGGTCGCTGCCCGTGCGCGGCAGCGTCCAGGAGCTCTCCGGCTCGATCCCCCTGACCATGATCTGGTCGATCCGCGCCATCGGGAACGACGCCGGCCAGCTGAACCCGAAGCCGCTGCCCACCGCCCCCTGCGTGGAGCGCATCTGGGAGGTGACCTCGTTGAGCGAACGGTCGTTCATGGTGCCGTTGAGGTCACCCAGCAGGATCACCTTGGGCAGTTGCTCGCCCGCGATGGCCTTGCCCAGGGCGTCCGAGCTGGTGTCCCGCTGCCGGGCCGTGAACCCCGCGTTCACCTTCACCCGCACCGAGGGCATGTGGGCGACGTAGACCGCGACCGGCCCGGCGGGCGTCGCCACCGTGGCGCGCATGGCCCGCGTCCAGCCCAGCTTGATGTCGACGTCCCGGACGTCGGTGAGCGGGTACTTGCTCCACAGCCCGACCGTGCCCTGCACCGAGTGGTAGCGATACGTCGCCGCGAGGGCCTCCTCGTACGCCGGCACCGCCGACGCCTTCAGCTCCTCCAGGGCGAGGACGTCGGCGCCGGAGGCGGCCACGTCGCGGGCGGTGCCGGAGGGGTCGGGGTTGTCGGCGTTGACGTTGTGGGTGGCCACGGTCAGGTCGCCGCCGGTACCCGACTTGTCGGTGAGCAGCCCGCCGAAGAGGTTCACCCAGACGATGGCGGGCAGCAGTGCCGCGATGAGCGCCGTCGCCGACCGGCGCACCAGGGCCAGGACGAGCAGGACCGGCACCAGCAGGCCCAGCCAGGGCAGGAAGGTCTCCGTGAGGCTGCCCAGGTTGCCGACGCGGTTGGGGATGCGCGAGTGCAGCAGCATCACCAGGGCGACGACCACCGCGAGCACGGCCAGCACGATTCCGCGGCGCCAGATCCGCGGGCCGTCCCGCCAGCCGTCGAGGTAGCGGTCCATCAGGCGCCGAATCCGGAAGCCCCGCTGCCCGGTTCCCGAGCCGCCGTTTTCCGTCTCCGTCACATACGCCTGTTGCGCCATACCGTCGCCTCACCGCCTGCCGTGCACACCGTTCCCCCGTGCTCTTGACGACCCTAGGGGATGATCGGCTCGTTCCTGCCGTCCCATGACGGCCGTACGGGCACGAGGACGAGCAAGTCCGCACAGGGGGTTCCGGTTACGGCGCCCTCGCCGGCGTCTGTGACGAAACGCGCACATTCGCCCTGGCTAGGAACTGACGGGCCGTAGCCCGTCGAGCACCGCGTCGACGACCTGCTCCGACAGGCCTTCGGGCAGGTCGGCGTCGGGACGCATGACGGAGCGGACCAGCATGGGTCCGACGAAGATGTCGTTGAGCAGCTCGACGTCGATGTCCGTGCGCAGCTCGCCGTTGCGCTGCCCGCGGCGCAGGATCTCGAACCCCAGCCTGCGGCGGGGATCGACGACGGTGGCGTGGTAGGCGGACCAGATCTTCGGGCTGCTCTTCATCTGGGCGTAGACGTTGTGCAGGAGCGCCGAGGAGCGGCTGACCAGCCCGCGCCGGCGCAGCTGTTCCAGCAGCGCCACGAGGTCGTCGCGCATGGAGGTGCCGGGGAGTTCGGAGTCGGCGGGCTCGGCGGCGCGGATCACGTCGACGAAGAGCTCCTCCTTGCCGCTCCAGCGGCGGTAGATGGTGGCCTTGCCGACGCCTGCGGTGCGGGCGATGCGCTCGATGGAGAGTTCGGCGAGCGGCACGCCGTCCTCCAGCAGCTTCATCACGCCTTCGACGATGGCGCGCTCCACCGCCTCGCTCCGGGGGCGTCCCCTCGCGGGGGCCTCGGGAGCGGCGTGGCTGTCGGCAAGGCTCACTGCGGTCCGTCCTTTCGTCGTACTGGGGAGATTGTCCTACCCGGCCGTTCCACCCCCGTCGACGTCGGCTACTCCACCGCGGCCACCAACTCCGGCTCCTCCTTGCCCTTCTGAGGGCTCGCCGTCTTGCCCGGCAGGTACAGGGCCACCACGACCGCGCCGATCAGCGCGACGCCGGTTCCGCAGAGCGCGGTGACGTGCATGGCGTGCAGGAAGGCGTCGTTGGCCGGGGTGACCAGGGCCTTGCCCTGGGGGCCGAGCCGCGTGGCGACGCCCAGCGTGGCCTCGATGGACTCGCCCGCCTTGTCCCGCAGACCGGGCGGGAGCAGGCCGAGCTTGCCGTCGATGCCATTGCGGTACGCCGTCGACAGCACGGAGCCGAGGACGGCGATGCCGAGCGCGCCGCCGACCTGGCGGAAGGTGTTGCTGAGCGCGGAGGCCGAACCGGCCTTCTCGCGGGGCAGGGCCTGCATGATGACGACGCTGGTCGGCGTCATGATGTGCGCCATGCCGGTACCCATGAGGAAGAAGACGACCTCCAGCACCCAGATCGGGGTGTCCGCCTCGAATCCGGCGAACGCGGCCAGGGTCGCGGCGATGACGACCAGGCCGGCCGTGGTGGTGGCCTTGTTGCCGAAGCGGTCGACGAGGAGGCGGGCGCGCGGGGCGAAGATCATCTGAGCGGCGGCCAGCGGCAGCATCAGCAGGCCGGACTGCAGCGGTGAGTAGCCGCGCACGCTCTGGGTGTAGAAGACCGCGAAGAAGGTCACGCCCATCAGCGCGAAGAACACCAGCGCGATGGCGCTCATGGCGGCCGAGAAGACCTTGTTCTTGAAGTAGGTCACGTCCAGGGACGGGTGGTCGCTGCGCTTCTCGAACACCACGAAGGCGGCGAGGACCACCAGGCCCGCCGCGATGGTCGCCAGTACGGCGGGGTCGGTGAAGTCGGCGAGCTCGCCGCCCTTGATGATGCCGTAGACCAGCAGGACCAGGCCGACCACGGACAGGACGACGCCCACCGGGTCGACGCGGCCGGGGCTCGGGTCGCGGGAGTCGGGCACCAGCCACACCATCAGCGCGAGCGCGACGATCACGATCGGCACGTTGATGAGGAAGACCGAGCCCCACCAGAAGTGGTCCAGGAGCAGACCGCCGGTGATCGGCCCTATCGCGATGGCGAGGCCGACGCCGCCGGCCCAGATGCCGATGGCCTTGGGCTGCTCCTCGCGCTCGAAGACGTTCATGAGGACGGCGAGGGTGGCAGGCATGACGAAGGCGGCACCGAGGGCCATCAGGGCGCGGAAGGCGATCAGCTGGGCCGGTGAACCGGACTCGGCGGCCAGCGCGGAGCCGGCGCCGAAGACCACGAGGCCGCCGAGCAGCACTTTCTTGCGGCCCACCCGGTCGCCGAGGAGGCCGGCCGTGAACAGCAGACCGGCGAAGACGAGCGTGTAGGAGTTGATCGCCCACTCCAGCTCGCTCTGCGTGGCGCCCAGCCCGGTCGGGGCCGGGGTCGAGATGGTCTTGATCGCGACGTTCAGGATCGAGTTGTCGAGCACCACGATCAGCAGGCTCAGCATCAGGACGCCGAGTATCGCCCAGCGGCGACGGTGCACCGCTTCCGGAATCCGGGAGCCGGGGCCGGCTTGGACGGCAGGAGTAGTCATGTGGCGACCCTAGGCCACTTACGATACGAGACCGTCTCGTATCGGAAATCCTTTACCCAGATCTTACGCTCCACCCGGAGAAGTCGCGCATACGAGCGACCTCTGGCCCTGGCTGGCACGAGGTGCCACCATGGAGGGGATCCGGGGACGCCGTCAGGGCGCCTCGAGATGACGAAGGAGCCGTTGCAATGACGCAGCTTTCGGCTGCCCAGACTGTCCAGAACAGGCCTTCCGACGGCAGCAAGGCGCTGTACGGGGGGAAGGGCACGCGCCGCATCACCGTCCGCGACATCGCCCTCGCCAAGGAGCGCGGCGAGAAGTGGCCCATGCTCACCGCCTACGACGCGATGACCGCGTCCGTCTTCGACGAGGCCGGCATTCCGGTCATCCTGGTCGGCGACTCCGCGGGCAACTGCCACCTCGGCTACGAGACCACCGTGCCCGTCACCCTCGACGAGATGACCATGCTGTCCGCAGCGGTGGTGCGGGGCACCGACCGCGCCCTCATCGTCGGCGACCTGCCCTTCGGCTCCTACCAGGAGGGCCCCGTGCAGGCGCTGCGCTCGGCGACCCGGCTGGTGAAGGAGGCGGGTGTCGGCGCCGTGAAGCTGGAGGGCGGCGAGCGCTCGCACGAGCAGATCCGGCTGCTGGTGGAGTCCGGCATCCCGGTCATGGCGCACATCGGCCTGACCCCGCAGTCCGTCAACGCCATGGGCTACCGCGTCCAGGGGCGGGGCGAGGAGGCGGCCGCGCAGCTGCTGCGCGACGCCAAGGCGGTGCAGGACGCGGGCGCGTTCGCGGTCGTGCTGGAGCTGGTACCGGCGGAGCTGGCGGCCGAGGTCACGCGGGTGCTGCACATCCCGACGGTCGGGATCGGCGCCGGCCCGGAGACGGACGCGCAGGTCCTGGTGTGGACCGACATGCTCGGGCTGACCGCGGGCCGGGTGCCGAAGTTCGTGAAGAAGTACGCGAACCTGCGCGAGGTCATGGGCAATGCGGTGAAGGAGTTCGCCGAGGACGTCGTCGGCGGGACGTTCCCACTGGAGGAGCACTCCGTCCACTGACCCCCACAGAGCCACTGCGGCACCACTGAGGACAGCCCGCCGATCTTCCCCCGTCGGCGGGCTGTCCCCTTGGTGGGTACGGTGCTCGCCGGGCAGGTTGCCGGTGACCTGTGGGTGGCGCTACCGGTGACCTGCAGGCGGCTGTCGGTGACCTGTAGGTGGCTGTCGGTCGGCTGTAGGTGGTTTGTCGGTGGCGGCTGACACCTTCGTGGGCATGACGCGAATCGACAACAACCCCAGTGGCGCCGGTGGCGCCGTGACCGTGCGGGGGCTGGTCAAGCACTACGGCGAGACCAGGGCGCTGGACGGTGTCGACCTCGATGTGCGTGAGGGCACCGTGATGGGTGTGCTCGGGCCGAACGGAGCCGGCAAGACCACCCTCGTACGGATCCTGTCCACGCTCCTCTCCCCCGACGCCGGGCAGGCGACCGTCGCGGGTTACGACGTCGTACGGCAGCCCCGGCAACTGCGCCGGGTGATCGGGCTGACCGGCCAGTACGCGTCCGTCGACGAGAAGCTCCCCGGCTGGGAGAACCTCTACATGATCGGCCGGCTGCTCGACCTGCCCCGAAGGGAGGCCCGGGCCCGCGCGGACGAGCTGCTGGAGCGGTTCTCGCTGACCGAGGCGGCCCGGCGCCCGGCCTCCACCTACTCCGGCGGCATGCGGCGGCGGCTCGACCTGGCGGCCTCCATGATCGGGCGCCCCGCGGTGCTCTTCCTGGACGAACCGACCACCGGGCTCGACCCCCGGACCCGCAACGAGGTGTGGGACGAGGTCAAGGCCATGGTCGACGACGGTGTGACCGTACTGCTGACCACCCAGTACATGGAGGAGGCCGAGCAGCTCGCCTCCGAACTGACCGTCGTGGACCGCGGGAAGGTCATCGCGAACGGCCGTATCGAGGAGCTGAAGGCCAGGGTCGGCGGCCGCACCCTGCGCGTCCGGCCGGCCGACCCGCTCCAGCTGCGTCCGCTCGCCGGGATGCTCGACGAACTCGGCATCACCGGACTGGCCACCACCACCGTGGACACCGAGACCGGGGCCCTGCTGGTGCCGGTTCTGAGCGACGAGCAGCTGACCGCGGTGATCGGCGCGGTCGTCGCGCGCGGCATCACCCTCACCTCCGTCACCACCGAACTGCCCAGCCTGGACGAGGTGTTCCTGTCGCTCACCGGCCACCGCGCCAGTGCCGCGCAGGACGCCGCACCCACCGACTCCCGCGAGGAGGTCGCCGTATGAGCGCCGCCACCCTTCCCACCCCGGCCGACGTCCAGGACGACGCCCGCATCCCGCTGCGCGGTCATCTGCGGCACACCGGGGCCCTGCTGCGCCGCAACCTGCTGTGGATCCGCCAGGACCCGGAGTCGATGTTCGACGCGCTGCTGATGCCGATCGTCTTCACCCTGCTGTTCGTGTACGTCTTCGGCGGCTCGATCGGTAAGGCGCTGGGCGGCGGACAGGACCAGTACGTGCAGTACGTCGTGCCCGGCCTGATGGCCATGACGAGCCTGTCCATGGCCCAGGGCGTGGGCACCGGCTTCAACCAGGACTTCAACAGCGGTGTCATGGACCGGTTCCGGTCCCTGCCGATCGGCCGCGGTTCCGTGCTGTTCGCCAAGATCGCGGTGGAGCTGGCGCGGATGCTGATCGCGACGGCCGTGCTGCTGGTCGTCGGTGTCCTGGTGGGCTTCGACATCACCAACTGGCCGGGGCTCTTCGCCGCCGTGGGACTGTCCACCCTCTTCGCCTCGGCGATCATGTGGGTGTTCCTCACGCTCGGCGTGGTGATGAAGAACGCGCAGTCGGTGCAGGCGATGGGCTTCCTGACGCTGTTCCCGCTGCAGTTCGGCTCGTCGATCTTCGCGCCGACCGACTCGATGCCGGGCTGGCTGCGGCACTTCACCGACTACAACCCGATGTCCGGCCTCGCGGACGCGGCGCGCGGGCTGATGATCGGCGGACCGGTCGCGCACGGCCTGTGGGTGACGCTGGGCTGGTCGGTGCTGATCACGGCGGTGATGGCCCCGGTCGCGATCCACAAGTTCCGCACGAAGCACTGATGTCCGGCTCCGGCCCGGCCGGTGCGGCTCAGACCAGGGCGGTGGCCTCCGCGAGGGAGAGGCCACCGCCTTCGGCGTAGGCCGCCCGGTATGCCTCCTCGTCGAGCAGGCCCCGGACCCGGGCCAGGGCGCGGCCGCGCACCTCGCGCTCGACTCCGGAGGAGACGTGGCCGGGCGGCAGCAGGGCGTCGGCGGCGGCCAGACAGCGGGCTGCGTCCGCGGCGCGGCCGCCGCCGTCGAGGCCGGCCAGGGCCATGGCCGCCACGGTCAGGCAGACCGAGTTCAGGTGCGGCGTGACGGCCTGGGACAGCGGGTCGGCGGCATGCCGCAGCGCCTGCCGGATCCCGGCCAGTGCGTCCTCGCAGCAGCCGTCCAGGGCGTCCACCCAGGCCTCCTGGGTGAGGATCATGGCGTCGAAGACCACGAAGTGGGCGATCTTGAACTCCTTGCGCAGCAGCCGGAGTTGTTCGCGCGCTTCGGCGGTGCGGTCGGTCAGGGCGAGCCAGCAGGCGAGGAAGAGCCGGGCGGCGGGCATGGCCTCGTTGCCGGTGCCGTCCTTGTGGGCGATGACCTCGCGCAGCAGACGCTCGCCGCGCTCGGTCTCGCCCGCCTCGATGAGTCCGCCGCCGAGGCGGGCGCCGAGCACCGCCACCTGGGCGCGCGCGCCGAGGCGTTCGGCGTGCTCGATGGCCGCCTCGTAGTCGGCGGCGGCCGACAGGTACTCGCCCTTGCGCTCGCGGGACTCGCCACGGGCGGAGAGCGCCTCGGCGGTGCCCCAGTCGTCCCCGAGCCGACGGAAGATCTCCAGTGCCTCGTCGGCGTCCCGGGTGGCGTCGCCCGCCCAGGCGGTGCGGTTGGCCAGCAGGTTGGCGCGCAGCTGCAGGGCGCCGGCCAGCTCCCATTCGAAGCCGGGGGTGTTGCGGCAGGTGTGGACGCAGGCGTCGACGACCGTGCGCAGCCGGTCCATGCCGCCGGTCAGCATCACGGCGAAGAACCAGAGCATGCCCGGAGCCCGGCAGGTCTGCGGCAGGCCCGGTTCGTAGACCTGGGTGACGGCGCGCAGCTTGGCCTGTGCCCGCGGGGTCTGCCAGGCGTCCATCTCGGTGTCCATGCAGGCCAGATGCGCCAGATGGACTCCGCGCCGGGCCTCGGCGAGGAGTTCGCCGGTGAGCGGGGGCGGGCTGTCGGTACAGCGCTGCCACACCGGTTCGGCGCGGCGGACCGGCTCGGCGAACGGGTCGGGGCCCAGGGCCATGACCTCGCGGCACCAGTTGCGGGTCTCGACCCGCAGATCACGCATCTGCCAGTACCAGAGCAGGGAAAGGGCCAGGCAGAGCGCCTCCTGCTCGTCGCGCGCGGTGACGGCGTGCCGCAGGGCGGTGCGCAGGTTCTCGTACTCCCGCTCCAGCCTCTCGATCGCGGCGCGCTGCCCGGGACCGCGCAGCAGCGGGTCGGTGGCGCGGGCCAGTTCCCGGTAGTACGTCAGATGGGCGCGCTCGGCGTCGGCGCGCCGCCCCGCCTCGTCGAGCCGTTCGCGCGCGTACTCGGCGACGGTCTCCAGCAGCCGGTAGCGCATCGTGCCGTCGGTCGAAGGGGATGCCACGACCAGGGACTTGTCGACGAGGGAGCCGAGCGCGTCCAGGGCGGCCCGCCCGCACACGGCCTCGGCGGCGGCGAGATCGCAGCCGCCGGCGAAGACCGACAGCCGGCCCAGCACGTCCCGCTCCTGCTCGTCCAGCAGGTCCCAGGACCAGTCGACGACGGCGCGCAGGGTCTGCTGGCGGGGCAGCACGGTACGGCTGCCCGAGGTGAGCAGCCGGAACCGGTCGTCCAGCCGGTCCGCTATCTGACGTGGCGTCAGCACCCGGAGCCGGGCGGCCGCCAGCTCGATGGCCAGCGGCAGTCCGTCCAGCCGGCGGCAGATCTCGGCGCACGCCTCGGGGTCGTCCTCGGCCCGGAACCCGGGCCGGGCCGCGGCGCCCCGGTCGCCGAGCAGCCGCAGCGCGACCGGTTCGGGCAGCGGCTCCACCGGCCGCAGCAGCTCCCCCGGTACGCCGAGGGGTTCCCGGCTGGTGGCCAGCACCGTCAGCTCCGGGCAGCGCTCCAGCAACTGCTCGACGAGCCGGGCGGCGGCCTCCACCACGTGCTCGCAGTTGTCGAGGACGATCAGCATCCGGCGCCGCGCGCAGTGCTCCACCAGCCGCTCGACCGGGTCGCCGTGCCGGTCGGAGACGGCCCGCATGCCCTCGACCCCGGCGCCGTGCAGCACGGTCTCGCGGGCGCCGATCGCGGTGAGCACGGCCTCCGGTACGGCATCGGGGTCGTCGACGGGCGCCAGCTCGGCCAGCCACACGCCGTCCCGGGCGGCGTGCCGCACCCCCTCGGCGGCCTCCTGCGACAGCCGTGTCTTGCCGGCCCCGCCGGGCCCGAGCAACGTCACCAGCCGGGCCGCGGCGAGGTCGTCCCGGATGGCATCGATGTCGGTCTCCCGGCCGACGAAGGAGGTGAGGCGGGCACGGAGGTTGCCCGGGGGCGGGGTGGCCGCCCCGACGGCGGGTACGGGGGTGGGGGCCACGGCGGGGAAGGCGGCTTGCGGGCCGCCGAGGCCGGCGGTCACGGCGGGCCCGGGGCCGGTCGCCGCCGCCCCGGCGCCGTCGTCCGCGTCCAGCAGCTCGGCGTGCAGCGCCCGCAGTTCCGGTCCGGGGTCCGAGCCGAGCCGCTCGGCGAGCAGATGCCGCACGTCCTCGTACGCGGCCAGTGCCTTCGCCGTGCGGCCCGCCTCGCGCAGCGCGCGCAGGCGGAGCGCCTGGAGGGGTTCGTCCAACGGGTGGGTGTCGCACAGCGCGGTCAGTTCGGGCAGCATCTGCTCGGCGTGGCCGAGGGCCACTTCGGCGGTGAGGCGGGCGCGGCGCACGTCCAGATGACGGGTCTCCCAGCGGGCCGCCTCACCGGTGCGGTCGGGCAGGTCGGCGAGTACGGGGTCGCGCCACAGGGCCAGGGCGTCGTCGAGGACGACGGCCGCCTTGGCGGGGTCGCCGTCGGCCAGGGCGCGCAGGCCCTCGCCGGCCAGGCGCCCGAAGCGGTGCAGGTCGATGTCGTCGGACCCCGCGGTGAGCCGGTAGCCGCCCTCGGCGGAGGCGACCGCGTCCGCGCCGAGTGCCCGGCGCAACCGCCCGACCAGCGCCTGCAGCGCGCCCGTGGCGTCGGCGGGCGGCTCGCCGTCCCACACCTCGCCGACCAGGACGCTCACCGGCACGGCACGGCCGGGCCGCAGGGCGAGCACGGTCAGCAGGGCACGCAGTCGCGCCCCGCCGACCGGAACGACGGTGCCGTCGGGGCGGAGCGCCTGGGTGGTGCCGAGAATGCGGTAGCGCACGGGGTTCATTGTCTCCGGTGGCGTCGGGGCCGGTCACGGGGTTCCGTCGGTGCGGCGCCCGGGACGTCGGGGCCGGCGCGGACACCGTCGGTGCGGTGCGGGCGGCGGGTTCGGCCCCACCCCCTGGCTCCCGGCTTTGGGGTCCCGGACCGCTTCGGCCCCCAGCCTGCCGGGAACCGGTGGCCCGACGCGAGCGTTTTTCCCGTACGCCCGGTACGGTCGGGCTCGCCCGATCGGACGAGTACTTCAGGAGCCCTCTTCCATGACCACCGTCACCACCGGCCGCAGCGACCGGCGGATCAGTCCAGTCTTCGTCGGGATCCTGGCCGTCACCGCCGTCACGGGATGGGCCACCTGGACCGGGTTCGCCGAGCAGCCGGGCGTGGCGGTGTTCCTGTTCGTGACGGCGGCCTGGATCGTCTCCCTGTGCCTGCACGAGTACGCGCACGCGCGCACCGCGCTGCACGGCGGTGACATCACGGTCGGCGCGAAGGGCTACCTCACGCTGAACCCGCTGAAGTACACGCACGCGCTGCTGAGCATCGTGCTCCCGGTGCTCTTCGTGATCATGGGCGGGATCGGCCTGCCCGGCGGCGCGGTGTTCATCGAGCGCGGGCGGATCCGGGGCCGCTGGCGGCACAGCCTGGTCTCCGCGGCCGGCCCGCTGACGAACGTGCTGTTCGCGGCGGTGTGCACGGCCCCGTTCTGGCTGCACGCGCTGGACGGGGTACCCCGCGACTTCCGGTTCGCCCTGGCCTTCCTGGGGCTGTTGCAGGTCACGGCCGCGATCCTGAACTTCCTGCCGGTTCCGGGCCTGGACGGCTACGGCGTACTCGAACCCTGGCTGTCGTACGGCGTCAAGCGCCAGGTGGAGCCCTTCGCGCCGTTCGGCCTGCTGTTCGTCTTCGCGCTGCTCTGGGTGCCGTCCGTGAACAGCGCGTTCTTCGACGTCATCGACGCGATCATGCGCCACCTGGGGGTCGGCGGCCTGGACGAGTACTGCGGCCAGGAGCTCTACCGCTTCTGGCAGGGCACCAACGAGTTCTGCTCGGTCAGCCCGTGACCGAGCCGCCCCGGCCCGCGCGGCCGCGGCGCGCGTAGTACCAGGTCATGTTGGACGACAGGCCCGCCAGCAGGATCCAGACGACACCCAGCCAGCTGCCCTGGGCGAAGGAGACCACGGCGGCCGCCACCGAGAGCAGGCAGACGATCAGGGCGTACAGGGCGAGCCGGCGGGCCGGACCGGGCGGGGACGAGGGATGCATCGTGGTCGGCTCCTGTCGGGGGACACTGCTCGGAACTGCTCCGCCGACCAGTGTCCCCCATCGCCTCATACGTCCGTGACGCGGAGCCCCGCGTGCGCCTTGTACCGGCGGTTGACGGAGATCAGGTTGGCGACCAGGGACTCCACCTGGTGGGCGTTGCGCAGCCGGCCGGCGAAGATGCCGCGCATGCCGGGGATGCGGCCGGCCAGCGCCTGGACGGTCTCCACGTCGGCGCGCTCCTCGCCGAGGACCATGACGTCGGTGTCGATCTGCTCGATCTCCGGGTCCAGGAGCAGCACCGCGGACAGGTGGTGGAAGGCGGCCGTCACCCGCGAGTCCGGCAGCAGCGCGGCGGCCTGCTCGGCGGCGCTGCCCTCCTCGGGCTTCAGGGCGTAGGCGCCCTTCTTGTCGAAGCCGAGCGGGTTGACGCAGTCGACGACCAGCTTGCCCGCCAGTTCCTCGCGCAGCGACTCGATGGTCTTGCCGTGTCCCTCCCAGGGGACGGCGACGATCACCACGTCGCTGCGGCGGGCCGCCTCGGCGTTGTCGGCGCCCTCGACACCGTGCCCGACGTCCTCGGCCGCCGTCCGGGCCCGCTCGGCGGCCCGGGACCCGATGATCACCTTCTGACCGGCGCGGGCGAGCCGGTAGGCGAGGCCCTTGCCCTGCGGACCGGTTCCGCCGAGCACGCCGACGACGAGTCCGGAGACGTCGGGCAGGTCCCAGGGGTCCTTGGCGGAGGCCTTCTGTGCACTGTCGGTAGAGGTCATGGGCCGACTCTACGTCCGCGGCTCGCCCCGCAACCGGTCAGGTCAGGTCCGCCACCGGGATCCGCCGGAAGGTGATCGTCTCGTACGCGCCGAGGTCACCGGTCTCGTGGAGGAGCCCGACGGTGTCCGCGTCGACCCGGACCAGGCCGGAGTAGGCGGCGGGACGTCCGTCTCTGTCATGGGCTGCTCCTGGTGACGTCACCGGCGACTTCGTCCTGCCCCGTCCCCAGCACGGGCGAATTGCCGGTGAACTCCGCGTCGCGAGTGTCCGGTTGCGGCAGGATGCGCTCGTATGGACGCCGTACGGGTCGCATTGCTGCGCGAAGTGCTCGCCGGGACCGAGTGGTTGGGGGCCACCCGGCGGTTCGCGGCGGTGCTGCGCGGGTCCGTGGTGTCGCACGGGGGCGGACTGCTGCTCGTGGGCTCGCCCCGGTACGAACCGTGGCACCTGGCGGCCCATCTGGTGGACGAGGCCGCGTGGTCGGGCACACCGGAGCTGGCGCCCACGCTCGTGCGGCACGACGCCCGCCCCTCGGATCCGGCGCACCTGGCCGTCGGGCTCGGGCGGCTGGAGGCGGCCCGGCGGGGCGAGACGTTGCTCGTGGTCGTGCCGGACGCGTCGGGCGCGCCGCTGCTGGAGCGGGTCCACGACGCGCGCCGGGCCGGCGCCACGGTGCTGGCGCTCGGCTCCGGGGACGGGACCGGGGAGGGGAGCGGGGACCTCGCGGCGCTGGCGCACGAGTCGCTCACCGTGCCGGACGGTTCCGAGCTGGACCTCGACACCGTGCAGCACCTGATCAGCGCCGCGGCCGGCGAGAACGCGGTGCCGTCCCCGAGGGGGCGCCGCCGGTTCAGGGACCGGCTGTGGCGGCTGACGGACCATCTCACCGCTCCCCCGCCGCAGCGCTGGTAGCGGTACGGAAAAGCAGTTGCCCCAGGTAGCGGGGCCGCCGACCATGGCCCCTCGTGACCGACCAACTCCCCGCGCCCGGTGCCGCCCCGCCCTCGGGGCTGCGTGCGCTGCTCCCCGACCTCGCTCCCTGGCGGGCCTCCGCCGACTTCCGCAGGCTGTGGGTGGCGGGGCTGATCTCGAACTTCGGGAGCTTCCTGACGTTCGTCGCGCTGCCGGTGCAGCTGAAGGAGCTCACCGGGTCCGCGGCGGCGGTGGGGGCGGTCGGCGCGGTGGAACTGGTGCCGCTGATCGTCTGCGGCCTGTACGGCGGGGCCCTCGCCGACGCCTTCGACAAGCGCCGGCTGATCGTGTGGACCGAGGTCGGTCAGGGGCTGCTCGGCGCGGCGCTGGTGGCCGACGCGCTGCTGCCGCACCCGGCCGTGTGGCCGCTGTACGTGGTCGCCGCGCTCTCCTCCGCCCTCACCGCCGTCCAGCGGCCCGCCCTGGACTCGCTGTGGCCGCGCATCGTGGCGCACGAACACATTCCGGCCGCGACCTCGCTCAACTCGCTGCGCTGGACGGTCGGTGGGGTGGCGGGCCCGGCCGTGGCAGGCGTCGTCGTGGCGTACGCGGGGCTCGCCCCGGCGTACGCGGCGGACCTGGCGACGTT
This sequence comes from Streptomyces sp. NPDC046197, assembly GCF_040646295.1. NCBI lineage: Bacteria > Bacillati > Actinomycetota > Actinomycetes > Kitasatosporales > Streptomycetaceae > Streptomyces > Streptomyces sp. NPDC046197. The sequence goes on along the minus strand of NZ_JBEYZY010000020.1, from coordinate 81,872 downwards.
CGCCGTCTCCGTCGCCCTGGTCGTCCGCATCGCCGCCCAGCCGGCCTCGCAGCAGGCGGCGAAGCCGTCCTTCGGGTCGATCGCCGAGGGCGCCCGGTACGCCTGGGGCCGCAAGGATCTCCTGGGCACCTACGCCGTCGATCTGGCCGCGATGTTCCTCGCGATGCCGCTGACCGTCCTGCCGTTCCTCGCGGACGAACTGAACGCCCGCTGGTCGCTCGGGCTGATGTACGCGGCGCTGCCGCTGGGGGCACTGCTGGTGAGTCTGACCAGCGGCTGGACCTCCCGGGTGCACCGGCACGGGCGGGTGGTGGTGCTGGCGGCGGTGCTGTGGGGACTGGCGGTGGCCGCCGCGGGCGTGGTGGGGAACGTATGGCTGGTCCTGCTGTTCCTGACCCTCGCCGGCTGCTGCGACATGGTCAGTGGTGTCTTCCGCGGGGCGATGTGGAATCAGACGATTCCCGACGGACTGCGGGGCCGGCTCGCCGGGATCGAGCTGCTGTCCTACTCGGTCGGGCCGCAGCTCGGCCAGGTCCGCTCGGGCGGCGTCGCGGCATGGGCCGGGGTGCGCGCCTCCGTGTGGTCGGGCGGGCTGCTGTGCGCGGGGGCGGTGGGCCTGCTGGCCGTCGGCCTGCCGAAGCTGATGACGTACGACGCGCGGACCGACGAGCACGCGGTGCGGCTGCGCGAACGGCGCGCAGCCGCGGCCCCGACACCGGCCTGACCAGTCACCCGGACGGCGCGCCGGTCAGTCGTCCTCCTCGGTGCTCCCACCGGTCGGCGCGTCGTGCCAGCGGGGGTCGTTCTCCCACTCGAGGTTGCGCTCGCGGGCGATCTCCATCGCGTGCTGGGCCTCCTGACGGGAGGCGTACGGGCCGAACCGGTCCTTGCCGGGACACTCCGGCCCCTCCTCGACCTTCTTGTGCTCCAGGCAGTAGTACCACTCGCCCGGCTTTCCGGCGGTCCGCTTCTTGAACAGGGCCATGACCAGCTCCTCTCGCCACCGACATGTTCCCCCATCGGCGCTCGATAGACTCGCCGACATGTCTGGCCAGTCGCTGCTCGTTCCGGGGGAGCTGTCCCCCACCCGTTCCGTGCCCGGAAACATCCGCCGCCCCGAGTACGTCGGCAGGCCCGCGCCGAAGCCGTACTCCGGGCCGGAGGTGCAGACGCCGGAGACCGTCGAGGCGATGCGGATCGCCGGGCGGATCGCCGCGCAGGCGATGGAGGAGGCGGCCAGGCACATCGCGCCGGGTGTGACGACGGACGAGCTGGACCGGGTGGCGCACGAGTTCATGTGCGACCACGGTGCCTATCCCTCGACGCTCGGCTACCGCGGTTTCCCGAAGTCCCTGTGCACCTCCGTCAACGAGGTGATCTGCCACGGCATCCCGGACTCGACGGTGCTGCGGGACGGCGACATCGTGAACCTCGACGTGACGGCGTACATCGGCGGGGTGCACGGCGACAACAACGCGACCTACCTCGTCGGGGAGGTGGACGAGGAGAGCCGGCTGCTCGTCGAGCGCACCCGGGAGGCGCTGGGCCGGGCGATCAGGGCGGTCCGGCCGGGCCGCCAGATCAACGTCATCGGCCGGGTCATCGAGTCCTACGCCAAGCGCTTCGGTTACGGCGTGGTCCGGGACTTCACCGGCCACGGCATCAACTCCTCGTTCCACTCCGGGCTGATCGTGCCGCACTACGACAGCCCGCACGCGACGACGGTGATGCAGCCCGGGATGACGTTCACCATCGAGCCGATGCTGACCCTCGGCACCTACGAGTACGACGTGTGGGACGACGGCTGGACGGTCGTCACCAAGGACCGCAGGCGCACCGCCCAGTTCGAGCACACGCTGGTGGTGACCGACACGGGGGCGGAGATCCTCACGCTGCCGTAGCGGCGCGCCGACTCGGGCGGCCGGTGCCGCCGGTCGGGCGCGGGCCGCGGACGGGAGGCTCAGCGTTCGAGGACGACCCGGCCGCCGATCTCCACCCAGCCGCCGGGCTGCGGTGCGGTGAGGATCTGGGAGCCCGCGCCCTGGGTGATGTTGAGGGCGCGGCACAGCCGGTCGGTGAGGAGCAGCGCGGCCGCGCCGGTGGCCTCGTCCTCCTCGATGCCGTCGCCGCGGCCGGGGAAGGCGCGGGCCCGGACACGGCCGGCGGACTCGTCCTCCCAGGCCCAGGCGTAGATCCACTCGCCCGGTTCGGGCACGGGCAGGGCGTCCACCTCTGCGGCCGACGCGTACTGCCGCAGCGTGCGCGGCGGTGCCCACTCCGGGCGCGCCTCGATCCAGCTGAACTCCCCGTCCATGCGGGCGCCCACGACCCCGGCGGGGGTGACCAGTTCGGGCACGTCGAGCAGCCAGGCCGTGCCGACGCAGGGGTACCCGGCGAAGGGCAGCCGCAGGGTGGGCGTGTAGATGTCGATCACGCCGCGCTCGGGGTCGTCGACGAAGACGGTCTCGCTGAAGCCGAGTTTGGCCGCGAACGCCTGCCGGTCGTCGCGCTCCGGCATCACCGAGCCGTCGCGAACGACGCCGAGTTCGTTGCCGTATCCGCCGGCCGGCCCGCAGAACACGCGCAGCACGTCGTAATGAGTCACCCGGGCATTGAAGCATCACGCGGGCCTCCAGGGGGCCCGGGCGGGGGCGCCGCCGGGGAGCGCGACAGCCGGATCCCCGCGTCCGTGGATCAAGTGAGAGCTGGATCACCGGCCGCACGAGCCTCACCAAACCATTCTCCTCCGGAGCCTGCATGCGAGCCGTCCGACCTACCGTCGTCATCGCCGCCACCACCGCGGCCGCTCTGACCGCCATGACGGCCTGGACCGCGAAGAGCGACGCCGGGGACGGCGAGGCGATACGCGTGACGGCCGCCGACTCCACGTGCGAGACCTCGGCCACCTCCGTCCCGGCGGGCCAGGTGACGCTGAGGATCGAGAACAAGGGTTCCAAGGCGACCGAGGTCGAGATCCTCTTCCCGGACGACCGGATCGTCTCCGAGAAGGAGAACATCGGCCCGGGTACGAAGTACACGCTGACCGCCGAGGTCAAGGCCGGTGCGTACGAAATCGCCTGCCGCCCGGGCAGGAAGGGCCACGGCGTGCGGCAGAAGCTCACGGTGACCGGCGGCTCGGCCGCCCGGCGCGACCCCGGGCCGGACAAGGCGGTCGCCGGCTACCGCGCCTACGCGCAGGACCAGGCCGACGAGACGCTGCCACGCGTCGAGACCTTCTGCTCAAGGGCGTGTTGAACTTCCAGCCCGACCCGACCGTACTCCAGGTCACGGTGTGGCTGCTGTACCTGGTCCCGGCACTCGGGTTGTTCCTCTCCCCGGTAGGGTTCGCCTCCGGGAAGGGGAAGGTGAAGGTAGCTGATGAGCAGGGTTCGCGGCCCTCGAAGGCTTCGCAGGCTTGAGCGCAGGGCACTGATCGCGGCCTCGGTGACCGCTTTGTCGTGGACGGCGAGCGGCTGCGTGGTGGTGCACGGCGAGCGCGAGGTGCTCCCGGCGACCACCCGGGCCGAGGCCGCGAAGGCGCTGACGCAGTTCACGGCCGCGTACAACAAGGCCGACAAGGCGTACGACAGTTCCCTGGACGCGGACCGCGTCACCGGCGCGCTCGGCGCCATCGACGCGGCGCGGCTGAAGGCGGGCCACGTCAACAACCCGCGCGGCAATCCGGCGCACACCCCCCTGACGCTGACGGACGCGAAGTTCACCATCCCCAAGAAGGCCGGCTGGCCGCGCTGGTTCGTCGCCGACGCCAAGGGCAACAAGGGCGGTGACGCGCGCTGGCTGCTGGTGTTCACCCGTGGCAGCCTCACCGAACCCTGGCAGGTGGCGTACCTGACGCTCGTGGCCCCGGGCGACATACCGCGGCTCGCGAAGGACAAGGACGGCTGGGCGCAGGCGCTCCCCGCCGGCTCGGCCGAACTCGCCGTCGCCCCCCAGAACTTGAGCCGGGACTACGCGACGTACCTGAAGAGCGGCGGGAAGTCCTTCGCGGCGGGTGCGCACACCACCGGCTGGCGCGAGCTGCGCGCAAAGGACGCCAGCAGGCCGGGCCTGGCCACGCAGTACATCGACGAGCCGCTGACGAACGGCGACTACGCGCCGCTGGCGCTGCGCACCGCGGACGGCGGCGCGCTGGTGTTCTTCACCACGCACCACTACGAGAAGCAGACGGCCGCGCCGGGCGCCTCGGTCCCCACCCCGAACAAGGACGTGCAGGCCCTGACCAGCGGTGAGATCAAGCAGTCCCTGACGATGGAGTTCGTCTCCAACGAGGTGGTCCTCGACCCCGCGAAGGGCTCCGCCAAGCGGCAGGTGACGATGCTGGGCCGCATCCAGGGACTCACCGCGGCGCAGGGCGAGTAGCGCGCTCCGCGCGGCTCGGCGGAGGAGCGCAACTGCGGTAGCGCGCAGTGCGCGGCTCAGTGGCGCAACGGCCAGGACGCGCCCACCTGGTGGGGCCCCTCACCGACGTGCCGGGCGCACGCGTCGGTCAGGGCCTCCAGCAGGCTCAGCGGGTCGGGAAGCGGGTGCTCCGGGCCGCGCACCCAGCGCACCGTCCGGCCGTCGTCGCCGGGCAGCCGGGCCGGCGGTACGAGGACGTAGGAACCCCGGCAGTGCCAGCGCAGCCCGGGGTGCTCGTCCATGGTCTCGGGGTGGCAGTCCAGCTCGCACGGCCACCACTCGTCCTCGTCCTCGGGGGTACCGCGGGTGAGGGTGAAGAAGAGCATGCGGCCGTCGTCGCTCTCGGCGACCGGTCCGGCCTCGACGCCGGAGTCCAGCAGCCGCTGCAGGGCCTCGCGACCGGCCTGCAGGGGCACGTCGAGCACGTCGTGCACCATGCCCGTCGCGGTGATGAAGTTCGCCTGCGGCTGGTGCCTGGCCCAGCGCTCGATCTGCGCGCGGTCGGTCGTGGACTGCGTCTGCCAGGCGAAGGAGACGGGGTGCCGGGCGGGCGTGGGACAGCCGACGCGCTCACACGAACACCGATAGCCGGGGGCCGGGTGCGCGGCCGGCGCCAGGGGCAGTCCCGCGGCGGCGGCGGCGAGCAGCAGGGCCTCACGACCGCCGCCGTCGGCGGTCTCCTTCGGGCGGCGTCCGCGCAGCCACTGGGAGATTCTGCCCTGCCGGCCGCTACGGCCGCCGAACTCCGCGCTCATCTGTCCCCTCGCCTCGCTGGTCTGGACAGCATGCCCTATCGTCCCACCATCCTGCGCCCCGGGGGGCCGGACCCCCACATCCGGGGTGGCCGGGGACAGGCCGGACGAGACGTACCGCACAGCCGGATTGGGGGCGATCAGCCTCTTTCGGCGGGCGGATTCGCCGGCTCCGGACTCCGCGCTCAGCGCTCAGCGCTCAGCGCTCAGCGCTCAGCGATGCCGTGCAGCGCGTAGTCGACGAGGGTGTCGGTGTACTCGTGGGTGATCGGCGCGGTGCGCTGCAGCCAGCGCTGGGCGAGCGGGGAGACGAAGAGTTCCAGGGCGATGCGCGGATCGACGTCCGGTCGTACCGCACCGGCCTCCTGTGCGGAGCGCAGCCTGCGCACATACAACTGGAGCCGCGGCTCCAGCAGCTTGGTCACGAACTCACGGCCGAGCTGCTCGTCGACCACGCCCTCGGCGGCCAGCGCCCGGGACGGGGCCTCGAACCGGGGGTCGAGCAGTTCGTCGACGGTGGCCCGCAGTACGGCCCTGAGGTCGGCGGCGAGGTCGCCGGTGTCGGGGATCTCGCAGGGCTTCTGGCCCGCCTGCTCCCCCAGGTCGAGGAACGCCTCGAGGAGCACGTCCGCCTTCGACGACCACCACCGGTAGATCGTCTGCTTGCCGACCCCGGCCCGCGCGGCGATCGCCTCGATCGTGCTCCTGCGGTACCCGACCTCCCCGACGAGCGCGAGGGCGGCCTCGTGGATCGCGCGGCGGGACTTCTCACTCCGGCGGGTGACGTCGGGGGCGGGCTTCTTGACCATGGGGCCGACGGTAGCAGGGCGGTGAGACGAGGCGTCTCGCGGTGGACGACGGGAACACTCACGCGGGCGAAGCAGCCGGTCCGGCCCGCGCGCGCGGACCGGCCCGGGCGCACCATGGGCACCAAGTGCCCCTGCGGTATCCGAGGAGCCCACCTTGGCCCTTTCCCGCCGCGCCACACCCCGGCGCTATCTGATGTGCCCACCCGCACACTTCGACGTCACATACTCCATCAACCCCTGGATGGACCCGGACAAGCCGGTCGACACCGCGCTCGCCCTCGCCCAGTGGGAGCAGCTGCGCGAGCTGTACCGCTCGCTCGGCCACACCGTGGCGGAGCTCGCCCCCGAGCCCGGACTGCCCGACATGGTGTTCACGGCGAACGGCGCCACGGTGATCGACGGCCGGGTGTTCGGCGCCCGGTTCGCCCACCCGGAGCGGGAGCCGGAGGCCGAGGCGCACCTGGAGTGGTTCGCGGCGCACGGCCTCGCGCATCTGCACGTTCCCGTCCACATCAACGAGGGGGAGGGCGACTTCGCCCTCACCTCGTCCTACCTGCTGGCGGGCCGGGGCTTTCGCACCAACCCGCTCGCGCACGGCGAGGCGCAGGAGTACTTCGGCCGGCCGGTGATCGGCCTGGAGCTGGTCGACCCGCGCTACTACCACCTCGACCTGGCCCTCGCCGTCCTGGACGACGCGGGGGACGAGGTGGCGTACCACCCGCCCGCCTTCTCCCCCGGCAGCCGGGAGGTGCTGCGGCGGCTGTTCCCGGACGCGCTGATCGCGGGCGAGCAGGACGTGGCCGCGTTCGGCCTGAACGCGGTGTCCGACGGCCTGCACGTGGTGCTGCCGCAGGCGGCGACCGGGCTCTACGGCCCCCTGCGCGAGCGGGGCTTCGAGCCGGTCGGGGTGGAGCTGAGCGAGCTGCACAAGGGAGGCGGCAGCGTGAAGTGCTGCTCGCTGGAGCTGCGCGTGTGACGCACCGGCGCTCGTGATCAATACGCCTGGGGCGTGTCTGCCTCCGGTGGCGCAGGGGGCCGGGGCGGCCAGGCGTCGCCCCAGTCCGCGTCGCGGGCCGCCTTGTACAGGTCGCCGTGGCGTTTGGTGACCGTGCGCCGACGCAGTTGCTCGTCGGGCTCGCACAGGTCGAGCAGGACCTGGCCCTTGCGGATCTGCGGGCGCCGGATGACGCGGGCCGGAGCGGGTGCCACGGGGAAGCGGGTGGCGGCGACGTAGCTGAACTTCTCGTCCTCGTAGGCGAGCGAGCCGCCCTTGACCTGCCGGTGGAGGGAGGAGCGGCTGACCCGGGCCGAGAAGTGGCACCAGTCCGTGCCGGGCACGATCGGGCAGGCGGCGCTGTGCGGGCAGGGCGCGGCGACGTGGAATCCGGCGCCGATCAGGCGGTCGCGGGCCTCGATGACACGGGCGTAGCCGTCCGGGGTGCCCGGTTCGACGACCACGACGGCCTGCGCGGCGGCCGCGGCGGCGTCGACCACGGCGGTGCGGTCGGCCTCGCTCAGCTCGCCGAGGACGTAGGAGACGGTGACGAGGTCGGTGGCGTCGAGGGTGAGCGCCGTGCCGATCCGGGCGTGCTGCCAGCGGGCGTCCGCCAGGTCCGGGTGCGCGGCGGCGATCTCCCGGCCGAGGGCGAGCGCGGGCTCGGCCCAGTCGAGCACCGTCACCGGCCGGGTCCCCTCCCAGGTGGCGCCGACCGCCCAGGTGGCCGCGCCGGTCCCGCCGCCGACGTCCACATGGCTGCCGGGCGCCCAGCCGGGGGCGGCGGCCGCCAACGCCGTGAGCGCCGACCGCACCGCCTCGAAGGTCGCGGGCATCCGGTACGCGGCGTAGGCGGCCACGTCCGCGCGGTCGCGCAGGACCGGCGCGTGGGTCGGGGTGCTCCCCCGGTAGTTGGCGATCAGCCGCTCCACGGCGCCCGCGGCCTGCCGGGGCGGCAGCCCGTCGAGCAGACCGGCCAGGGCGGCACGGAGGGTCTCCGACGCGGGTACGGGGTCGTTCACCCGAGGATTCTATGAGCGCTCGGGCCGGCCGTTGCCGGCGCCCGGGGGCCGCTGCCCCCAGGCCCCCTGCCTTCCCCGCACCGCCCGCGCCACCCGGGTGGCCACCGCCGCCCGTGGCCCGCTGTCCGGTGGCCGCCTGCGCGGGTGCACGGTGTTGGCCAGCAGCACGACGAAGAGGTCCGTGGCCCGGTCGAGGACGAGCGAGGTCCCCGTGAAGCCCGTGTGCCCGGCCGCTCCCCTCCCCGCGAGCTCACCCATGAACCACGGCTGGTCCACCGCGAAGCCGAGGCCCGGCGGGGTCAGCAGCAGCTCCACGAAGTCGGCCCCGAGGACGCGGGCCGGACCGTAGGAACCGCCCGCGAGCAGGGTGCGGCAGAAGACCGCCAGGTCCCGGGCGGTCGAGAACAGGCCGGCGTGACCGGCCACGCCGCCCAGCGCCCAGGCGTTCTCGTCGTGGACCTCGCCGCGCAGCATGCCGCGGTCCGCCTTCGCCCACGGCCGCCGCTGGTCCTCCGTCGCCGCCGCACCCGGGCACGGGCCGAAGCGGGTCGACGTCATGCCCAGCGGGCGGGTGATCCCGTCGCGGACGAGGACATCGAGACGACGGCCGGTGACGCGCTCCAGGAGGTGTTGCAGCAGCAGCGGGTTCAGGTCCGAGTAGGTGTAGGTGCCGGGCGCCGCCACCGGCGCCTCGGCCCGCAGCATCGCCCGGCGCGCCGCGTCGTCCGGGCAGTCGTACAGCGGGAGTTCGGGGCGCAGCCCGGAGGTGTGGGTGAGCAGCTGCCGTACGGTGATGTCGTGCCGGGCGGCCGCGCGGAACTCCGGCAGGTAGGCGCCCAGGCGCGCGTCGATGCCGAGTGTGCCCCGCTCGATCTGCTGCACCACGGCGACCGCGGTGAACAGCTTGGTCAGGGAGGCCAGGTCGAAGGGCGTGTCGACGGTCATCGGCACGCGCGCGTCCGGGGGCAGCTCCAGGCCGCGGTCGGTCGCCGGGTCGTAGGCCGCGTAGCGCACGGCCCAGCCCGCCGCCTCGGCCAGGGCGATCACCGGGCCGCGTCCGACGACCACGACGGCGCCGGCGGCCCACGGGTGGGGTCCGGTGGTGAGGTCGTGGAGCTCGCGAACGAGGTGCTCGAGCTCTCCGGGGTCGAGTCCGGCCTTCTCCGGTGTGTCGCCGCGCAGTCTCGGTGCGCTCAGCTCTCTGCTCCCTCCGCGCCCGCACGGATGTTCCAGGGACGGCACATTGCCACGAAGCAGGCGAGTGCCACCAGTGCCGCGGCCAGCTGGACGACGGCCATCGGGACGGCGGTGTGCTCCCCGGCGATCCCGACGAGCGGTGAGGCGACCGCTCCGACGAGGAAGGAGGACGTGCCGAGCAGAGCGGACGCGGAGCCGGCGGCGTGCCGGGTGCGCATCAGGGCGAGGGCCTGCGTGTTGGGCAGCGTGATGCCCATCGCGGACATCAGGACGAACAGCGCGGCGGCCACCGGGGCCAGCCCCACGTCGCCGAGGGCGCCGGTGGCCATCAGCAGCAGGGCGGCCGCCGCCAGGATGATCACCGTCAGGCCGACGGCCAGCACCCGGTCCAGGCGGACCCGGCCGACGAGCACCTTGCCGTTGATCTGGCCGGCCACGACCAGCCCGACCGAATTGAGCCCGAACAGCAGGCTGAAGGTCTGCGGGGAGGCGCCGTAGATCTCCTGGATCACGAACGGCGAGGCGCTGATGTAGGCGAACAGCGCGGCGAAGGCGAAGCCGCCGGCGATCATGTAGCCGGCGAAGGTGCGGTCGGCGAGCAGCCGGCGCATGGAGCCCAGTGCCTCTCCGACGCCGCCGCCGTGGCGGTCGGCAGCCGGAAGCGTCTCCGGGAGCCGCGTGAGCACGGCCGCGGCGAGCAGGACCCCGACTGCGGTGAGCACCACGAAGACGCCCCGCCAGTCGGTCACCCGCAGGATCTGCCCGCCGATCAGCGGCGCCACGACGGGGGCGACGCCGGATATCAGCATGAGGGTGGAGAAGAAGCGGGCCATGGCCACGCCGTCGTAGAGATCCCGGACGACCGCCCGCGCGATGACGATCCCGGCCGCGCCCGCCAGGCCCTGCGCGAGGCGGAGGGCGACCAGGAACTCCACCGTGGGGGCGAAGGAGCACAGGGCGGTGGCCAGGAGATAGACGGCCAGCCCGGCGAGCAGCGGGCGCCTGCGCCCCCACCGGTCACTCATCGGCCCGACCACGAGTTGGCCCAGGGCCATGCCGGCCAGGCAGGCGGTGAGCGTGAGCTGGACGGTGGCGGCCGGGGCGTGCAGGGACCTGGTGACCTCCGGGAGCGAGGGGAGGTACATGTCCATCGCCAGCGGAGGCGTGGCGGTCAGTCCGCCGAGGATCAGGGTCACCAGCAGGCCGCCGCGGCGGGAGTCGCGGGCCGGTGACCGGCTGGGTCCCCGGTCCGGTACGGCCGCCGGTGACGCGTGCGGTATCGACGCCCCGCCCTCGGGCATGTGTCCCTCCCTCTCCGACTGCTCCGGCCCCATGTTCTCAGCTCGCACACGGTGCCGGGGGTCACATGATGACGGATCGCGCTCGTACGCTCCGGTGCCATGACTGACAGGCAATCGAAGATCGCCGTGGTGACGGGCGCGGGTTCCGGCATCGGACGGGCGGTGGCGGTGGAGCTGCTGCGGGCGGGCTGGTCCGTGGCCCTGGCGGGGCGGCACGCCGGAACGCTGGAGGAGACGGCGGCCCTCGCACCGGAGGCCGACTCCCTCGCCGTACGCACCGACGTGTCCCGGCCCGAGGACGTGACCGCGCTGTTCGCCGCCGCCGTCCGGCGCTTCGGGCGGATCGACCTGCTGTTCAACAACGCGGGGACGTTCGGGCCCGGCGGCGTCCCCGTCGAGGACCTGCCCTACGAGGCGTGGCGGCACGTGGTGGACACCAACCTCAACGGGGCGTTCCTGTGCGCGCAGGCGGCGTACCGGCAGATGAAGGAGCAGAGCCCGCAGGGCGGCCGCATCATCAACAACGGTTCCGTCTCGGCGCACACGCCCCGTCCCCATTCGGCGCCCTACACGGCCACCAAGCACGCGCTGACGGGGCTGACCAAGTCGCTGTCGCTGGACGGGCGGCCGTACCGCATCGCGGTGGGACAGATCGACATCGGCAACGCGGCGACCGAGATGACGGCCCGGATGCGGACCGGTGCCCTGCAGGCGAGCGGGGAGGTCGCGCCCGAGCCCGTGATGGACGTGGCGGACGTGGCGCGCACGGTGCGGCACATGGCGGAGCTGCCGCTGGAGGCCAACGTGCAGTTCGCGACGGTACTGGCGACGACGATGCCGTACGTGGGGCGGGGCTGAGGGGTGGCCGGGCCCGCACAGGACGGGTGACCGGCCCGCACAGGACGGGAATCCACACAAGTGGAATGTGAACCTCCGCACGATTTGAGCCGGTAGCTGACTTATGCTCATCATCTCCTCCATCAGAGCTTCACAGTTGGAGGAGTGAGCTTCCGTCGGCCACACCAAGGGGGGTGCGGCAGCCGTTCCACGGCACCGGCTGGGGGTGGGCCCCGCGTGGGACCGCGGGGTACGCGACGGTGCGTGGAACGGCTGCCGCCACTGCCGTCCTGCGGTCGCCCGTCCGCCGAGGTGCCGGCCCGTCAGCGACGGTGCCGGCCTCCGGCCTCCGCCGCGGCCGCCCATCGGCGGCGCAGCGCGAACACACCGCCCGCGAGCAGCGCGACCGTTCCCGTCGCCCCCTCCAGCAGCCGCCATGTCGACGGGCCGTGCGCGGCCGCCCCCGGCGCCCCGGCGGCGGCCTGGGCGGTCTTGCGCGCGGGCGTGGCGCCCGCCCTCGCGCCGCCCTCGCTCAGCGGCTCGACCAGGGTGCCCACCGCCTGCGCCGAACTTCCCCGCGCGAAGGCCCAGTCGAGGAGGGCGGCGGTCTCCTCGTAGACGGCGTTGCTGCCGGCCGAGGGGTGCATCACGGTGGCCAGCAGGGTGCGGCCGCCGCGGACCGCGGCGCCCGTGAAGGTGTTCCCGGCGTCGCTGGTGTAACCGTTCTTGACCCCGATCAGACCCTGGTACGTCCGCAGGCCCCACGCGCCGGTCAGCAGCCGGTCCGTGTTCTGGATCTGGAAGGTCTTCTTCCCGCCCGCCGGGAAGTCGGCGGTCCTGGTGCCGCAGTAGCCCCGGAAGTCGGCGTTCTTCAGCCCGTGCCGGGCGAACAGGGTCAGGTCGTACGCCGAGGACAGCTGGCCGGGGTGGTCGAAGCCGTCGGGGCTGACCACGTGCGTGTCCAGGGCCTGCAGGTCCTCGGCCTTGGCCTGCATGTCGGCGACCGTCTTCTCGACGCCGCCGTTCATGTGGGCGAGCACGTGCACCGCGTCGTTGCCCGAGCGCAGGAAGACGCCCTGCCACAGCTGGGCCACGGTGTAGGTGATCCCGGGCCTGATGCCGACCAGACTGGAGCCCGCGGGAATCGCGGCGAGGTCGGCATCGGTGACGGTGTGCCGCTCGGTACGGTCGAACCGGTGCAGCACGGTGTCCGCGAACAGCATCTTCAGCGTGGACGCGGGAGCCAGCCGCTGGTGCGCGCGGAAGGAGGCGAGCACCTCCCCCGTCTCCCAGTCGGCGACCAGCCAGGACCGGGCGGTGAGCTTCCTGGGCAGGCCGATGGCACCGCGTGCCTGCACCCCGTCGCGGGCCAGCCGCTCACCGCCGATCGTGGTGGTGGCGGCCGCGGCCGGGACGGCCGTGGCCCACGGGACCGCTGCGGCCAGCGGGGCGGCCGCGGTGAGGGAGAGCACCGAGCGGCGGGACAACCGGGGGGGCCGAGAGGAATCGCGCACTCCGGGACCGTACAAAGTGAGCCCGCTGCCGCGAACGGCGGGTCTGCAAAGCACGATCAAAGGATCACCAAAGCCGGGGTCGACCGGCGCCCGGACCTGCGCCGACGGCTCACGGGCCCCAGCCGCTCACCTCCCGGGTGTCCGCCGGCCCTCGGTCGGCTGCCCTCGGCCGCTGCCCTCGGTCGGCTGCCCGACGGTGAGCTGCACTGCTGCGGTACGGCGGTGAGCGGGCCGGCGGTGAGCGGTCCGGCTACGCCTGCCCGGTCTCGAAGCGGGAGATCCGGCCGTCGTCCGCGACGGTGAAGCTCCACCGGGTACGCATCTCGCCCCAGGTGTCGTTGCGGTAGCGGGCGACGAGGGCGCGGCCGCCGTCGGACTCCCTGTCGACCTCCATGTGGCCGTGCGTGGAGAAGATCTCCTGCTCGATCCACTCGGCGAGGTCGCGGTCGGAGCCGTCGTCCGCCATGGTCGCGCCCGGCGCGAGGAGCTGCATGAATCCCTCGCGGTCGTGGGCGTTGACAGCGGTGACGAAGGCGCGGACGGCCGGGTCGCTGAGCTTGGCGGGCGAAATGGTCATGTCGGCAGCGTCACACCCGGGTTCGCGCCCCGCCACCCGAACGGCGCCCCGGACGGGCCCTTCGGGTGTTTCCGGTGCGACGGTGGAAACACGAAGGAGCCGTGTTCCTGCTGTCTGCCTGGGGAGTCGACGTGACCTGTTACGACCGACGTGATCTCGGCCTGCTGCTGCTCCGACTGGGCACCGGCGGCGTGCTGGCCGCGCACGGCGCACAGAAGCTGTTCGGCTGGTTCGGCGGCGGCGGGATCGAGGGGACCGGCCAATTCATGGAGTCCGTCGGCTACCGGCCCGGCAAGGCCGGCGCGATGGCGGCGGGCCTGGCGGAGGCGGGTGGCGGTGTGCTGCTCGCGCTGGGCCTGGCGACCCCGGCGGCCGGGGCGGCCGCGGCCGGTGCCATGGCGGGGGCCGCCGCAGTACACATGCCCAACGGCTTCTTCGCGCAGGACGGCGGCTACGAGTACGCGGCCTCCCTGGGCCTGACGGCGGCAGGTCTGGCGATCACGGGTCCCGGCCGCCTCTCCGTCGACCACGCCCTCGGACACGCGGTCAACCGCGGCTGGATGGTCCCGGCGGCGTTCGCGGCGGTGGGTGCGGTCACGGCCCTGGTGGTGGGCGCGCGCAACCAGCAGCTGCGTATGCAGCGGGAGGGCGAGCAGGAGGCCCTGTTCGAGGAGGAGGACGCCCTGTTCGAGGAGTAGCCGCCCCGTGGCAGGCTGCGGTGCATGAGTGAGCAGCACGAACCCGCGGCGCGGGCAGGAGCATCGGCCCCGGTCCCGGCCCCGTCGCCGGCCCCGGCCCCGGCCGCAGCGGACCTCTGGGCGTCCGTGGACCACCTGTGGACCTGGCTCGGCGCGAACCGGTCGCACGTCGGCCGGGAGGAGATGCTGCTGCGCATAGTGAAGCTGTCCGAGGAGGTCGGCGAGGTCGCCCAGGCGGTGATCGGCGCGACCGGCCAGAATCCGCGCAAGGGCACCACCCACACCTGGGAGGACGTCCAGGCGGAGCTGTGCGACGTGGTGATCACGGCCCTGGTGGCCCTGCGCACCCTGACGCCGGACGCCCGCGAGGTCTTCACCCACCACCTGAACCGGGTCACCCAGCGCTCCCTTGGGACGGACGGCGCTACCGGCGGGGCGCACGGCGCTGCCGGCGGGGCGGACAGCGCTGCCGGGAACTGACGGCGCTGCCGGGAACTGCTGCCGGAACTAACGTGGAGGCATGGGTGGCGGCGTGGCCACGCTGTTCCTGTGCGGCGACGTGATGCTCGGTCGTGGCGTCGACCAGATCCTGGCGCACCCCGGAGATCCGGCCCTGCGCGAGGACTGGATTCGGGACGCGCGGGCCTACGTCGAGCTCGCCCAGGCGGCGAACGGACCGATCCCCGCCCCGGTCCCCGCCTCGTGGCCGTGGGGCGAGGCCCTCAGCATGCTCGCCGAGGCCGCCCCGGACGTGCGGATCGTGAATCTCGAGACCTCCGTGACGCGCAGTGACGCGTTCGCGCCCGGCAAGGCGGTCCACTACCGGATGAATCCGGCCAACCTGCCGGCTCTCACCGCGGCCCGTCCCGACATCTGCGTACTGGCCAACAACCACGTGCTGGACTTCGGCCGTGCCGGGCTCCTGGAGACGCTCGACTCCCTGAAGGCGGTGGGCCTGCGAGTGGCGGGCGCGGGCCGGGACGCCGGGGCGGCGTACGCGCCGGCCGTGTGCCCCACGGCGGGCGGCTCCCGCGTGCTGGTGTTCGCCCTGGGGGCCGCGTCCAGCGGCATACCACCGAGCTGGGCGGCGACGGCGGACCTCGCCGGTGTCGCCCACGTCTGCGGACCGACCACCGAAGTGGCCGCCGCGACCGTCGAGCGGGTACGCCGGGTGAGGCGTCCGGGCGACATCGTGGTCGTCTCCGTGCACTGGGGGTCCAACTGGGGGTACCACGTCCCGCAGCAGCAGGTCCGCTTCGCCCACACCCTGGTGGACGGCGGCGTCGACGTCGTCCACGGGCATTCCTCGCACCACCCCCGCCCCGTCGAGGTGTACCGCGACCGGCTGATCCTGTACGGCTGCGGCGACTTCGTCGACGACTACGAGGGCATCTCCGGCTACGAGCAGTACCGCGACGACCTGCGCGTGGCCTACCTCGCCTCGGTGGAGGCGGGCACGGGCAGGCTGACGGACCTGCGGATGCGGGTACTGCGGGCCCGGCGGATGCGCCTGGAACCCGCGGCCGAGGAGGACCGGGACTGGCTGAGGGAGACCCTCCAGCGAATCAGCGGGGAACTGACCGTCACCACCGAACCGGACGGCACCCTCGGACTGACCCGGTGAGCGGCAGACGAGCCGGGCCGTACGCCGGGGCCCGGCGCCCTTGGCGATCGCCTCCACCGTCAGGTCGTCCGGACTCGTGTGCTCAAGCAGCGCTCCGGCGGCGTCCAGGAGGACCTGCCGACTGTCACAGCCTGTTCAGCGGTCGTTCAGCGGTGGTGGATGCTGAGCCCGTCCATAGTGAGGTCGAGGAGGCGTTCGGCTTGCTCACGCTCTTCGGGTTTCCCCGAGGTGAGAGCGATGCCGGTGAGGGCGGCGAACATGTCCGCCGCGCTGATGTCCGAGCGGATGACACCGGCTCGAACACCGGCCTCCAACAGGGAGGCCAAAGCGGCCAGCATCATCTCGTGGCTTTGGGCGTACGGGTTGACGCCCGACTCCACCAGAGCCCGCAAGGCGTCCGCCATACCGAGCTTGGCGGACGCGTAGTCGATGAAACGGTCCATCCACGCCCGCAGGGCCTCGTACGGCGGCATGGTGGCCAGAAGTTCGGGGGCGGCGTCGCACAGCTTGGCCAGTTCGTTGCGGTAGGCCGCCTCGATGAGGACCTCCCGGGTCGGGAAGTTCCGGTACAGGGTGCCGGTGCCGACTCCGGCCTCCTTGGCGATGCGCTCAAAATGTACGTTCAGGCCCTCGTCGGCGAACATACGCACCGCCACGGACAGGATCTTGTCCCGGTTCCGCTGGGCGTCGGCCCTCAGCGGGCGCCCTGCCTCCCTGGTCATCGGCGGCCTCCTGTCGTCTCCTCCCGCACAACAGAGGATGGTCCGGTTGCGGCCGGGCACGAACCGGCGGCCCCTCCAGTTCCACTTTAGGGCATACGCTGCACAGCACCCCGACCTCCTACGCTCCCTCGCTCATTCTCGGGAATGCCGGCTCGCTCGCCGGGTGGCGGAAAGCGCCATGACGATGCGTAGCCCTTACCCGGCCGCCGCCACGGAGACAGTGGGCCTCGGCCACGCCAGGCCGGCTCGGATCAGGGGAGCAACCCCCCGCGCGAAGGCGGTCATCGCCAGATCGGCCCCAGCCCGATGACCGGCCCTGTCACAGAGGCGCGCCAGCCGGTGTCCGACCATTCGGCCGGAATCGACAGCCGCGTGCCGGTGCCCCGATTGCGCAGCCCTCGTGCCGCCAGGACGAGCACCTTCTCTCACCCCGGGCTCCCTGGATGGCGACAACGCGGCCACTTCGACCGCTTGCAAGTGGAGGGGCCTCCAGTTACAGTCGTGACCATAAGTGGAGGATCCTCCGTTTAGTCGAGCGTGAGGTCGCTCCCTTTGGGAGCCGGCCTTCACCGCATGGCCGCCCGGTGAGCCATGCACTCGATCGGGATGGCACGCGCATCTCCGCAGGACCTGGTGCGAAAGACGACCTATGGAACGAGGGATCAATATGAGCGGCTCGCTTGAAGGCAAGGTTGCCGTCATCACCGGTGCGGCCTCCGGAGTGGGCTTCGGCATCGCCGAGGAGTTCGTCGGCAACGGCGCCCACGTAGTGATCGCGGACCTTGAGCAGAACCAGATCGATGCCGCGGTCGAGAAGAGCGGGAAAAACTGCTCGGGCATCGTCGCCGACGTCACCAAGCTCGCCGACATGGAGGCGATGTACGCCGAGGTGATCTCCCTCCATGGCCGGCTCGACGCGGTCGTCGCGAACGCCGGCATCGGCGACCACGCCCCCTTGGGCTCGATCACCGAGGTCCAGTTCGACCGGATGTTCAACGTCAACGCCAAGGGCGTCCTGTTCACCGTCCAGCCGGCCATCCCGCTGCTCAGGCCCGGCGCCACGGTCGTCGTCATCGGCTCGACTGCTTCTGTCCGACCCCCGGCCGCGATGAGCATCTACGGCGGAACGAAAGCGGCGGTGCGTGCCTTCATCCGCGCTTGGATCCAGGACGTCAAGGGCTCCGGTATTCGGATCAACGTCCTCAGCCCGGGCGCGGTGGACACCGAGTCGCTGCGTCGCGCCTCGGAACAGGCCGCCGGCCCCGGCCAAGTCGACGCTGCGATCGACAAGCTCGGCAGGCAGAACCCGACGGGGCGGGTCGCCGATCCTCGGGAGATGGGCAGGGCGGCGGTCTTCCTGTCCAGCGAGGCATCCAGTTTCGTCACCGGCGTGGAGCTCTTTGTCGACGGCGGGCTGGCCCAGGTGTGAGGGACGGAGGTTTCCCGGGGCTGTGCAGCGGCCCGCGAGTTCCCCGCTGCCCGCCGGCCCTTCCCGTCACCGGCCCGCGACGCCTGGTGGAAGGTGCCGCAGGTGCGCTTGCCGCGATGTCGGGCAGCCGTTGCGGCGGCTCAGGAGGTGTCAGTCGCTGCTGAGTTGTGCGCCGTCGGGAAAGTCCGCGGTGCGCGACAGTTTTCCCAGGTGCGGATGTCTTCGTCGACCGCCTGCCGGGCTGCCGTGATCAGGCACAGGGCGTGCGACCCCAGCACCAGGTCCGCGATCGCCCGGCCGCCCGCGGCGGTGACCTCCTTGACCGCGGCCTCGGCCTGCCCCCGCTTGTCCGCGTAGCCGACCACCACGGCGAACCCGTCCGCCGCCAGTCGGCGGACCGTCTCCCGGGCGCCTTCGTCGCTTGTCCAACCATCGGCTCGTGTTCCGTCCCGAGCCAGGGCTGTGGCTACCCGGGGGCTGCGATCCCCTCGCTCTGGACCACGATGCCGTCGGGTCCGCCGCCGTCTTCCCGGGGAGCATGCCCTGCTCTGCGGACCACTTCTGGCGCTGCTGCCGACAAAAACGGCCCTGACCGGGTAAAGCCCAGGTCAGGGCCGTAAGGGCAGACGAGTCGGGCTGTACGCCGGGTTCTGTTCCCCGGTCCCCTCGCGGGAGCCGGGGCGACGGCCATCCATCTAGGGCCGGCGTTGCCGCCGGTCTCGTGCGGTCTACCCGCGGACTCGGGCGGGCAGCCCTCGAACGTCCGCGCAGGGTCGCTCCTTCTTGCGAAGAGGCGGCCCCTTTTGACCTTGCTCCGGGTGGGGTTTACCTAGCTGCCCAGGTCACCCTGGGCACTGGTGGTCTCTTACACCACCGTTTCACCCTTACCGGGGGCCGTACGGATACGGTCCCCGGCGGTTTGCTTTCTGTGGCACTGTCCCGCGGGTCACCCCGGGTGGCCGTTAGCCACCACCTTGCCCTGTGGAGCCCGGACGTTCCTCGGGGAGCGCCCCGCTAAGGGCACTCCACGCGGCCGTCCGCCCGGCTCGTCTGCCGTGTCGACCATGGTACCGGGCGTGCGACCCGCCTGGGTCCGGCTGCCGTCGCCGGCACCGAGCCCGCCAGGATCAGCCCGAAGGCGGACAGGACACCGGGTGTCAGCCGCTCGCCCGGGAACACGGCGCCCGCCGCCACCGCGACCGCCGGATTGACGTACGTGATGACGGTGGCCCGGGTCGGGCCCGCCTCGTGCGCGTGCGGGGCGTAGGCGTGCTTGTCGAAGCGCGCGGTCAGCAGGTCGAGCCGGGGCCCGGAGCGCCCGAGGCGTGCCCTGGTCCACGACGCCTGCTCACCCACGTTGCACCCCTCCTCGACGGATGCAACCTCGGCGGCCTCACAGAAAGTCCGCGGTCTCCAGCTCGAAGGCGAAGGGCTCGGGGAGGGCGAGGGGCTTACCGAAGGGACGGGTGCACAGCTCGCGGTAGTCGTCGTGCTCCGGATCGCTGAACAGGGTGACCGAGGCGTCGTCACGGTCGACCAGCAGGTAGAGGGGAATGCTCCCGCGGGCGTAGCAGCGGCGCTTGGCCTCACGGTCGGTCTTCGGCTTCGTCGACGTCACTTCGAGGACCATGGCGACGCCGTCGCAGGGCATCCAGGGGTCGGCGCCGCGGTAGAGTCGCAGTTCCCCGGGGGCGAAGGTGCCGTCCGGAATCACGTGGTTCTTCGGGCAGCCGCCGCCGCTCTTCAGCTTCAGGCCCTTGTTTCCGGAGAACTGCATGTCGGTCCGGGAACCCCTGATCACCTGGCTGACGATCAGGCCGATGCAGTCCTCGTGGTCCCCGTCCGGCGGCGGTGTCACGACGATCTCCCCCTCGATCAGCTCGGCCCGGAAGCCCTCCGGGGTGTCGAGGGACAGGAAGATCTCCAGCAGTCCCTCAGCCGGCGTGGTGGGCTCATGAGCCACGGCAGTCATGTCACGCCCCTCCTTCGGTCGCTCGCCAGACTGGGCCATCGCAAGATCACCTGTGCGGGGAATCGGGAACCGTTCCCTCGATCGTGGCACACGATCACGGCCGCCGTCAGGGACGCACCGCAGCGCCGACCGCTCGCTTGACCCTGCCGCAGCGTCAACGTCTGTACTTGGTGCATGCGGATCGGAGAACTCGCCGCGGTCGTCGGCGTCACCACGCGGACCGTTCGGCACTACCACCACCTGGGCCTGCTCCCGGAACCCGAGCGGCGGGCCAACGGCTACCGGCACTACACGCTGCGCCACGCCGTCACCCTCGCCCGGATCCGGCGGCTGACCGAGCTGGGGCTGGGGCTGGCGGAGGTGCGGGACGTGCTCGCCGACGGCGGGAGTCCTCCCTGTTCGAGCGGGGCGGACGGCTTGGCGGCGGGCCGGGACCTCGCCGAGGTGCTGGAGGAGCTGGACGCGGACCTGGCCCGCCAGGAGGCCGCGATCCGGGACCGCCGGGTTCGGCTCCGCGCGCTGCTCGAGGTCGGCGAGCTGCCCGCCGAGGGACCGGTCTCCCCCGAGCTGGCCGCCCTGTTCGCCGGGACCGCCCACCTGTCCGACTCCCCCATGGCCGCCAAGGACCGCGAGATGCTGGCGCTGCTGGAGACGACGGCGGCCCCGGAGGACCGGGAGCGGCTGCTGGCCTCATTCGCCACCGCGTTCGCCTCGCCGGGTGCCGCGGCACGGGCCCGGGAGGCGTATGCGCTGCTCGACGCGCTCGCCGACGCGGACACCGACGCCCCGCTGGTGCAGGAGGCGGCCCGCGCGCTCGCCGACTGCATCCCCGGCGACCTGTTTCCGCCGGACGCTGCCGTCGACGGCCGGCCGGACGCTGCCGCCGACGGCCGGCAGGCCTTCCTGCACGCCCTCTACGCCGACTTCGCCCCCGCCCAGGCCGAGGCGATCCGGCGGGCCCTGCGGATCCTGGCGGAGGGACGGGAATGAGGGCGACGGCCGCTCTGATACGGCACGAGATGCGGCTGTTCACCAGCCTGGCGCTGTGGGCCGCGCGGCGCACGCACGGGACGGGCGGCGGACAGGCCTTCGGGTACGCCCGCGGGCAGGGCCCGGTCATGGCCGGGTTCGCCTTCGTGTGCGTGGTCGAGACGCTGACCATGTCCGTGTTGCTGCGCCACATGCCGACCCTGCATGCGGTGGTTCTGTTCCTGGATGTGTACACGGTCCTCTTCGTGGTCGCCCTGCACGCGGCCTCGGTCGTCCGGCCGCACGTGCTGGACGCGGACACCCTGCGGGTGCGTCACGGCGTCCACGTCGATCTGCGCCTGCCGCTGCGGGAGATCGCCTCCGTGCGCCGCGAGCTGGGCACGACGCACGAGGGGACCGACGGCGAACTCGACGTCCCCGTCGGCTCGCAGACCTCCGTCACCCTCGAACTGCGCGCCCCCGTCACCCATGTCACCCTCCTCGGCAGGCGCCGGGAGGTGCGGGTGGTCCGTCTCCACGCCGACGACTCCGACCGCCTGGTACGGGCACTCACGCGGGCGCGAACCGCACCTTCGCCGCTGCCGGATCGGCCTGGGTGAGCCGTACCCGCAGCCGCTCCCCCAGCGGCAGCGGGGCGCTGCCGCCCTCGACGGGGGCGACGACGGCCGGAGACTCCACGTGGACGGTGCCTACGGCGGGCCGGTGCTCCTCCACCTCGATCACGCAGCCGTCGAAGAGCTCGCCGACCCGGTCCCGGAGCAGCGCGGCCGCCACGACGTCGAGGCCGCGGCCTTCCACGGTCCCGGCGCGCCGGGCGCCGTCGGCCATCTCCCGCGGCAGCGCGTCGAGGGCGGCGAGCACCCAGTCGGGCGGGTCCTGGCCCGCGGCGGCCGCCAGGCACAGCTCGGTGGCGTACCGGTCGGCGAGCCTGCGCAGCGGGGCGGTGCAGTGGGCGTAGGGCGCGGCGACGGCGGAGTGCGTGGTGATCTCCGGGAGCTTTCCGTCCCGGAAGACGGTGTAGCCGGCGCCGCGCAGCAGCGTGGTGCACTCCTGGAGGAAGGCGGCGTCCCGCGGCCGCCGCGGGTCGAGGGAGCGGACGAGCGCGGCGTAGGAGACGTGGTGCGGCCAGTCGATGTGCAGGGCGTGCGCGCTGCGCCGCAGCCGGCCGACGGCGCCGTCCGGGGCGGCCGGCAGGGTGCGCAGCACCCCGGTTCCGTGGGCCAGCATCAGCTCGGCCGCCGTCATGCCGGTGAGCAGCGAGATCTGGGCGTTCCAGCCCTCGACGGGCAGCGGGGCGCGGTAGTGGAGTCGGTAGGTGTGGGCCCCCTGCCCGTGGGCCGGCTTCACCGGGGTCTCGACCACTTCCTGCTCGGGGACGTTCAGCGAGATGCCGCCCCGCTCGCTCTCCAGCCGCTCCCGCAGCCGCCCGATGTCCTTCAGCAGGGCGACCGGCTCGTCCGCGGTCTTGTCGTCGATCTCCTTCTGGACGCCGGCGTGGTCGAGAGCGGCCCGGCTGCGCACCAGGGCGCGGTGCACGTCGACGGCGAGGGTGCGGCCGTCGGCATCCAGGTCGATGGTCCACAGGACGGCCGGTCGGGTCTGCCCGGGCAGCAGGCTCGCGGCGCCCTCGCCGATGACGGCCGGGTGCAGCGGGACCGTGCCGTCGGGGAAGTAGAGGGTGGTCACCCGCCGGTGCGTCTCGGCGTCCAGCGCGCCGGACGGTGCGACGAAGGCGGCGACGTCGGCGACGGCGTACCGGACGCGGTAGCCGGTGCCCTGCCGGGACAGGTGTGTCGCCCGGTCCGGGCCGAGGGTGAAGAACGGCACGTCGGTGGCGTCGTGGAGGGGGAGGGCGGGGTCCCGTGCCGCCCGTTCGGCCTCGGCCAGGATCTCCGGGGGGAAGTCGCCGGGCACGCCGAGCGCGCTGCGCAGACCGGCGAGCGCGGCCCGCAGGGGTGCTTCGGGGGCGCCGGTCACGCGGATGTGGCGGCGGGGCATACAGCGAGCGTAGGTCGGGGGTGGTCGGGTGGCACGCCGTACGCTGTCGCGGAGCGCTACCGAAGGAGAGACAACCGTGCTGGTCCTGCTGCCCCCGTCCGAAGGCAAGGCGCCCTCCGGCCGTGGCGCCCCGTTGAAGCCCGGGGCGCTGTCGCTGCCGGGACTCGCCGCCGCCCGCGAGGCCGTGGTGGACGAGCTGGTCGAGCTGTGCACGGGCGACGAGGACAAGGCGCGCGAGGTGCTCGGGCTGAGCGAGGGGCTGCGGGGCGAGGTCGCGAAGAACGCCGGGCTGCGCACGGCGGGCGCGCGGCCCGCCGGGGAGATCTACACGGGTGTGCTCTACGACGCCCTCGACCTGGCGTCCCTCGACGCGGCCGCCAAGAGGCGCGCCGCGCGTTCGCTGCTGGTGTTCTCGGGGTTGTGGGGCGCGGTCCGGGTGACCGACAGGATCCCCTCGTACCGGTGCTCGATGGGTGTGAAGCTGCCGGGACTCGGCGCGCTGGGCGCGTTCTGGCGTACTCCGATGGCCTCGGTGCTGCCGGAGGCGGCCGGCGAGGGGCTGGTGCTGGACCTGCGGTCCTCCGCGTACGCGGCCGCATGGAAGCCGAAGGGCGACGTGGCGGGGCGGACGGCGACCGTTCGGGTGCTGCACTCCCGGGTCGTGGACGGCGTGGAGAAGCGGTCCGTGGTCAGCCACTTCAACAAGGCGACGAAGGGCCGGATCGTGCGCGGCCTGCTGACCTCCGGGGCTGCTCCCAGGGACCCGGCGGCCCTGGTCGAGACGCTGCGGGACCTCGGGTACGTGGTGGAGGCGGAGCCGCCCGCGAGGGTGGGGAGGGCGTGGACGCTGGACGTGGTGGTGACGGAGATCCACTGAGGGACGCGGGCGGGGGCCCACGAACACCCACCGGCAGAGCGTTGCATGGTGTGCAACGCTCTTTGCGTGCACTGCACCCCGCGGGCACGATGAGGCCATGACCTCGCCGCCGTCCTCCTCGCCCGCCCGGACCGCATCGGTTCTGGACCTCGCGCCCGTCCTGCCGGTGGTGGTCGTGGAGGACGCCGCCGACGCCGTACCGCTGGCCCGGGCGCTGGTGGCCGGTGGGCTGCCCGCGATCGAGGTGACGCTGCGGACGCCCGCCGCCCTCGGGGCGATCCGGGCGATTGCCGGTGCGGTGCCCGGCGCGGTGGTCGGCGCGGGCACGGTCCTCACGCCGGAGCAGGTGACGCGGTGCGTGGCCGCCGGGGCGCGGTTCCTGGTCAGTCCCGGCTGGACGGACGGTCTGGTGGAGGCGATGCGGGCGTCCGGGGTGCCCTTTCTGCCCGGGGTGTCGACCACCTCGGAGGTCGTGGCGCTGCTGGAGCGAGGGGTACGGGAGATGAAGTTCTTCCCGGCCGAGGCGGCGGGCGGAACCGCCTACCTGAGGTCGCTGGCCGGCCCGCTCCCCCGGGCCCGCTTCTGCCCGACGGGAGGCATCGGCCCGGGCAACGCGCCGGAGTACCTTGCACTGCCCAACGTCGGCTGCGTGGGCGGAACGTGGATGGTGCCCGCGGACGCGGTCGCCGCCGGGGACTGGCAGCGGGTCGAGGCACTGGCGCGCGAGGCGGCGGGGCTCGGGCGGTCCGGTGTGCCAGGGGCGGGGTTCAGGCGATCCGGATGACGACCTTGCCGGAGGCGGCGCCGCTCTCGTAGGGGCGGTAGGACCAGGTCCGCACCGGCTCCGCCCGTCATCTCCCGTACGACGGTGGCCCATTGGGGGTTCTCGAGGCAGTCGGCGACGTGGTCCGCGCGCAGGGGGACGCATGCGGGCCTCCCGGGATCGTGTGGACTGCGTGGACGGACATGTCCTCGGCGTGTCCGGGCTCGCCGGGCCGGGCGGGCGTGGACGAGGTCTGCCTCGCGTTCACGGTGCAGCTGCGGCTGCGGTGCGCCGAGGGCGAGTTGCGGCTGCTGACCACGCTGACGTCGTTCGCCACGGCGGTCGACGTCACACCGGCCGAGCTGCGCCGCCGGTCAGCGCAGGTGACAGGTGTCGTTGAGCAGGCGGACGCTCGCGTTGCCGTCCGCGTAGTACGCCACCGCCGACAGCGAGGCCGCCGACAGCTCCATGCGGAACAGGGACTGCGGCGGGGCGCCGAGGGCGAGTTGGACGAACGTCTTGATCGGGGTGACGTGCGTGACGAGCAGCACCGTGCGGCCCTGGTACGCCGCGACCAGCTTGTCTCGGGTGGCGGCGATCCGGGCGGCGGTCGCCACGAAGCTCTCGCCGCCGCCGGACGGTTCGGCGTCCGGGGAGGCCAGCCAGGCGTTCAGGTCGTCCGGGTGGCGCTCCTGGACCTCGGCGAAGGTGAGGCCCTCCCAGGCGCCGAAGTCCGTCTCGCGGAGCCCTTCGTCGACGGCCACGTCCAGACCGAGGCGGGCGGCGACGATGCCCGCGGTCTCGCGGGCGCGCGCGAGGGGGGAGGAGACCACGGCCTGGATGGTGCCGCGCCGGGCGAGGGCCGCCGCGACCCGCTCGGCCTGCTCCCTGCCGACGTCGGAGAGGGAGGGATCGGTGCCGCCGCTGCCGGAGAACCGCTTCTGCGGGGTCAGCGGAGTCTCACCGTGCCGCAGCAGTACGAAAGTGGCGGGGGCGCCGAGGTCCGCGGGAGCCCAGCCGGGGGCGGCCACGGTGCGGGCGGCCCGGACGTCCGCGTCCGTGGCCCCGTCGCCGGAAGGCTCCGCCGTACCCGCCCCGGACGGGGCGTCCGGACGCTCCGCCGCCGCGCCGCGGGCGGAAGGAACCTCGGCGGGTGGGGCAGCCGGGTGGGAACGCGATCCCGCGCGCAGCTGGGCCGTCGAGGTCGACGGCGACCACTGCTCGCCTCTGCCGCCCGCGTCCATCGCCTCGTTCGCCAAGCGGTCGGCGTGCCTGTTGCGCTCGCGCGGGATCCACTCGTACGTCGACCGGTCGGGCGGGAAGACCCGGGCCGCCTGTGCCGCCAGCGGCTTCAGGTCCGGGTGCTTGATCTTCCAGCGGCCCGACATCTGCTCGACGACGAGCTTGGAGTCCATCCGCACGTGAACCGTGGCCGTCGGGTCGAGTTCGTGCGCGGCGCGCAGGCCGGCCAGCAGGCCCCGGTACTCGGCGACGTTGTTGGTGGTCACCCCGAGGTGGCCCGCGGCCTCGGCCAGGGTCTCCCCCGTCGCCGCGTCGATCACGACCGCCCCGTAGCCCGCGGGCCCCGGGTTGCCCCGCGACCCGCCGTCGGCCTCGACGATGAACTCCCGCACGCCCTGCCGTCCTTACAGGCCGGACTCGGCGGTGCGCACCAGGATGCGGCGGCAGTTCTCGCAGCGCACGACGGTGTCGGGCGCGGCCGCACGGATCTCGCTCAGCTCGGTGATGGCGAGCTCCTGGCGGCAGCCCTGGCAGGTGCGCTGGTACAGCTTGGCCGCGCCGATGCCGCCCTGCTGCTCGCGCAGCTTGTCGTAGAGCTTGAGCAGGTCGGCGGGGACGGAACCGGCGATGACCTCGCGCTCCTTGGTCACCGAGGCCACCTCGCCGTCGATCTCCTCGCAGACCGCGTCCCGGCGCGCGGACGCGTCGTCGATCTTCGCCTGGACCGAGGCGACGCGCTCGGTCAGCTCAGCGACCCGCTCCTGCGCGGACTCACGGCGCTCCATGACCTCCAGCACCACGTCCTCCAGATCGCCCTGCCGCTTGGCCAGGGACGCGATCTCGTGCTGGAGGTTCGACAGGTCCTTCGGCGAGGTGACCGCGCCGGAGTCGAGGCGCTGCTGGTCGCGGGCGGCGCGCTGGCGCACCTGGTCCACGTCCTGCTCGGCCTTGGTCTGCTCGCGGGCGGTGTCGCTCTCCTCGGTCTGCGCGGCGACCAGGAGGTCGCGCAGCTGCGTGAGGTCTTTGGTCAGCGACTCGATCTCGCCGTGCTCGGGCAGGGACCTCCGCCGGTGCGCGAGCTGCTGCAGGCGTACGTCGAGGTCCTGGACGTCGAGGAGTCGGATCTGGTCGGCGGGCGCGGCGTTCAGTTGGGGGCTCCCGTTGCGCTAGTGCTGGTGGTGGAGGCGGACGCCGCGTGGGCGGTCCAGGGGTCGGTGACCGTCTTCGACACATGGACGCGAAGGCCCCATCCGTGCCGGTCGGAGATCTCGTCGAGCTGGGCGGCGGCCAGCTCGCACCAGGGCCACTCGGTGGCCCAGTGCGCCGCGTCGAGCAGCGCGGGGGGACCGTCGGCGCCTGCCGCCATGAACTCCGAGGCGGGGTGGTGGCGCAGGTCCGCGGTGAGGAAGGCGTCGACGCCCGCGGCCCGTGCGTGGTCGAAGAGGCTGTCGCCGGAGCCGCCGCTCACCGCGACCGTGCGGACCACCGCCTCCAGGTCGCCGGCCACACGGATGCCCTGCGCGGTGGCGGGCAGCCGCTCGGCGGCGCGGGCGGCCAGTTCACCGACGGTCAGCGGATGGTCCAGCTCGCAGACGCGGCCCAGACCCCGCCGGCCTTCCGGGTCGCCGGGGTCCGGCACGAGGGGCCGCAGGACACGAAGGTCCAGCGCGCCCGCGAGCGCGTCGGAGACGCCCGGGTCGGCGGTGTCCGCGTTGGTGTGCGCCACGTGCAGCGCGACGTCGTTCTTGATGAGGGTGTGCACCACGCGGCCCTTGAAGGTGGAGGCCGCGACCGTCGTCGTACCGCGCAGGTAGAGCGGGTGGTGGGTGACCAGCAGGTCGGCGCCCAGCTTCACCGCCTCGTCGACGACCTCCTGCACCGGGTCGACGGCGAACAGCACCCTGCCGACCTCCTGGCCGGGCTCGCCGACGACGGTGCCGACCGCGTCCCAGGACTCGGCCCGCTCGGCGGGCCACAGGTTCTCCAGCGCGGCGATGACTTCAGACAGACGGGGCACGGATGCAAGGCTACCCGGCCGTTCCCTGCGGCTGAACCGGCACCGCCGCCGCGGACCCGGCCGTCCGCGTCCAGCACATCGGTCTCCACCCCCTCAGGAGAATCGCTTCTCCTCCACCCTTATGTGTGAAGCCGCCGCCCGCCGCTGCGCCGTCTGCGCGTGCGAAAACTAGCCTCCGTCACCGGAGGTGACCGAACGATGACAGCCTGTGCGTCTCCCAAGCTCTCAGCTGCGTTCGAGCAGGGGGTGGCCCCACCGCCCACGGCGGAGAACGAGCACGGCGGTACGCGGCGGGCAGGCTGCGCGATCACGGTGGACGGCTGCTACGCCGCCCTTCTGGCGCGCAGCGGGGACTGCTGGTACCCCGAGCGCTGGACGCTGGACGGCCCCGAGCCGTACGCGGTGCCGCTGCCCGGCAACCAGCCGGAGGAGCCCGGTACGGAGGTGCAGCCGATGGGCGACGGCCGGGTCCTCATCCGGCGGCTGGTGGCCGGACGGCACACCTTCTCGCTGCTGTACCCGACCGGTCCGCGCACCGGGGAACTGCCGCTCGGCGCGGTCGAGTGCCCCGCCGACGGCACCCGGCTGCGGCTGCTGCCCCCGGCACCGGGAGGCGAGCGGGCGTACGCGCTCGCCGTGGGCCCGCGCTCGACGGCGGTGTGGCTGGTGGCGGGCGGCGCCTTCGGGCCCGAGCCCCTGGCCGAGGTGCCGGGCCGCTGCTCGGGCGGGGTCTGGCTGGACCGGACGGGACGCATGCTGGCCCTGGACCGGGCGGCCGGGGGGCGGACCAAGGCGGTCGTGGTGGACCTGGCCCACGGCGGCGAGGTGTCGCCGCTGCTGCAGATCGCGGCCCACAGCGACGACCGGCTGCTGCTCGCCGACCCCGACAGCGGGCTCCTGCTGATCAGCTCGGACGCGCCCTCGCCCGGCCGGCAACGGCTGGGCTGGGGGGTGCTGGGCAGCACCCTGCCGGTGCGCTTCCCGGAGTGCCTGCGGCTGCCGGGCTGCACGATGACGCCGTTCGCGATCCAGCCGGGGCAGGTGCTGACGCCGGAGCACTGCGCGGTGGCGCTGCGCTGCGACGGCGCGTTCGGCAGCTGGGTCGGCGTGTGGCGCCCCTCCGAGCGCCAGGTCCACCATCTCCCGGCGCCGGAGGGGTGGTTGGCCGGGGCCGGGCTGTGGACGCCGGACGGGGAGCTCCACCTGCCCTACGCCGGCGACGCGGTGCCGTGCGGGGTGGAGCGCTGGGCGCCGCCGACGCCCGCGACGACGGCGCAGGAGGCGGCGGCCGAGGCGACCGTCCCCACCGCCCACGGGACGGTCGCCTACGGGACGGTGGGGACGGTCGCCTACGGGACGGTGGGCCGCGGGGCGGTCGCCTACCGGACGGTCGGCCCCGGAACAGTCGCCCACGGGACGTTCGTGCACCCGGCGCACCCGGCCTCGAACTCGGCTCCCGAGGCTGCTTCCCCGGCCCCGCCCCCGGCAGCGGACATGCCGCACCCCGCGGCGGGGGTGCGGCGGGACGCCCTGGAACCGGAACCTCCGAAACCCTCCGCGCCCCGTCCGGTCCCCTTGCAGCAGGCCCCGCTGACGGGGCGTACGGCAAGCAGGTAACGAAGTCGTGCCGGTTGGCGTGGCCGCCTGGATTTCGCCCGAGGTGTCGCGGTTAGACTCGCCCGGCTGTACGAAAGATGATGTTGACGGGGTGGATTCTTCCGATGAGTGACGCCAACAAGACCCAGCCGCTTTCCTCCCCCAGGGGCTCCGACGGGTTCCGTTCAGGGGGGACTTCCATGGCTCCGGAGAACGCGGGCCACGGCAAGCACCGCGGCCCGGTCTCCTCGCACGACGGCGAGGAGACTCCCAGCGGCCGTCACCGCAAACCGGTCGAGGAGACCGGGGCGGCCCGCTGACGGCACGGAGCAAGCGGCCGACGGCCCCCGTCCTTCCCGAAGGACGGGGGCCGTTGCGTGCGCCGGCCAGGTGGTGTCGTTCGGATCACCGCGGGGTCCGCGCTGACCCGAACGAGACCCCCTACGCGCGCCGCAGCCCCAGCACCTCCACCGCCGCGAAGGTCTCACCCTCGGGCCGCTCGGCGTAGTGCGGCGTGAGCAGCGCGTCGAGTTCGTCGTGGGTGAAGGTGTCCTGCTTGCTGTCGAACTTCGCCGCGACCCGCGGCCGTTCGACGACCGCGACCATGCCGCCGTGGACGACGAGCAGCTGCCCGTTGATCCGGGCGGCGGCCGGCGAGGCCAGATAGCCGACGAGCGGCGCCACGTGCTCGGGGGCGAGCGGGTCGAGGCCCTCGTCGGGCCGGGCGAGTGCGGCGAAGACGTCCTGCGTCATCCGGGTGCGGGCACGTGGGCAGATCGCGTTGGCCGTCACGCCGTACTTGGCCAGGGCGAGCGCGGTCGAGGTGGTCAGCCCGACGATCCCGCCCTTGGCGGCCGCGTAGTTGGGCTGACCGGCCGATCCGGCCAGGAATGCCTCCGAGGAGGTGTTCACGATCCGCCCGTACACCGGTCCCCCGGCCGCCTTCGACCGCTCGCGCCAGTACGCGGCCGCGAAGTGGGTGGTGTTGAAGTGGCCCTTGAGGTGGACCCGGATCACCGAGTCCCACTCGTCCTCGGTCATGGAGAAGACCATGCGGTCGCGCAGGATGCCCGCGTTGTTGACCAGGATGTCCAGGCCGCCGAAGTCCTCGATGGCCGACTCGACCAGTTCCGCGGCCTGGTGGAAGTCGGCGACGTCCCCGGTGTGGGCGCGGGCCCGGCCGCCCGCCGCCCGTATCTCGGCGGCCACCTCCTCGGCGGGTGCGGCCGAGGCCGCGCCGGAGCCGTCGCGGCCGGGCTGCCCGTAGTCGTTGACGACGACGGCCGCGCCGAGCCGGGCGAGCTCCAGCGCCTCGGCCCGGCCGAGTCCGCGCCCGGCGCCCGTGACGACCGCGGAGAGCCCTTCAAGTGGCAGTGACATCAAGGTCCCTTCCGGACGGCGGAGTTCAGATCTCGATGCAGGTGCGCAGGGCGGTGCCGGTGCGCATCCGGTCGAGTGCCTCGTTGATCTCGGCCAGCGGCACCCGGTGCGTGATCAGGCCCTCCAGGTCGACCCGGCCCGCCCGCCACAGCGCGATCGTCCGCTCGTAGGAGCGCACCACGTCCCCGCCGCCGTACATCGACGGCAGGATCCGTTTCTCGTCGAAGAACAGCTCGAACATGTTGAGCCGGAGGAAGTCGTCCATGGCGCCCGCGCCGACGACGACCAGGGTGCCGCCGCGCCGGGTGTTCTCGTATGCGGTGCGCGCGGTGGCCGACCTGCCGACGACCTCGAAGACGTGGTCGAAGCCCTCCCCGCCGGTGACCCGCTGCCTGACGTCGGGCAGCTCGTCCGGCGACACCGCCTGCGTGGCACCGAACCGGAGTGCGGCCTGGCGGCGCGAGGCCACCGGGTCCACGGCGACGATCTCGGCGGCGCCCCGCAGCCGGGCGCCCTGGATGGCGGAGATGCCGACGCCGCCGCAGCCGATGACGGCGACCGACGAACCGGCCTGCAGGTCGGCGGTGTTGAGCGCGGCCCCGAGGCCCGTGGTCACTCCGCAGCCGATGAGGGCCGCGATGTCGAAGGGCACGTCGTCCGGGATCGGCACCGCGCATCCCGCGTCGACGACGACCTCCTCGGCGAAGGTGCCGGTGCCGGCGAAACCGAACACATCACCGTTGGGCCGCCCGAAGTTGGGGGTGCCCGCGTTCATGAACCCGGCCAGGCACAGCTCGGTCTGCCCCCGCCTGCAGGCCGGACACGCCCCGCAGGCGGGCAGCCAGCAGACGACGACCCGGTCACCGGCCTTCACGTGCCCGACCCCTTCGCCGACTTCCAGGATCTCGCCCGCGCCCTCGTGCCCGGGCACGAACGGAGCCGGCTGCGGCAGCACCCCGTTCATCGCGGACAGGTCCGAGTGGCACAGCCCGGTGGCCCGGACCCGGATCCTCACCTTGCCGGGGCCGAAGCCCGTGGCCTCGACGTCGTCGAGGACCTCCAGCTTGTCCTGGCCGATCTCGTGCAGTACGGCTGCGCGCATGGTGCGGCTCCCCTCGAGGACTGGTGGCTCAGGAGTGCTGGTGGGCTCTGGAAGTCCGGGCGGCTCAAGAGTGCTGGCGGCTCAAGAGTGCTGGTGGCTCGGGAAGTGCCTGTGGCTCAGGGGTGCTGGTGCTCCGTAAATGCGGCGGCTCAGGAGTGCTCGACGGTCGTGTCGGCGAGGACCGGTGCGTCGTCCCGCTCGATTGCGCTCACGGCCACCCGGACCGAGCCCGGCGACCGCCACATGCGGATGCGCAGGGTCTCCCCCGGGTACACCACCCCGGCGAACCGCGTGGTGTAGGACCGCACGCGGGTGACGTCCGCGCCGAGCAGGGTGTCGACGACCGCCTTGAGTGTCATGCCGTAGCTGCACAGCCCGTGCAGGATGGGCCGGTCGAACCCGGCGAGCTTGGCGAACTCGGGGTCGGCGTGCAGCGGGTTGTAGTCGCCGCTCAGGCGGTACAGCAGTGCCTGGTCCTCGCGGATCGGCCGCTCGACGGTCCGCTCCGGTGGGCCGGTGGGCGGGTCCGGGCGGGCGGCGGGGCCGCGGTCGCCGCCCCAGCCGCCTTCTCCCCGCAGGAAGATCTGGGAGTCGTTGGTCCACAGCGGGCCGTCGGCGTCGGCGACCTCGGTGCGCAGGACGAGGATGGCCGCCTTCCCCTTGTCGTAGACGGCGGCGATCCGGTGGGTGGCGCGCGCCGTGCCCGTCACCGGGATGGGCCGGTGCAGGGTCAGCGTCTGGCCGCCGTGCAGCACGCGGGCCAGGTCGACCTCCACGCCGGGCATGGACAGGCCGCTGATCACGCCGGGCGTACCGGAGCCGGCGACGGTGGCGAAGCTCGGCAGGACGTGCAGCCGGGACTCCAGGGTGTAGCGCAGTTCGTCGGGGTCGGTGGCGGGGATGCCCGCGCCGATGCCGAGGTGGTAGAGCTGGACGTCCTTGGGGCCCCAGGAGATCTCGCCGGTACGGGGCTCGGCCGCCAGGGCCTTGGCTGCGTCGATGGGCATGGGTCTCCTCGCGGGTCCAAGACCTCGGTGGGGCCGTCCGCACCGTCGGCCGCACCGAGGTCGTCACGGGCCGACCTAGAACGCGTTCCAGTCCGGCGCCCCCTGTATAGCCCAGCGCACCACGGTTGTGAAGGCTCCTGACGCTGTGTCAGCTCGGTCGTGCTCGGTCGGCCGTGACATTTGTCCTGCCCGAGTCCGTACAAGCGCATCTGCCGGGTGGACGGGGTCGGTTCGTAGCGTCGTGGCCATGACGAAGGAGAACGGGACACGGCCGGCCGTGTCCTTCACGGGGGCCGTCAGGACCTTCGCCGTCCTGGGCGGCCTGTGGTTCCCGGTCGCCCTCTTCCCGCACTGGCTGCGCGCCCTCAGCGCGTACACCCCGACCAGCCGCGTCGCCCAGCTCGGTGTCCCGGTCGCCGAGGGGCACGCCCCGGCGGTGGGCGCGGTCCTGGTCCTGACGGCCTGGCCGGCGGCCTTCGGCTCGTACGCCGTGCCGGCGTACCGTCGCTGCGCGGAGACGGTGTGACCGGGGGGAGCGGGGACATGGCCTTGAGGCACAGGATCGGCCGTGCGTGGAGTGAGGGGCGCGAGGCGGTCCGCCTGGCGCGGCGGCAGCAGCGCTCCTACCAGCAGAACAAGGGACGCCTGAAGGCCGAGTACTGTGCGGCCCGGAAGGCCGGGGAGATTCCCGAGCACCCGGGGCCGCCCGCCAACGGCCTGAGCCTGTTGCCCTGGCTGCTGATGGGCATGGGCGCCTTCTCGAACATCTTCGAGGGCAGGACGCCCAACCCGTGGATCGGCGGCCTGGGCCTGCTGGCCTTCAACTCGCTGTACATCTACGTGGCGTTCCGGGCCTTCGACAAGAAGCGGCGCACGGCGGCGTCCACGCGGGTGGCCCTAGGCCTGCTGGCCGCGGTGACCTGCGGGCTGGCCCTGGGCTACGGCGGCAGCTGGCTGCTGTGCTTCCCGCTGCTGGGGCTGGCGACGGGCGCCGCACTGCGCGGGCCGTCCCTGCGCGGCGTCGGCACCGCGACGGCCGTCCTCGCGGGCGTGGTCTCCTGTTTCCGGGACGGCTGGAACGGGCTCAACATCGCCTACGCGACCTGGATCTCCACCATGGTGACGGCCGCGATCCTCTCCCTGTCCGAGGCGGTACGGGAACTGCGCGCCGCCCGTGAGGAGCTGGCCCGCCGCGCGGTGGAGGAGGAGCGCCTGCGCTTCTCCCGTGACCTGCACGACCTGCTCGGGCACACCCTGTCGGTGATCGTGGTGAAGTCGGAGGCGGCCCGCCGCCTTGCGCCCCGGGACCTGCCGGCGGCGCTGACGCAGATCACCGACATCGAGTCGGTGGGCCGCCAGGCGCTGACCGAGGTGCGCGAGGCGGTCACCGGCTACCGCGAGGGGAGTCTCAGCACGGAACTGGACCGGGCCGGTTCGGCGCTGACCGCCGCCGGCATCGAACCCGTCGTCCAGCGGTCGGGACCTCCGCTGGCCTCCCGGAGCGAGGCGCTGCTGGGCTGGGTGGTGCGCGAGGCGGTCACCAACGCCGTGCGCCACAGCGGCGCCACCCGCTGCGAGATCGTCCTCGACGGCACGCCCGAGCGGGTCCGCCTGAGGATCGTCGACAACGGTGACGGCACGCCCTCCCGGCCGGCCCCGGAGGGCATCGGCGGTACCGGTCTGAAGGGTCTGACCGAACGCCTCGCGGCGGCGGGCGGTTCGCTGCGGGCGGGCCCCTCGCCGCGCGGTGGATTCACGGTCACCGCCGAACTGCCCGTGGACGGCGAGGACGGTACGGGGCAGGCGGATCAGGCGCTCGCCGCGGCGCCCAGGCCGACGTGACGGCCCGGCGCCGCGCACCGTCAGAACGCTCGGAGCCCGCCCGTACGGCGCTTTCAATAGGCTTGCGCCGTGAACGAGATGCCCGGCGGCCACCCGCCTGCCCAGTCCATCCGCGTCCTGCTCGCCGAGGACCAGGGAATGATGCGTGGCGCCCTCGCCCTGCTGCTCGGCATGGAGGAGGACATGGAGGTCGTCGCGCAGGTCTCGGCGGGCGACGCGATCGTGGGCGCCGCGCTGGCCCACCGCCCCGACGTGGCCCTGCTGGACATCGAACTGCCGGGCCGAAGCGGCCTGGACGCCGCCGCGGAGTTGCGCGAGCAGCTGCCCGGCTGCCGGGTGCTGATCCTGACCACGTTCGGGCGCCCCGGTTATCTGCGCCGGGCCATGGAGGCCGGCGCGGCGGGCTTCCTGGTCAAGGACGGACCGGTGGAGGAGCTGGCGGCCGCGGTCCGCCGGGTGCTCGCCGGCGAGACCGTGGTCGACCCGGCGCTCGCCACGGCCGCGCTCAGCGCGG
This sequence comes from Streptomyces sp. NPDC046197, assembly GCF_040646295.1. Classification (NCBI taxonomy): domain Bacteria; kingdom Bacillati; phylum Actinomycetota; class Actinomycetes; order Kitasatosporales; family Streptomycetaceae; genus Streptomyces; species Streptomyces sp. NPDC046197. The sequence continues at coordinate 46,677 of NZ_JBEYZY010000020.1, read as the reverse complement.
GGCCCAACCCGCTCACCGCCCGCGAGTGCGATGTGCTGAACGCCTCGGCCGACGGGGCCACGGTCGCGGACATCGCCGCCAGGCTGCACCTGTCGGAGTCCACCGTGCGCAACTACCTCTCCTCCGCGATCGGCAAGACCGGCACCCGCAACCGCATGGAGGCGATGCGCGAGGCACGACAGCAGGGCTGGCTGTAGCCGTGCCGTCCCCTGGCGGGTGCTACGACCCGCCGGGTTCGCGACGGAACAGCGCCGTCCACAGGAAGCTCTCACCGAAGCAGGGCGAGTCACCGGGCTCGTCGCGCATCCGCCGCAGCTCCACCTCCGTCAGGTCCGCGAAGATCCGGCGGAGAGACTCGGGCGTGTAGGCCAGCCCGCCGTGCAGACGGCCGGTGCGGTACAGCTCGGCGTCGGGCAGCTCGGAGCCCATGCCGCCGGCCGCGAAGCAGGTGAGGGCCAGGTGACCGCCGGGGGCGAGGACGCGGTCCAGCAGGGCGAGGTAACTGACGCGGCGGTGCGGGGGCAGGTGGTGGAAGCAGCCGGAGTCGTAGACCAGGTCGTACGGCCCGGTGAGCTCGGTTTCCGCGAGTGCGAAGGCGTTCCCGCAGCGGAAGCGGACCGTTGCCCCGGCCTCGCCGGCCCGCTCCCGCGCCCAGGCGACGGCCGCCGGGGACAGGTCGACGGCGTCCACCTCGTACCCCCGGGCGGCGAGATGGAGCGCGTTGCGGCCCGGCCCGCACCCCAGGTCGAGCGCCCGGCGCCCGCCGAGCGCGCCGCGGTCCAGCCAGGCGACGAGGCTCTCGTCCGGTTTGGCGACGAAGAACGGCACCGGCCGGGCACGGTCGGCGTAGAACCCGTCCCACCAGTCGGCCGCGCCACCGGTCCACCGGTCGGCGTCCGGCGCGAACAGGCCGTCCAGCAGCCGGAGTACGTCGTCCACGGTGCGGATGTCCCGGTCCATGCCCTGCCCTCCCCAAGCCCTCGCCCGGACGCCTCGTGATCCGGGCCCGATCGTAGGGCGGTGCGGAGGAAGCGGCAGATCGGCCCGCGGAGCGCGAGCCTCCCACCGGCCGCCCGGCGGACCGGGAGACGGCCCCGAGTGGGATCACCCACGGGGTGGGGCGAAACAGCGGAGGCACCCGTGCCGAGGGTCCGCGGGGCGGCGTCCCGCACCACGCCGGCCGGGGTTTTTCCGGGTGCGAGTCCCGGAGTTCGCCCCCGCCCCCGCCCCCCGCTCAGATCGTCACGGAACGGTCAAGAATTCGTTAGTACGCCAAAGCATCGGAATAGTTGCCTCGGCGTACGGGGTTTACCGGGCACTTGTCCCGAACGCCTGATCACCGACCCACCCTTCGGCCCGGAGGCCTCACCCCATGACGCTCACGACGACCGACCAGCCCACCAGGAGCGCGAGCGGGGCCCTCGTCCCGGTGCTCGCCTTCGCGGGCATCGTGGTCGCGGTGATGCAGACCCTGCTCGTCCCGGTCATCAAGGACCTGCCGCAGCTGCTGAACACGTCGCCCAGCAACGGCACCTGGGTCCTCACCTCGACGCTCCTCTCGGGCGCCGTGGCCACACCGATCATGGGCCGCCTCGGGGACCTGTACGGCAAGCGCCGGATGCTGATCGCCAGCCTCGCGGTGATGGTGGTGGGCGCGCTGCTCAGCGCGGTCACCAGCACCCTGCTCCCCATGATCGTGGGCCGTACGCTCCAGGGCTTCGCGATGGGCGCGATCCCGCTCGGTATCGGCCTGATGCGCGACATGCTGCCCCGCGAGCGGCTCGGCTCGGCCATGGCGCTGATGAGCTCCTCGATCGGCGTCGGCGGCGGCCTCGCGCTGCCCGCCGCCGCGCTGGTCGCCCAGCACGCCAACTGGCACGCCCTGTTCTACGGCGCCGCCGGACTCGGCGCCCTGTCCATCGTGCTCACCCTCCTCGCCGTACCGGAGTCCCCGATGCGCGCCGAGGGCTCCTTCGACCTGCTGGGCGCGCTCGGCCTGGCCACCGGCCTGGTCCTGCTCCTGCTGCCCATCACCAAGGGCAGCGACTGGGGCTGGTCGTCCGGCACCACGCTCGGCCTGTTCGCCGCGTCCGTCGTCGTCCTGCTCCTGTGGGGCGTGCTGGAGCTGCGCGTCAAGGCCCCGCTGGTCGACCTGCGCACCACCGCGCGCCGCGAGGTGCTGCTGACCAACCTCGCCTCGATCATGGTCGGCGTCAGCTTCTACGTCGTCTCGCTCGTCCTGCCGCAGTTGCTCCAACTGCCGAAGGTCACGGGCTACGGCCTCGGCCAGTCGATGGTGGTCGCCGGTCTGCTCGTGGCGCCGCTCGGTCTGACGATGATGTTCACGGCCCCCGTCTACGCGCGCCTCTCGGCCAGGTACGGCCCGAAGGTCACCCTGATCATCGGCATGCTGATCATCGCGATCGGCTACGGCTCCGGCCTCGGCCTGATGGACGCCGCCTGGCAGAGCCTGGTCATCGCGGTGGTGCTCGGCGCGGGCATCGGCCTGGCCTACTCCTCCCTGCCCGCCCTGATCGTCGGCGCGGTCCCGGCCTCGGAGACCGGTGCGGCGAACGGCCTCAACACCCTCATGCGGTCCATCGGCACCTCGGTCTCCAGCGCCGTGATCGGCATGGTGCTGGCCAACACGGCGAACCACGTGCACGGCCTCGCGATCCCCACCATGCACGGCTTCCGCGTCTCCTTCCTGATCGCGACGGCCGCGGTCGCGGTGGGCCTGCTGCTCGCCCTGTTCCTGCCGAACCGGAGCCGCCCGGCGCAGCACACGCAACTGCGCGCGAGCAGCGAGGAGGAGGCGGGCATCGCGCATGCGGAGGAGGTGTTGCGCGGCTTCCGCGGCCGTGTCCTGGACGCCGAGGGCACCCCGGTGGCCCGCGCCAAGGTCACCCTGATCGACCGCCGGGGCCGCCAGGCGGGCGCCACGCTCTCCGCGGAGGACGGGACCTACGTCCTCACCGTTCCCACCGAGGGCGCCTACGTCCTGGCCGCCAGGGCCGCGGGCCACGGCCCGCACGCCTCCTCGGCGACCCACACCGGCGCCGAGACCCCCGTCGAACTGGACCTCTCCCTCCCGGGCGAGACGATCAGCGCCTGACGGCCGCCCGAGCCGTACCGAGGCCGTACTGAGATCCCCACCACCCGCACCCCCTGTCGCCGCCCGGCAGGGGGTGCGGCAGCATGGGCGCCCGGTAACGCACGTACCAGCGGAAGGACCCCCATGCGCACGTCCCCCTCCCCCGAGCTCCCGGCTGCGCGCGGGCAGGGGGGACCCCCGGCGGAGATCCTGGCCGCCTTCGAGGCCGCGAAGGGGTTCATGCCCGTGCACGAGGGGCTCGCGCTGTACGCGGCGGCGACGCACGCGGCGCGGCTCGGGCTGCCGCTGCTGGAGGTCGGCACGTACTGCGGACGCTCCACGGTCCTGCTCGCCGACGCGGCCCGGCGGGCCGGCGTCACGGCCCTCACCGTGGACCACCACCGCGGCAGCGAGGAGCAGCAGCCCGGCTGGGACTACCACGACCCGGAGACGGTGGACCCCGAGGTCGGGCTGATGGACACGCTGCCCACCTTCCGGCGCACGCTGCACCGGGCGGGCCTGGAGGAGCACGTGGTGGCGCTCGTCGGCCGCTCGCCCCGGATCGCCGCCCTGTGGAACACGCTTCTCGGCCTGGTCTTCGTCGACGGCGGCCACACCGACGAGCACGCCACGGCCGACTACGAGGGCTGGGCCCCCCATGTGGCGGAAGGCGGCCTGCTGGTCGTCCACGACGTGTTCCCGGACCCGGTGGACGAGTTCACCGGCCAGGCGCCCTACCGCGTCTACCTCCGGGCGCTCGCGTCCGGCGCGTTCAAGGAGGTCTCGGCAACCGACTCGCTGCGCGTCCTGCGGCGAACGGGAGCGGGGATCTGAGCCCCCGGTTAGAGTCGCAGACGTGTCTTACCTAGGCCCGGAGTTCGATCCCCCGCAGCCCCGCCGGTCCCGGCGCGGGCCGCTGACCGTCGCCCTCGCCGCGCTCGTGCCCGGGGCGCTGCTCGGCTATCTCGTGTACGAGGCGGTCGGCGACTCGGGCGGCAGACCGGGCGGCGGTGCGAACCGGGCGGCCGTGCGGTCGTCGAGCGCCTCCTCGGCCGTTCCGGTCCCCTCCTATCCGGGTGAGGACGACAAGCCGGGCGGCTCCGCGACGCCGGCGCCCCGGGCCTCCGCGCCGGTCGCCGACGGTCCGCTCAAGGGCAAGGTCGTCGTCATCGACCCGGGCCACAACTCCGGCAACTTCCAGCACACGGCCGAGATCAACCGCAAGGTGAACATCGGTACGAACTGGAAGGAGTGCGACACCACCGGCACCTCCACCAACTCCGGATACACCGAGGCCCGGTTCACCCTGGACGTCGCGCACCGGCTGCGCGCGCTCCTGGAACAGCAGGGCGCCACGGTGAAAGTGACACACGACGGCGACTCGCCGTCCTGGGGCCCGTGCGTGGACGAGCGGGCCCGGTTCGGCAACGCCGCGCATGCCGACGCGGCCATCTCGATCCACGCCGACGGCGCGGCGGCGGGCGACCGCGGCTTCCACGTCATCCTCCCGGCAACCGTGCACGCCGGGGCGGCCGACACCCGCCCGATCGTCGCCGCCTCCCGCGACCTCGGGGAGCGCGTCGCGGGCAACTTCGTGCGCGTGACCGGGGAACCCCCCTCCAACTACGTCGGCGGTGGTACCGGTCTCGTCACACGTTCGGACCTGGGCGGTCTCAATCTGTCAACGGTTCCGAAGGTGTTCATCGAGTGCGGCAACATGCGCGACAGCAAGGACGCGGCGCTGCTGACCAGCAGCGCCTGGCGGCAGGAAGCGGCGCAAGGGATCTCTGAGGGAATCGTGAGTTTCCTGCGCGGGTCGTGATCAGCGCGCTGGTCCCGGCGGACAGCCTCGGCAGACTGACGATAGTGTCATCCGTACGATGAGGGGCCGGCCCCGCGCTTCCCACCGGGGCCGAGGGCGACATGGTGACAGCGACGCCTCCACCGACGACGAGACGACCTATTCGAAGGACCTGCAGTGAATATCCGCTCCCTCACTAGAGGCGACGGCGTGGTGATCGGAGCAGCGGTATTGCTGTTCATCGCGTCGTTCCTCGACTTCTACTCCTACTCCCTGGCCGGCTATTCCAACAGCCAGAACGCGTGGGAGTCCCTGGGGACAGGCCTCGGCACGTACATGGGCGCCGTCATCGGTGGCGCGCTGGTCGTCCTCAACCGCTGCCTGCCGCAGCAGCGCAAGGTGGCCGGCCTGGACCTGGGCATGGTCGGCACGGGCTTCGCGATACTCTCCGCCTGGACCCTCTTCTGGACGCTGGTGGACGTTCCCGACCACGTCGACGCCGGGGCCGGTCTGATCCTCGGCTTCATCGCGGCCCTCGTCCTGGCCGCGGCCGCCGTCGCCACCCCCCTGGTCCCCGCCCTGCAGGCCGCCCTCGTGCCCGCCCCCAAGCCGCCCGCGCCGCAGCCCTACGGGGCCCAGCCGCAGGGTGGTTACGGCTACCCGGGCGCCCAGCAGCCGGCCTTCGGCGGGCAGCAGCCGTACGCCGGGCAGCCGCAGCAGGCTCCGCAGGCTCAGCAGCCGGGCGCGCCCTTCTCCCCGTTCTGGTTCGCCGTGCCGGCCCCGCGTCCGCTGTTCGCGGAGGACGGTTCGCCCTCGCCGATCGCCGAACTGGCGCCGGGCGTGTGGTACCTGGCCGTGGAGCAGCGCGGCACGGGTCTGCTGACCGAGATGCAGGACGGCCGTCGCGGTGTCCTGCAGGACACGTCGAACATCCAGCGCGGCTGATCCGGGCAACAGCCCCGCGGCCCCTCGCCCTTCCGGGCGGGGGGCCATTGTCGTACAGTCGGTGCCCGGCAACTGACGGTGCGTCAGAAAGCTGGAGGCGACATGCGGCTCGGTCTGGCACTCGGCTACTGGGGGCGCGGCCCCGCCGCGGACCACGTGCCGCTGGCCCAGGAGGCCGAGCGGCTCGGCTACGACTCGGTGTGGACGGCCGAGTCCTGGGGCTCGGACGCCTTCACCCCACTCGCCTGGATCGCCGCCCACACCTCGAGGATCAAACTGGGCACGGCGGTCGCGCAGATGGCCGCGCGCTCGCCGACCACGACCGCGATGCACGCGCTGACGCTGGACCACCTGTCGGGCGGGCGCATGCTGCTGGGCCTCGGGCTGTCCGGGCCCCAGGTCGTGGAGGGCTGGTACGGGCGGCCGTTCCCCACGTCCCCGCTCACCGCCACCCGGGAGTACGTCGACGTCGTACGGCAGGTGCTGCGCCGTGAGGCGCCGGTGCGGCTGGACGGCCGTTTCCACGCGCACCCCTACCGGGGCCCGGACGCCACCGGTCTTGGCCGGCCGCTGAAGGCGATCACCCACCCCCTGCGCCGCGATCTGCCGGTCCTGCTCGGCGCGGAGGGCCCGAAGAACGTGGCGCAGACGACCCGCATCGCGGACGGCTGGCTCCCGCTGTACTGGTCGCCGAGCCGCCCGGAGGTGTACGGGCCGGCCCTGGCCTCCCTCTCCGCGGACTTCCTGGTGGCCCCCATGGCCCAGGCACGGGTCTGCGACGACGTGTCCGAGGGGCTGCTGCCGGTCAAGGCGATGCTCGGTTTCTACATCGGCGGCATGGGCCACGCGGCCCGCAACTTCCACGCCGACCTGATGACACGCATGGGCTACGAGGAGCAGGCGCGCCGGATCCAGCAGTTGTTCCTCTCCGGCCGCCGGGAGGAGGCCGTGCGCGCCGTCCCGGACGCCTTCGCCGACGAGATCTCCCTGGTCGGCCCGCGCGAACGCATCGCGGAGCGGCTGGAGTCGTGGCGCACGGGCCCGGTGACGGACCTGCTGGTCCTGGCACCGGACCCGCACACCCTGCGGGTACTGTCGGATTTGAACTAGGAGCCACCCCTGAGCTGGGAGGCCGAGGGCACCTGGTCCTTGACCGGGGCTCCCGCGCTGCTCCCGGCGCCCTTCACCTGGTTGATGACGTTGCTGAAGTCGTTCACCGCCGAGCCGTCACCCTGGCGGAGCCTGGCCGGCAGACTCTTCAGCGAATCGATGCCCGCGGTGAGCGGGGCCAGCGCCTTGGACAGCGTCGGGTCGCCCTGGGCGTTGCGCACGGCCGCCTTGAGCCGGTTGTACGCGAAGGTGCCGGCCAGACCCGCCTTGATCAGGGCCGTCCTGCGGCCGTCCGCGCCCTTCTTGAACTTGCCCTGCTGGTACGGCTTCACGATCCACTGGTAGACGGCCCCGGCCGCGAGCCCGGCGTTCGCCACGAAACGGGTCTTGGCGAAGCGCTGTTTCTCGGCGGACGCGCTGGGGCTGGGGGTCGGCGACGCGGTCGCGACGACGCCGGCGGGGGCGGTGCGCGGGCCGGCGGCCTGGCTGCCCGCCCAGGCGGTGGAGCCGGCCAGCAGGGCGCAGCAGACGGTGAGCGCCACGGCGAGGCGCCGTATAGGTACGGGCACGATGTCCTCCCGAGTGGGTGTACTCCGTGGTCCTTCCGTGGTTCTCCCGCCAGCGTCACTCCGGCCGGCCGACCTCGCCACTCGGGGCACTTGAGGTGCCCACCGGGTCACTCGCCGTGCGCGTTCCAGGTTTCAACCAGGATTCCGTGGCCAGACGGAAAGCATGTCCCCTCGATATCGCAGTGGTTCCAACTCCGCTGGCACGGTCATCGCGGTGGTCGCCGACGTCATGGCCGTCATCCTCGGACTCTGGATCCTGATGTATCTGCTGGACGCCAACCGGGCCAACGACCTGGTCCAGTTCGTCCATGACGCGGCCAACTGGCTGGCCGGTTGGTCCCGAGACCTCTTCACCTTCGACAAGGCCTGGGCCCGCGTGGTGGCCGGCTACGGCCTGGCGGCGGTGGTCTACCTCTTCGTCGGCCACGCCATCGCCAACCGCATCCACCGCAACTGACGGCCCCCGCCGTCAGGCGCAGCAGTCCGGGTCCAGCCCCCTGGGCAGCCGGTCCTGGGCGAACACCGTGCAGGTGGCCTCGTGGCCGCCGAGCGCGGCCACGGCCAGCAGCAGGGACCCGGCGGTCCAGCTGGTCAGCTCGCGTGGCCAGACGGCGTCGTCCTCGAAGACGTACCCCGTCCAGTACAGGCCGGTCTCCGGATCGCGCAGGTGCTGGATGGACTGCAGGACGTCCAGGGCGCGGTCGGACTCGCCCACCGCCCACAGGGTCAGGGCGAGTTCGGCCGACTCGCCGCCCGTCACCCAGGGGTTGGGCACCACGCACCGCACCCCGAGGCCGGGGACCACGAAGCGGTCCCACCCGTCCTCGATGCGGGCCTTGGCCTCCGTCCCGGTCAGCGCGCCGCCCAGCACCGGGTAGTACCAGTCCATCGAGTAGCGGTCCTTGTCCAGGAACCGCTCGGGATGCCTGCGGATGGCGTGCCGCAGCGCGCCCACCGCCAACTCCCAGTCCGGCTGCGGCTCCTCCCGCTGCTCGGCGATGGCCAGCGCGCAGCACAGCGCGTGGTGGATCGAGGAACACCCGGTCAGCAGCGCGTCGGCCGTGCCGGTGCCGTCGTCCTCCCGCTTCCAGCCGATCTGCCCGCCCGGCTGCTGCAGCCGCAGCACGAACTCGATCGCCGTGTACACCACCGGCCACATGCGGTCCAGGAACGTGTCGTCGCCCGTCGACAGGTAGTGGTGCCAGACCCCTACGGCCACGTAGGCGACGAAGTTGGTCTCCCGCCCCCGGTCGGTGACGTCGTCGTGGGCCCCGTCCGCGTAGGCCGCGTACCAGGACCCGTCCGGCCGCTGGTGCCGGGCCAGCCACGCGTACGCCCCCTCGGCCGCCTCGTGTTCGCCCGCCGCGTCCAGTGCCATCGCCGCCTCGACGTGGTCCCACGGGTCGAGGTGGTGCCCGCGGAACCACGGGATCGCTCCGTCCTCCCGCTGCACGGCGAGGATCCCGCGGACGGTCGCGGCAGCCTGCTCGGCGGTGAGGACCCCGGGCAGGACGAGGTGTTCTGTCCGGGGAGTGGTCACTTGGCGGCCGCCTCGGGCGTCTTGGAGGTCTTCGAAGTCTTCGATGTCTTGGCAGCCTTGGCAGCCTTGGCAGCCGCGGGGTTCCCGGCCACCCCGGGAAGGGCCGGCAGGTGCGGCTTCGTCGCGTACGCCACGAAGCTCTTGCCGATCAGCGGGTTCAGCGCCTGCTCGGCCACCCGCGTGGCCAGCGGCTTCTTCATGATGTCCCAGACCAGCAGCTTGTGGTACGCGCGCACCGGCAGCGCCTTGTCGTTGTCCACGCCGAACGCGCACTTCAGCCACCAGTACGGCGAGTGCAGCCCGTGCGCGTGGTGGGTGCCGTAGGGCTTCAGGCCCGCCTCACGCATCCTGGCGAGCAGTTCGTCCGCCTTGTAGATGCGGATGTGTCCGCCCTCGACCTCGTGGTAGGCGTCGGACAGGGCCCAGCACACCTTCTCCGGGCCGTAGCGCGGCACGGTGATCGCGATCCGCCCGCCGGGCTTCAACACCCGCACCATCTCGGCGAGTACGCCCTTGTCGTCGGGGATGTGCTCCATCACCTCGGAGATGATGACGACGTCGAAGGACTCGTCCGGGAAGGGCAGGGCCAGCGCGTCGCCCTCCATGGCCGTCGCGGTGGCTCCGGCCGGGGCCTCGCCCGCCTCCTTCATCGCCGCGAACCACTTGGCGACCTCGCGGATCTCCTCGCCGTTGCGGTCCAGGGCCACGACCCGCGCGCCGCGCCGGTAGCACTCGAACGCGTGCCGGCCGGCACCGCAGCCGAGGTCCAGGACGCGGTCGCCCGGGGCGAGCGGGAACCGGGAGAAGTCGACGGTCAGCACGTGGCCCTGCTTTCGGAATAGACGCCTTCGGGGTGGACCTCTTCCGCGGCCGCCGGGCGGCCGGGAGCCGTCGCCGCGAAGCGGCTCACGGCGATCGCCTCGCGGTAGCGGGCCACCGTACCCTCGGCGGCGCGGGCCCACGTGAAGTGGCGCAGCACGCGCTCACGGCCCGCCCGGCCCAGCCGCAGCCGCAACTCCGGGTCTCCCAGCAGCCGTCCCAGCCCGGCGGCCAACGCGCCGGCGTCCCCCGGTGGGACCGCGACGCACGTCTCCCCGTCACGCCCGGCGACCTCCGGGATCGCCCCGCCGGTGGTGGCGACCAGCGGCGTCCCCGTGGCCATCGCCTCGGCCGCCGGCAGGGAGAAGCCCTCGTACAGCGACGGCACGCAGGCGACCTCGGCCGAGCGGACCAGGTCGACCAGTTCGGTGTCCGAGATGCCCTTGACGAACTCGACGGCGCCCTCGAGGCCGTACCGCTCCACTGCCTGGGCGACCGGGCCTTCCGTGGGCCGCTTGCCCACGACGACGAGGTGCGCGCCGGGATGCTCGGTGCGCACCTTCGCCAGCGCCTCGACCAGGAAGACCAGGCCCTTGAGCGGCACGTCCGCGCTGGACGTCGTCACGATCCGGCCCGGCACCTGCGGCACCGACGGGTCGGGCGAGAACAGGTCGGTGTCCGCGCCGATGTGCACGACGTGGACGCGGTCCTGCCCCACGCCCAGGTGGCCGACGATCTCCTGCCGGGACGTGCCGGAGACGGTGAGTACGGACGGCAGGCGGCGGGCGACCCGCTTCTGCATCCGGGTGAAGGCGTACCAGCGCCGTACGCCCCACCGCCGCTGCCAGCCCTCGGCGGCGTCCAGTTCGAGCTGTCTGTCCACGGTGATGGGGTGGTGGATGGTCGTCACCAGCGGGGCGCCCACGTCCCCCAACAGGCCGTAACCCAGCGTCTGGTTGTCGTGCACCACGTCGAACTCGCCGCGGCGGGCGCGCAGATGGCGGCGGGCGCGCAGGGAGAAGGTGAGGGGCTCGGGGAAGCCGCCGGTCCACATGGTGGCGACTTCCAGTGCGTCGATCCAGTCGCGGTACTCGCCCCGCTTCGGGGTGCGGAAGGGGTCCGGCTGGCGGTAGAGGTCCAGGCTCGGCAGCTCGGTCAGGCTCTGGCGGTCGTAGCCCTCGTCGAGGACGGGGTACGGCTGGGCACCGATCACCTCGACCCGGTGGCCGAGGCGGGCCAGCTCGCGGGAGAGGTGGCGGACGTAGACGCCCTGGCCGCCGCAGAACGGGTTCCCCTTGTAGGTGAGGAGCGCGATGTTGAGCGGTCGCTCGCCGTCGGCTGCGTGGTCCTCCTGGGGACCCGCCTGACTGGCCTCAGCGGTCACTCTGGGCCCCCTTCTGCCTGCACTGTCCCGCGAGATTACGCCGGGACGCTAATCTAGAACAAGTTTCAGACTTGATCGTCCAGGAGGCTCTGAATCTACCGGCAGGTAGCCGAAGTGTGAGAAGTGGATCAGGTGATTCACGCCACGGCGGACGTCCTGCCATGCTGGGGATCGCCCCTGTCCACCGACCCCTCACCGACTGTCACGGAACGGGACCCATGCCTGCGCAAGCCAAGGTGGAAGCCAGTACCGCGCGAGCTGCCGGTGCCGCCGCGCGCCCCTCCCCCAAGCTCGCGACCTCGCGCCAGCACGGGGGACCCCCGTCACCGCCCCTCACCGAGCGGCAGGAGGCGCGCCGCCGCCGCATCCTGCACGCGAGCGCGCAGCTGGCCAGCCGGGGCGGCTTCGACGCGGTGCAGATGCGGGAGGTCGCGGAGTCCTCGCAGGTGGCCCTGGGCACGCTGTACCGCTACTTCCCGTCCAAGATCCACCTGCTGGTCGCCACGATGCAGGACCAGTTGGAGCACATGCACGGCACGCTGCGCAAGAAGCCGCCGGCCGGCGAGACGGCGGCCGAGCGGGTCGCGGAGACCCTGATGCGGGCCTTCCGGGCGCTGCAGCGTGAGCCGCACCTGGCCGACGCCATGGTGCGCGCCCTGACCTTCGCGGACCGCAGCGTGAGCCCCGAGGTCGACCAGGTCTCCCGCCAGACGACCGCGATCATCCTGGACGCGATGGGCCTGGACGACCCGACCCCCGAGCAGCTCTCGGCGGTCCGCGTGATCGAGCACACCTGGCACTCGGCCCTCATCACCTGGCTGTCGGGCCGCGCCTCCATCGCCCAGGTGAAGATCGACATCGAGACGGTGTGCCGGCTGATCGACCTGACGTCCCCGGACACCCCCTAGGACCGGCGGGCGGGCACAGCAAGGACCTACGAGACGGGTTCCCTTCGCCGGTATTGTCCGGATCAGGTAATGGGGGTCGCCTTCTGGTGCAACTACCACCTTCGGGCCTCTCAGCCCGACCGTCGACGTCGGCACCGGCGGATGCCCGTAAGCGTCTCGCCAGAGTCGGCTACTCCGGTCGAACTCCCTCACTCGCCTCGTAGGCCACTACCAGGATAAGACCGATTCTCCGGATAGAACCCCCCGAATCGGGAGATTTTTTTCGCCCCGCCCGGGGTGATCCGAACGGCACCCGTAGCGTTCGGGCCCATGGATGACAGCGTGTACGTGGGCAACGCGGGCCGGGACGCGGCTCTGGACCGGGGGTGGCTGCTCGGGCACTTCAAGGACAGCGGTGATCCCCGCCGGAGTGAGGCCGTGGAGATCAAGTGGGGTGTCCACCCCCGTGGCGAGGAGCGGGCGCAGTGGGTGCGGGGCGAGGAGCGGACCGCCCTCCTGGTTCTCGTCAGCGGCCGCTTCCGGGTCGAGCTCCCCGGCCGCAGCGTGCTGCTGGAACAGCAGGGCGACTACGTCGTCTGGGGCCGGGGAGTGGACCACTCCTGGGTCGCCGAGGAGGAGTCCGTGGTGCTGACCGTGCGGTGGCCCTCCGTTCCCGGCTACGCGGTGGGGCGGGAGGAGCGCACGGGTCCGGCCGCGTGAGGGCCCCTATTCCTCGGGCGGGAACACCGCCTCCCCGCTGCCCAGCAAAGTGATCACGATGGCCTCGACCGGGCAGTTCTCTGCCGCCTGGAGGATGCGCTCGTTGGCGTCGGTGTCCGGCTCGGACGGGTGGGACTGGCGGCCCGGGTCGAGGCGGAAGCCGTCGGGGGCACGGTGGACGCACTGGGCCGAACCGATGCACAGGGAGCGGTCGACCTCGACGTGCCAGCGGTCACCCACCCCCGGGCTCCCGGCTCCGCCCGGCCAGGCAGGACCCCCCATGGCTCACGCCTCCCAGCCCGCCGGGAGGTGGATCATCTTGTGTTCGAGGTACTCGCCGTAGCCCTCCGGCCCGAACTCCCGTCCCAGACCGGAGTTCTTGTAGCCGCCGAACGGACCGAGCATGTCCAGGCTGAAGGTGTTGACGCAGTAGGTGCCGGTACGGACCTGCCGGGCGACCTCGATGCCGTGCTCGACGTCGGCCGTCCACACGCTGCCGCTGAGTCCGTAGTCGGAGTCGTTGGCGATCCGCACGGCGTCGGACTCGTCGCCGTAGGGCAGCAGGCAGATCACCGGTCCGAAGATCTCCTCCCGGGCGATCCGCATGGAGTTGTCGACGCCGCCGAAGAGGGTGGGCTCGACGTACCAGCCGCGGTCCAGGCCCGGCGGACGCCCGCCGCCGGTCAGGATCTTCGCCCCCTCCTCCTGGCCGATACGGATGTAGTCGAGGCTGCGCTGCTGCTGCCGCCTGGCCACCAGCGGGCCGACCTGGGTCGCCGGGTCCAGCGGGTCGCCGACCACCAGCGCGCCCGCCGCCTCGGCGAAGGCGTCCGCGAACTCCTCGTAGCGCGAGCGCGGCACAAGGATGCGGGTCTGGGCCACACAGGCCTGCCCGTTGTTCATCCAGGCCGCCGGGACGATCCCCGCGACCGCCGCCGCGAGGTCCGCGTCGGGCAGCACCACCGCCGCCGACTTGCCGCCGAGCTCCAGCGTCACGCGGGTGAGGTTCCGCGCCGCGACCTCCATCACGCGCTTGCCGGCGGCGACCGACCCCGTGAAGGAGACCTTGTCGACACCCGGGTGCCCGACCAGGTACTCGCTCACCTCGCGCTCGGCCGGAAGGATCGACAGCACTCCCTCCGGCAGCCCGGCCTCGCGCGCGATCTCCCCGAGGAGGTACGCGTCCAGTGGCGACTCGGGCGACGGCTTGAGCACGACCGTGCACCCGGTGAGCAGCGCGGGAGCGAGCTTGGCCGCGGCGACGAACTGCGGGACGTTCCAGGGGGCGACGGCCGCGACGACCCCGACGGGCTCACGCCGCACGAGAATCCTGCCGAGCACGCCGTTGCGCTTCTGCTCGTGGGGGAAGTCCCGCGCCACGGCGATCGCCGCGTCCCACACCATCATCGCCCCGAGCGCCTGGGCGAGAACGCTCCAGGAGTACGGCGAGCCGTTCTCGGAGGAGATCACCCGGGCGATCTCCTCGTGCCGCGCGGCGATCGCGTCCTTGATCCGGGTGACGACCTCGATCCGCTCCTGAAGGCTCGCGCGCGGCCAGGGCCCCTCGTCGAAGGCGCGGCGCGCGACGGAGACGGCCCGGTCGACGTCCTGCCGCGAGGCGTGCGGTACCCGGCCGATGACCTCTTCCGTGTGCGGGGAGACCACCTCGATGACGCCCCTGCCCAGGGGGTCGGTCAACTCCCCGCCGATGAACAGCTGTCCGTGTTCCACGAGCTCGGTCATGGCCGACTGCCTCCCCGGGGACCTCGCGTCTGACGATCCATCAGACAGGGAACTGATACCAGCTCCACCCGGGGGAGTCCACGGATGCGACGAGGGACCGTCGGTCGACTCGGGCTCCTATGGAAACGTGTTCTAGTTATAGTGGCGGGGACGCGGCGATTGGGGAGCCCATGGCGCAGGTGTACGACCACGGTGGCGGCGTCCGTTCCCTCCGGGTCCCCATCCCGGACAACCCCCTCGGCCACACCCTCGTGTACGTCGTCGACACCGACCGCGGCCCGGTCCTGATCGACACCGGCTGGGACGACCCGGCCTCCTGGGACGCCCTCGCCGAGGGCCTGTCGGCATGCGGTACGTCCGTCGGCGAGCTCCACGGGGTGGTGATCACCCATCACCACCCCGACCACCACGGCCTGTCGGGCAGGGTGCGGGAGGCCTCCGGCGCCTGGATCGCCATGCACGCGGCCGACACGGCGATCGTGCGCCGCGCCCGCGAGACGCGCCCCGAGAGCTGGTTCTCGTACATGGCCGCCAAGCTCGTCGCCGCGGGCGCTCCCGAGGAGCACGTCGCACCCCTGCGCACTCCACGCACCCGGAGCCTCCCCGGTCTCTCCCCCGCCCTCCCCGACCGCGAGATCGTCCCCGGCGAACTCCTCGGCCTGCCCGGCCGCCGCCTGCGCGCGGTCTGGACACCGGGCCACACGCCGGGCCACGTCTGCCTGCACCTGGAGGAGGAGCACCCCGCCCGGCTGCCGGGCCGGGGCCGCCTGTTCTCGGGCGACCACCTGCTGCCCGGGATCACCCCGCACATCGGCCTGTACGAGGACCCCGACGACGCCACGGTGACCGACCCGCTCGGCGACTACCTGGACTCCGTGGAACGCGTCGGCCGCCTCGGTGCCGCCGAGGTACTCCCGGCCCACCAGCACGCCTTCACCGACGCGGCCGCGCGGGTACGGGAGTTGCTGGCACACCACGAGAAGCGGCTCATGGCCCTGCTCGCCCTCCTCGGCAACCCGCTGACCCCCTGGCAGCTCGCCGAGCGCATGGAGTGGAACCGGCCCTGGGACGACATCCCGTACGGCTCACGGCACATCGCCGTCTCCGAGGCCGAGGCCCATCTGCGCCGGCTGGTGAAACAGGGGCGGGCGGCGGCGGTTCCGGGGAGCGATCCCGTGGCGTACGTGGCGGCGTGATCCGGTCGTGCGTACGCCGCGGATCCTGGTACCAAGGAACCCATGGACCCCCTCGACCGGCTTCTCGCCGAGCGCGCCTGCGAGCGCGTCGTCCTCGACTTCGTCCACCGCCTCGACCTCGGCGAACCCGGCTCCGTCGCCGAACTGTTCACCGAGGACGGCACCTGGGCCTGGCCCGCGGGCGAGCGTCTGGTCACGGGCCGGGGCGCGCTGCGGGAGTACTTCGGCTCCCGCCCGGCCGACCGGCTCTCGCGCCGCCTGATGGCCAACGTCCTGGTCACGGCGACGTCCCCGGACACGGCCACCGCGACGTCGTACTTCACGACGTACCGTGTCGACGGCCACCGGGGCGGCATGGTCCCCGCCGGTCCCCCGACCCAGGTCGGCCACTACGAGGACACCTTCAGAAGAGTGCACGACACCTGGCTGATCGCCTCCCGCACCCTCTTCCTCCCCTTCGGCGGCCCGACGCCCCGGGCGCGGACCGGGGCGTGAGGCGGTGCTCACAGCCCCCTCCGGGGCCGCGCCTACCTGCCGGTAGAGTGGCCGGGTCGCCACACGCCCGTACGGGGGGAAGCCGGTGCAATTCCGGCGCTGACCCTTCCCCCAGCTCTCGACTTCGCTCGAGCAGGGGACACCCCTATCGTGAGCCGCCCTCCCGGGCGGCGAGCCGGACTGCCCCGCGCGGGAGCGTGACCGGCTCACGTGCGTCGGCAGCCCGCCGCCGCACGGCACCGTCGAGGTTCACGGAGCCGAGCCGCCGGGGTCTCCCGTGCTGCCCGGCTCCCGCGAACCGCGCACCGAACAGCACAGAGAGGCCCCCGCCGATCATGAACGTCCGCCGCAGCGCCGCGGCCCTGGCCGCCGTCGCCGTGATCGGCACCGCGGCCCCCGCCGTCGCCGCCCCTGCCTCGTCCCCGTCCCCGTCCCCGTCGACGGCGATACCCTCCGGCCTGTACGGCAGCACCGACCCCAAGTACGACGGCGTCTGGCGCCAGTCCCTCGCCCTGCTCGCCCAGCACACGGCGGGTGTGCGGCCGGCCGCCAAGGCGGTGGACTGGCTGGCCGGGCAGCAGTGCGCGAACGGCGCGTTCGGCGCCTTCCGCGCCGCGCCCGCCCGGCCCTGCGACGCCAAGGACGCCCCGGTCACCGTGGACACCAACAGCACGGCCGCCGCCGTGCAGGCCCTCGCCGCGCTCGGCGGTCACGACGCCGCGACCGGCCGGGCCGTGTCCTGGCTGAAGTCCGTGCAGAACAAGGACGGTGGCTGGGGTTACGCCGCCGGCGGGGCCAGCGACGCCAACTCCACGTCCGTCGTCATCGGCGCGCTGACCGCCGTGGGCGAGAAGCCGACGGCCGTCCTGAAGGACGGCAAGTCGCCCTACGACGCCCTGCTGAAGCTCGCCCTGCCGTGCTCCGACGACGGCGCCTTCGCCTACCAGCCCGACAAGAAGGGCAAGCTGGCCGCCAACGCGGACGCCACGGCGGCGGGCGTGGTCGGCGCACTGGGCCAGGGCATGGTGGCGCGGGCCGCGGGCAAGGCGGGCGGCGCCGCCCGCTGCACCGACTCCGCGAAGCCGACCCCGGAGCAGGCCGCGGCCAACGGGGCCTCGTACCTGGCCCAGGCGGTCGCGAAGGACGGCTACCTGACGTCCGTGCTCCCGGGTGCCACCAGCCAGCCCGACTACGGCAACACCGCCGACGCGGTCGTCGCGCTCGCCGCCCAGGGCGGGGCCGCGCAGGCGCAGAAGCCGCTGCAGTGGCTTGAGAAGCACTCCGAGGCCTGGGCGAAGGAGAGCGGTCCCGCCGCGTACGCCCAGCTGGTCTTCGCGGCCCACGCGACGGGCACCGACCCGCGCGACTTCGGCGGCATGGACCTGGTGAAGGCGCTCAACGCCACCGGGCCGGCCCCGCAGGCGGTGGCCGCGAAGCCGGCCGAACACAGCGACAAGAAGACCGGATCCGGCTTCGGCACCTGGTGGTTCGTCGGCGTCTGCCTGGTCGCCGGTATCGGCGCCGGCTTCCTGCTCAGCGGCCGCAAGAAGAGGCACCAGCCGTGACACGCCGCCGCACGCTCGCGTCCTGGCCCCTGGCCGCGGTCGTCCTGTCCGTCTTCTTCCTGGCGGCGGGCGTCACCGACGCGCAGGCCGTCGGCTACCGGTACTGGTCCTTCTGGGAGCGGACGGGCAGCCACTGGACGTACGCCACCGAGGGACCGTCGACGGCGCGTCCCTCCGACGGTGATGTGCAGGGGTTCCGCTTCGCGGTCAGCGAGGACTCGCAGGACGCGTCCAAGCCGCGCGGCAGCGCCGACTTCGCGACAATCTGCGCGAAGACACCGGCCCGGCAAGGCTCCAAGCGGGTGGCGCTGGTCCTCGACTTCGGCACCCGGGCGGACGCCCCGTCCGGCGAGACCCCGCCGGCACCGCGAACCGCCTGCGCGCGGGTTTCCGCCGACGCGACGACGGCCGAGGCACTGGCCGCGGTCGCCAAGCCACTGCGCTACGACACCAACGCCCTGCTCTGCGCGATCGCCGGGTACCCGCAGCGGGGGTGCGGCGAGCAGGTGGCGGCGGGGACGCGAACGACGGCGGCCCAGGCCACCGACAAGGGGAGCAAGCCGGACGGCGGGCCGTCGCTGGGGCTCCTCGCGGGCGGCGCGGCGGTGGCCGCCCTGGCCGCGGCCGCAGTCTGGCAGGCCCGGCGGCGCAGGAATGCGTAGCCGGGCGTTCTTGCCCGGCCGGGCGCTCGTGCATGCGTTCGCGCCTGGATGGGCGCTCGCACCTGGCCGGGCGCCCGTACCTGGCCGGGCGCTCGCACCTGGCCGGGCGTTCGCGCCTGGCCGGGCGTTCGCGCCTGGCCGGGCGTTCGCGCCCAGCCAAGCGCCCGTACCTGGCCGGGCGCCCGTACCCGGCCGGGCGCTCGCACCTGGCCGGGCGTTCGCGCCCAGCCAAGCGCCCGTACCTGGCCGGGCGCCCGTACCCGGCCGGGCGTTCGCGCCTGGCCGGGCGTTCGCGCCCAGC
>NZ_JBEYZY010000020.1:25266-27747 GCF_040646295.1 Streptomyces sp. NPDC046197 | reverse complement strand
CCAAGCGCCCGTACCTGGCCGGGCGCCCGTACCCGGCCGGGCGTTCGCGCCTGGCCGGGCGTTCGCGCCTGGCCGGGCATTCGTGCCCAGACAGGCGCTCGGACCTGGCCGGGCATTCGTGCCCGGCCAAGCGCCCGTACCTGGCCGCGCGCTCGTGTCCGGCCGGGCGTCGATGCGCCGCCCGGCATCGATGCGCAGTCGGGCGGACGCGCCCGGCCGCGGGCAGGTGCGGGTGAGCGCGGTCGCGCGGCGCCCGGCCGGGCGCCGGCCGGCGCTGCCGGCAAGGGCCGGCAGACCTGCGTACCCGGTGCACGCGGGAGCCTGGTGGCTGTGGTCCCTCGCCCTGGGCACCGCGGCGACCCGCACCACCAACCCCCTGCTCCTCGCCCTCCTGCTCACCGTCTCCGCGCACGTCGTGGTGACCTGCCGTCCCCGCACCCCCACGGCCCGCTCCTACTCCGCCTTCGTCAGGCTCGCCCTGGCCGTCCTCCTCATCCGGCTGGCCTTCGCCGTCCTGCTCGGCTCCCCCATCCCCGGTACGCACGTGATCGTCACTCTCCCCGAAGTCCCCCTGCCGCACTGGGCCCAGGGCATCCGCCTCGGCGGCAGGGTCACCGCCGAGGCACTCGTCTTCGCCCTGTACGACGGCCTGAAGCTGGCCACCCTGCTCATCTGCGTCGGTGCCGCGAACGCCCTCGCCACCCCCGCCCGGCTGCTCAAGTCCCTTCCCGGCGCCCTGTACGAGACCGGCGTCGCCGTGGTCGTCGCCCTGACCTTCGCCCCGCACCTGGTCGCCGACGTCCAGCGCCTGCGGGCCGCCCGGCGCCTGCGCGGGCGCCCCGACCGGGGGATCCGCGGCCTGCTGCAGGTCGGACTCCCGGTCCTGGAGGGCGCCTTGGAGCGCTCCGTCGCGCTCGCCGCCGCCATGGACGCGCGCGGGTACGGCCGTACCGCCGAGGTCCCGTCCGCCGTCCGCCGCACCACCGCCGCGCTCACCCTCGGCGGTCTGCTCGGCGTCTGCGCCGGCACGTACGGGCTGCTCACCGCCGAGGGCGGCACCTACGGCCTGCCGGTCCTGCTCGTCGGACTCGCCGCCGCCCTCGCCGGTCTGTGGCTGGGCGGCCGCCGCTCCCCGCGCACCCGGTACCGCCCCGACGCCTGGAACCTCCGCTCCTGCCTGGTCGCCGGGTCCGGGGCGGCGGCCGCCGCCCTGCTGACCCTGGCCGCGTCCCGTGATCCCGAGGCCCTGCACCCCGGTGTCGTCCCGCTCGTCACCCCCCAACTTCCCCTGTGGCCCGCGGCGGCCGTGCTCCTCGGTCTGCTTCCGGCCTTCGTCGCCCCGGCACCCAAGGAGCCGATGTGATCCGCTTCGAGAACGTCTCCGTGACGTACGAGGGCGCGAACGAACCCACCGTCCGGGGCGTGGACTTCGAGGTCCCCGAGGGCGAACTCGTCCTGCTGGTCGGGCCGTCCGGGGTCGGCAAGTCCACCGTTCTCGGCGCGGTCAGCGGCCTCGTCCCGCACTTCACCGGGGGCACCCTGCGCGGCCGTGTGACGGTGGCCGGCCGGGACACCCGTACCCACAAACCGCGCGAGCTCGCCGACGTCGTCGGCACCGTCGGCCAGGACCCGCTGTCCCACTTCGTCACCGACACCGTCGAGGACGAACTCGCCTACGGCATGGAGTCGTTGGGGCTGGCCCCGGACGTGATGCGGCGGCGCGTGGAGGAGACCCTCGACCTGCTGGGCCTGGCCGGCCTGCGCGACCGCCCCATCGCCACCCTCTCCGGCGGCCAGCAGCAGCGGGTCGCGATCGGCTCCGTCCTCACCCCGCATCCGAAGGTCCTGGTCCTCGACGAGCCCACCTCGGCGCTCGATCCGGCCGCCGCCGAGGAGGTCCTCGCCGTCCTCCAGCGGCTCGTGCACGACCTCGGCACGACGGTCCTCATGGCCGAGCACCGCCTGGAACGCGTCGTCCAGTACGCCGACCGGGCGGTCCTCCTGCCCGCCCCGGGCGCAGCTCCGGTGCTCGGCGCCCCGGCCGACGTGATGGCCGTCTCGCCGGTGTACCCACCGGTGGTGGACCTGGGGCGGCTGGCCGGCTGGTCGCCGCTGCCGCTGACGGTGCGGGACGCGCGGCGCCGGGCGGCCGCGCTGCGGCAGCGGCTCGCGGAGAAGCGGCCCGCGCCCACCGCTCCCCCCGCGGCCGCCACTGGCCCCACGACGACCGCCGGCCCCGAGGCCACTGCTCAGCCCGCAACCACCACTCAGCCCGCAACCACCACTCGTCCCGAGCCCACCGCTCCCCCCGCGCCCGCCACTGGCCCCACGACGACCGCCGGCCCCGAGGCCACTGCTCAGCCCGCAACCACCACTCGTCCCGAGCCCACCGCTCCCCCCGCGGCCGCCACTGGCCCCACGACGACCGCCGGCCCCGAGGCCACTGCTCAGCCCGCAACCACCACTCAGCCCGCAACCACC
>NZ_JBEYZY010000020.1:0-25169 GCF_040646295.1 Streptomyces sp. NPDC046197 | reverse complement strand
ACCACTCGTCCCGAGCCCACCGCTCCCCCCGCGCCCTCCCCCGCGGCTCCGCTTCCCGCACCCCGCCGCCCCGCCTCCCGCCTTCCCGCCTCCCGTCGGCGTCTGTTCCCGCTGCTCCCGCCGCTTCCGACGCTCCCGCGCAGGCGCGTCGACGCCACGGCCGTGGCCCGGCCCGTGGCGCCGCCGCAGGTGGCCGCCGTCGAGTCGCTCGCCGTCCGCCGTGCCGGGGTCCAGGCGCTGCGCCACGTCGACCTCACGGCCGCCCCCGGCGAGACGATCGCCGTCATGGGCCGCAACGGCGCCGGGAAGTCGACCCTCCTCGGCGCGCTCGCCGGGCTGGTCGAACCGTCCGCCGGGCGGGTCCGGGTCGGCGGGGCGGCCCCGCACCGCACCTCGCCCCGCGACCTGGTGCGCCGGGTGGGCCTCGTACCGCAGGAACCGCGCGATCTGCTGTACGCCGACACGGTCGCCGCCGAGTGCGCCGCGGCCGACCGGGACGCGCAGGCCGAACCCGGAACCTGCCGTGCGCTGGTGTCCGAGCTGCTGCCCGGCATCACCGGCGACACCCACCCCCGCGACCTGTCCGAGGGGCAACGGCTCGCGCTCGCCCTCGCCGTCGTGCTGACCGCCCGGCCGCCGTTGCTGCTCCTGGACGAGCCGACCCGCGGCCTCGACTACGCGGCGAAGGCCCGTCTGGTCGCCGTTCTGCGCGCCCTGGCTGCCGCGGGGCACACCATCGTGCTCGCCACGCACGACGTGGAGCTGGCCGCGGAACTCGCCCACCGGGTGGTCCTGCTGGCGGACGCCGAGGTGATCGCCGACGGTCCGACGGCCGACGTGGTCGTCTCCTCACCGTCGTTCGCGCCGCAGGTCACCAAGATCCTGGCCCCGCAGGAGTGGCTGACCGTCGCCCAGGTCCGCGAGGCCCTGGCATGACCGCTCCCCGGCACCCCCGGGCCCGAGCCGTCCCACACCCCCGGGCCCGGCCCGTCCGGCTCGGCCCACGTTCCCTCGTCGCCCTCCTCCTGGTGAGCGCCGTCGGTGTGGCCGCCTTCACCTGGCCCTTCCTCGCCCCGCCCGCCTCGCAACTCACCGCGCACGCGCAGGACGCCCCCTGGCTGTTCGCGGGCCTGCTCGTGCTCCTCGTGGCGGTGGTGGCGGCGGCGGTCTCCGAGTCCGGACTCGGCCCGAAGGCAGTCGCCATGCTCGGCGTGCTGGCCGCCACCGGCGCCGCCCTGCGCCCGATCGGGGCCGGGACCGCCGGCATCGAGCCGATGTTCTTCCTGATGGTGCTGAGCGGGCGTGTCCTTGGACCCGGCTTCGGATTCGTGCTCGGCTCGGTGACCATGTTCGCCTCGGCGCTGCTCACCGGCGGGGTGGGGCCCTGGATGCCGTTCCAGATGGTGGCCATGGGGTGGTTCACCCTGGGCGCGGGCCTGCTGCCCGGACCCGGCCGCCTGCGCGGCCGCGCCGAACTCGTGCTGCTGGCCCTCTACGGCTTCCTCGCCTCCTTCGCCTACGGCACCGTGATGAACCTCGCGGGCTGGCCCTTCATGGGCACGCTCGCCTCCTCCATCGCCTTCGATCCGCACGCCGCCGTCAGCGCCAACCTGGCCCGCTTCCTCGCCTACTGCGTGGCCACCTCGCTCGGCTGGGACCTGGGCCGGGCCGTCGTCACCGTCGCGCTGACCCTCGCGCTCGGCCCGGCCGTTCTCAGGGCACTGCGCCGCGCCACCCGCCGGGCGGCCTTCGAGACCCAGGTCACTTTCGAGGCCCCTCCGCCGTGAACCGCCGGTGACCCCTCGTGCGCGGTCCGCGAGGGGACCGGTGAAGCGGCCCACATGACGCGGATCACTTACGATGCCGGGTCGTAGCCCGGCCGAGGTGGCATGCACTCGTCATTACTCGCGCTGACCTGCACATTGAGATCCGCGTCACACGACCGACCTTCCTCGCAGATGCGACCACAACTAGTAAAAGGGGTGTTTGCGGACAGATTTCCCGGCTGCTTATCTGGTGACGTCGCCGGGCGCCGACGAGCCCCCCAGGGGCCGCGGCGCCGATGTACGCCCCCGCCGCGCCCCACGCGGTTCCGGGCCGCAGGCGACTCCCTGTCCCCAACGCAAGAGGTTCTCCGTGTCCGTCTCCTTCATCCGCCGCATCGCTTCCCCCAAGAAGGCCCTCACCACCGCCGCCGTGGCCGCCGCCACCGTCGGCATGGCCCTCACCTCGGCCCCCGCTCACGCGGCCACCGGCAACTCGGCCGCCGACGCGCAGGCGATCGCGCACAAGATGATCCCGGACGCCGCGCAGTTCAACGCCTTCAGCCACATCGTCGAGCGCGAGAGCGGCTGGAACATCAACGCCACCAACGCCTCGTCCGGCGCCTACGGCCTGGTCCAGGCCCTGCCCGCCTCCAAGATGGCCGCGGCCGGCTCCGACTGGAAGACCAACGCCGGGACCCAGATCAAGTGGGGCCTGGACTACATGAAGTCCCGCTACGGCAGCCCGGTCGGCGCCTGGAACTTCTGGCAGGCCAACGGCTGGTACTGAGTCGCCCCCCGGTGGCACGTACTCGGCGAGCCGCGCTCACGCCACACATATGGAGTGAGCCACCCTCAGCGACACATGGAGTGAGCCACCCTCGCGGCACACACATGAACTGAGCCACCCGCAGCGACACATGGAGTGAGCCACCTCACGGCACTCGTGAAGGCGGCGGCCCCCGATCCCCTGGGCCGCCGCCTTCGCCGTGTCCGCGCGCCCGTACGCCAACCGGTCTGCTTTGCTGGTGCCCGTGACAGCAGACCGGCGGCCGGAGCACCCCCGGCCGAGCGACCCGCGGTCGCAGGGCGCGCAGTCGCGGAACGCACCGCCGGAGGAGGACCCCGAAGCGCGCGGACTGCGCCTGGTGGCGGTGCTGTTGGGCCTGACGGTGGTCAGCGGGCTGATCGACGCGGTGAGCTATCTCGGCCTCGGTCACGTCTTCACCGCGAACATGACCGGCAACGTGGTCGTGCTGGGCTTCGCCGCCGCCGGCGCGCCGGGCTTCTCGGTACCGCACACGGCCACCTCCCTGGTGTCCTTCCTGGTGGGCGCCGCGGCCGGCGGCCGGGTCTCGGTCCGCTACGCCGGAGGGTCGCGCCGCACCTGGGCCCGGATGACCCTGGCCGCCGAGGCGTTGCTGGTCGGCGCCTGTGCCGCGATGGCCTTCGCCGCGCCGGGCACCACCGGCACGACGTACACGCTGATCGCCGTCACCGCCTTCGCGATGGGCCTGCGCAATGCCACGGTCCGCAAGTTGAGCGTGCCGGACATGACGACGACCGTCCTGACGATGACCCTGACCGGCCTGGCCTCCGACTCCCGTGTCGGCGGCGGTACGGGCCGGCGCTCCCCGCGGCGCACGGCCTCCGTCGTCGCGATGCCGGCGGGCGCCCTGCTGGGTGCCTGGCTGGTCGTCCACCGGGACCTGGGCACCCCGCTGCTGATCGCGGCCGTGGCGGCAGGCGTCCTGGCGGCGGTGACGTCGGGACGCGAGTGAGCCGCCGGGCGCCCGCCGGGTGAGGAACTGATCTCGGGGGAGGCAGGGGCGGGGCGTTGGGGTGGGGTTTGCTCCTGCCTCCCTCGGGACGGGCCGGCGGCACCGGGAGCCGCCGGCCCGGGCGCGTCAGGCCGTCGTGACCCGGAGCTCCTTCACCCCGTTGATCCACGCCGACCGCAGGCGTCGCGGATCGCCGGCCGGCCGCAGGTCCGGCATGGCGTCCGCGACCGCGTTGAAGATGAGGTCGATCTCCAGCACGGCCAGGGACTTGCCCAGGCAGTAGTGCGGGCCTCCGCCCCCGAACCCGAGGTGCGGATTGGGGTCGCGGGTGATGTCGAAGTCGTCCGGGTTCTCGAACACCTCCGGGTCGTGGTTGGCGGAGGAGTAGAAGAGGCCGAGCCGGTCGCCCTCGCGTATCCGCCTGCCGCCGAGTTCGGTGTCCTGGGTCGCCGTGCGCTGGAAGGACACCACCGGAGTCGCCCACCGCACGATCTCCTCGGCGGCGGTCGAGGGGCGCTCCCGCTTGTAGAGGTCCCACTGTCCGGGATGGGTGAGGAAGGCGTGCATGCCGTGGGTGATGGCGTTGCGCGTGGTCTCGTTGCCCGCGACCGACAGCATCAGTACGAAGAAGCCGAACTCGTCGGAGCCCAGATTGCCCTCGTCCTCGGCGGCCACCAGCGTGGTGACGATGTCCTGGGCGGGGCACTGCTTCCGCTCGGCGGCCATGTTCATGGCGTAGGCGATGAGTTCGGTGGCCGACTCGGCGCCGACCTCCTCGGTGATCGCGTACTCCGGGTCGTCGTAGGCGATCATCTTGTTGGACCAGTCGAAGATCTTGGCCCGGTCCTCCTGCGGGACGCCGATGAGTTCGGCGATGGCCTGCAGCGGCAGTTCGCAGGCGACCTGGGTGACGAAGTCGAAGGGGCCGGACTGGGCGCGGGCGCCCTCGACTATGGCGTGCGCCCGGGCGCGCAGCCGTTCCTGCAGGGCGCGGATGGCGCGCGGGGTGAAGCCGCGCTGCACGATCTGCCGGACCCGGGTGTGCTCGGGCGGGTCCATGTTGAGCAGGATCAGCCGCTGGGCGTCGATCGCGTCGCGCTCTATGTGCTCGTTGAAGCGGATGATGGCGGTGTTGAGGCGGGAGGAGAAGAGTTCGGGGTGCGTGGAGACGTACCTGACGTCCGCGTGCCGGGTGACCGCCCAGTAGCCGTCGTCGGCGAAGCCGGCCAGACCGTGCGGCTGGGCGATCCAGTGGACCGGTTCGGCCCTGCGCAGCTCGGCGAACTCCGGGAGCGGCACACGGTCGTGCAGCAGGTCGGGGTCGGTGAAGTCGAACCCGTCGGGCAGCGCTGGACAGGGCATGGCGACCCACTCCCACCATTCTGACGACCCATCAGCAATTGCCGTGAAGGTAGTAACGGGTTCTACAAGTGGCAAGGGGCGCGACACCCCCAATTGCGTGCGAAATTCGTGCAGATCCGCAGATCAAGACTTCGAGCGCTGCACGACTCTTGCGGTGGTGGACACGCTGTCAGCAGACTGCACATAGAACTAGAACGCGTACTAGTTCTGCGTGGCGGGTGGCCGGGACGCCCGCGCCGCGCGGGTTGACCGGGCCTGATCCGCCGGACAGGCCCCAGGGAGAGGACGCACCCCCATGGCCGCGGAACCCGTGATAGTCGAAGCCGTACGCACCCCGATCGGCAAGCGCGGCGGCGCGCTCGCCAATCTGCACCCCGCCTATCTCCTGGGCGAGACCTACCGTGAACTCCTCGGCCGCACCGGCATCCCCGCCGACTGCGTCGAGCAGATCGTCGGCGGTACGGTGACGCACGCCGGCGAGCAGTCCATGAACCCCGCGCGCACGGCCTGGCTGACCATGGGGCTGCCCTACGAGACGGCCGCGACGACCGTCGACTGCCAGTGCGGCTCCTCGCAGCAGGCGAGCCACATGACGGCCAACATGATCGCGGCGGGTGTCATCGACGTCGGCATCTCGTGCGGGGTCGAGGCGATGTCCCGGGTACCGCTGGGTTCCGGCTCCAGGCACGGCCCGGGCAGGCCCTTCCCCGACGAGTGGAACGTCGACCTCCCCAACCAGTTCGAGGCGGCCGAGCGCATCGCCCGGCACCGCGGGCTGGCCCGGGAGAACGTCGACGCGCTGGGCCTGGTCTCCCAGGAGCGCGCGGCCGTCGCCTGGTCGGAGGAGCGCTTCAAGCGGGAGACCTTCGCCGTCCAGGTGCCCACCACGGAGGAGGAGCAGCGGGCGGGTCAGGGCATGTGGCGGCTGGTGGACCGCGACGAGGGCCTGCGCGACACCTCCATGGAGGCGCTGTCCCGCCTGAAGCCGGTGATGCCGACGGCGGTGCACACCGCGGGCAACTCCTCACAGATCTCGGACGGCGCGGCGGCCCTCATGTGGGCGTCCAAACGCATGGCCCGCGCGCTGAAGCTCAGGCCCCGGGCGCGGATCGTCGCCCAGGCCCTGGTCGGCGCCGACCCGCACTTCCACCTCGACGGCCCCATCGACGCGACGAAGGCGGTGCTGGGCAAGGCGGGTATGTCGTTGAAGGACATCGACCTCGTGGAGATCAACGAAGCCTTCGCGTCCGTGGTGTTGAGCTGGGCCCAGGTCTTCGAACAGGACCTGGAGAAGGTCAACGTGAACGGCGGGGCGATCGCGCTGGGCCATCCGGTCGGGGCGACCGGCGCTCGGCTCATCACGACCGCCCTGCACGAACTGGAGCGCGCGGACAAGGAGTTCGCACTCATCACGATGTGCGCCGGTGGCGGGCTGGCCACCGGGACGATCATTCAGCGGCTGTAGCTGCCGCCCAGGAGACGAACGCCGAGAAGGCCGCGGGCACGAGGGTGACCATCGGGCCCGCGGGGTTCTTGGAGTCGCGTATGGCTACGGCGGCGCAGGGGAGTTCGGCGACCTCGATGCAGTTGCCGCCCTGGTCGCTGCTGTACGAGGACTTGTGCCACGCGAGCCCGCCAAGCGGCGCGCACTCGACACATTCACCGCCCTGGTCGCTGCTGTAGCTGGACTTACGCCAGTTGCTCCCCATAGCGGTCCTCCATCACGCGCCGGATCAACTCCGCCGAGTCCCTGAGGGACAGCGCGGCGGCCCGCAGATGATCGTATCGGAGCGAGCAGTCCTTGACTGTGTCCGGGTTCGCCGTCGGGTGCCCGCTGCCGTACCCCTCGGTGTAGACAATGGTCGGGTCGCCCTGGAACCGGAAGAGGGTGAATGAGCCCGTCAGTCCCGCATGCGCCCCTGCCGAGAACGGCAGCACCTGGATGTTGATCCTGGGGTTGGTCGCGAAGGTCAACAGGTGTGCCAGTTGCCCCCGCATCGTGTCCCGTGTGCCGATTACCTGTTCCAGCGCGGCCTCGCTCAGGACCATCCAGAACACCGGCGGCTGAACCTTCTCGATGATCCGTTGACGGGCCAGTCGTACGGTGGTGCGGTCGTCGAGGTCACTCGCGTCCAGCGCGCCGAGCACGGCACGCACGTATTCCGGTGTCTGCAGCAGGCCATGCACCATACCCATCTGAAAGGTGCAGATCTCGGTTGCCCGCGCTTCAAGCTCGGCCACCTGCTGAAACCAAGCCGGAAGTTGGCTCCGCATCACCAACCCGACCAGCCGGGACAGTAACCCGCCCGTGCCCAGCGCAGCGTCCACCCGCTCGCTGAACTCCTGTGTCGGCAGCTTCCTGGCCGTCTCGATCTGCCCGACCAGCGACCCGGTGTAGTTGATGATGTCCCCGAGCTGCCGCTGGGTCAGCCCGGCGGCTTCCCGGTGCCGGCGCAGTTCGAAGCCGTAGTAGTCGAGCGGCGAGGCGCCCGGGTCGAGGGTGTTGATGTGAGTCACGCACAGCCCCTCTCATGCAACTCCGCCCACTGCGGAACGTGTTGTGTCCGATCCGTAGCCGAGGGTAGTCACCCCAGGCCAGCCTCGTGGTGTGAACGACTACTTTCCCTCCGTCCTCACCGGCCCCCGCCCCGCCCAGTACCGCATGACCCTCACCGTCGGTGAGCACTCCGCCGGTCACATCCGCCGCATCGTCCGCTCCTGCCTCAGCGAATGGAAACTCGCGGAGCTCACGGACCCGGTGGAGCTGGCCGTGACCGAGCTGGTCGCCAACGTCGTACGCCATGTCCCGGACCGGCGCTGCACGCTGCTGGTGGTGCGGCAGACGGCGGGGGTGCGGGTGGAGGTGACGGACGGTTCGCCCCGGCTCCCCGCGACGCCTGCCGAGGTGTCGTCGGAGGCGGAGTGCGGCCGTGGGCTGCTGCTGCTCGACGCGGTGGTCGACAGGTGGGGCGTGGACCCGCGGCCCGCGGGCGGAAAGACCGTCTGGTTCGAATGCGGCGACGGCGGCTTACAGTGAGGGGCTTCTGCAGCCGCTGAACGTTTCCGCCCGAGCTCACGTCTTTCCATGGTGATTCCAGCCGAACAGACCCTCGACCAGCCGTCCCGTACGCCCGAGCCCCAGAATCACATCCTCCGCCCGGTGTACGACCGGCACCGCGTCCCGGTCCTGGCCACCCTCGCCACGCTCCCGCTCTACGCGGTCTGGTGGGCGTTCCTGGCCACCGGCGGCGGCGACCTCGCCGCGCAGGAGGCGTGGGCCGGGTTCGTCGCGCGGGCCCTGGAGGAGGTACGTCAGGCCGAAGCCCGCGCCGACCACCACCGCCCCGCCCACCGCGTCCAGCACCCAGTGGTTGGCCGTCGCCACGATCGCGGAGACGGTGAACAGCGGATGCAGCAGGCCCAGGGCCTTCATCCACCACTTCGGCGCCACCACGGCGATCACGATCCCGCACCACAGGGACCAGCCGAAGTGCAGGGACGGCATGGCGGCGTACTGGTTGGTGACCGCGGTCATCGCGCCGTAGCCGGGCCTGGCGAAGTCCTGCGCGCCGTGCACCGTGTCGATGAAGCCGAAGCCCGGCATGAGGCGGGGCGGGGCCAGCGGGTACAGCCAGAAGCCGAGCAGGCCGAGGAGGGTGGCGAAGCCCAGGGCGGTGCGCGCCCACCGGTAGTCCACCGGGCGCCGGGCGTAGAGGACGGCGAGGATCGTCAGGGGCATCACGAAGTGGAACGACTCGTAGTAGAAGCCCAGGAAGTGCCGCAGCCACGGCAGCTTCACCACCGCGTGGTTGGCCCAGTGCTCGATGTCGATGGACAGCGCCCTCTCGATGGAGTGGATCTCGTGGCCGTGTGCCTCGGCGGTCGCCCGGTCCCCCTTGGCGGCCAGCCGCACCGAGGAGTAGAGGGCGTACGTCACGCGGATCAGAAGGAGTTCGAGCAGCAGGTTCGGGCGGGTGAGGACCCGGCGCAGGAACGGGGCCGGCGGCAGGTGCCGCAGGCGGCCCGGCGCCGGTGCCGCGTACTCCGTCGGGATGGGGACCTGGTAGTACTGCGCGGTGCGGGACAGGAACGGCACGGCCGTCGCCGCGGCGAGCGCCGCCAGCAGGACGACGTTGTCCCGCAGCGGGTGCATGACCGGCACGTTCGGCAGCATCATCTTCGCCGGGAGCGTCATCACCAGGACCACGGCGACCGGCCACACGTACCGGTCGGAGGCGCGGTTGCCGACCCGGCCGACGACCGCGAGCAGCACCCACAGCAGCTGGTGCTGCCAGGCGGTGGGCGACACGGCGACGGCGGTGCAGCCGGTGATCGCGACGGCGAGCAGCAGCTGTCCGTCGCGGGCGTAGCGCACGGCCCTGCGCAGGCCGAGCGCGGCGACGGCGGCGCCGAGCGCGAGGAAGAGGGATATCTCCGCGGGGCCGGTGAGGCCGAACCGGAGCAGGGCGCCGTGCAGTGACTGGTTGGCGAGCCCGTCGGCCCGGCCGCCGAGTCCGGCGCCCGCCATGTGGTGCACCCAGTAGGTGCGGGAGTCGTGCGGCAGCGCGGCCCAGGCGAGGGCGGTGCACACGGCGAAGGTGGTGCCGGTGGTCAGGGCGGCGCGGCGGCGGTCGGTGAACCACAGCAGCGGCATGAACAGGAGCACGGTGGGCTGCAGGGCGGCCGCGAGTCCGACCAGGGCGCCGCCGGTCCGCTGCCCGCGCACCACGAAGAGCCCGAGGAGCACCAGCAGCACGGGGATGATGCTGGTCTGGCCCAGCCAGAGCGTGTTGCGCACCGGCAGCGACAGCACGAGCAGGCTGATCGCGACGGGTGCCGCCAGCAGCGAGGTGCGGCGGCCGGTGGGCTGCGGCAGGGCGCGGGCGGCGATCAGGCCGAGCGCCACCACCAGCAGCAGCGTGCCGAAGATCCAGCCCCAGCCGAGGGCCTGCTGGGCGGCCTTGGTCAGCGGTCTGAGGACGAGGCCGCTGAACGGGGTGCCGGTGAACCGCGTCGAGTCGTACAGCGACCCCTTGACGTGCAGGACGCCGTTCGGTCCGACCCAGGTCTCCAGGTCCGTCAGCCGGTCCGCGCGCGGGGTGGCGAGGACCACGGCCACCTGCCGTACGGCGAGGACCACGGCGATCAGCCACAGGCCCAGCCGGGCCGCGCGCAGGCGGGCCCTCGTCGTGTCGTCGGCCGCGGGTCCGAACACCCCCGCGGGCGCCCCCGCCGCCTGCCCGCTGTGCTCCGCATTCGCCACGCCGCGTCGGCCTCCCGCCCCGTGAATCCCCCGCGTCCCGTGCGCGGGGTCACTCGCGAACCCATCGGGCTCGCACCGCCTCCGGAGAGAGACGCAGGCAACCCCCGCTTCACCTGTCGTCCGCTCGCCTTTTGTCCGGAAGACGACAGTCCGGGGGTGGGGCGGTTGCGCCGCGCGAGGGCGAGAAGGATCACAGCGCGAAGCGGAGGTAGGCGCTCCGAGGCATGCGTACGTGCCTGGACAGCGGGCATTTAGATGCAGCACGCATCTACTTGTGCACCGTACGTAAGGGGGTCAAACCCCCGTATGGTCGTTTTTCGGCCCGGCCGTGGAGGCGGGTCACTTTTCGGCCCGCTCGTCAGCGCCGTCGCGCGGGTCGCGTCCCTGTCCCCGTCGAAAGGTAGGCGAGCGAACCCTTGTCGGCTGCCACCGTCACCGCTCCCCCGTACACATCCGTCCCCAGGACCCCCGACGCCACCGTCACCGACCCCGCCCTGGTCAGGCGCGCCGTGAAGGCGGCCGCGCTGGGCAACGCCATGGAATGGTTCGACTTCGGTGTCTACAGCTACATCGCGGTGACCCTGGGCAAGGTCTTCTTCCCCTCCGGCAACCCGACGGCACAGCTGCTGTCCACCTTCGGGGCCTTCGCCGCGGCCTTCGTCGTCCGCCCGCTCGGCGGCCTGGTCTTCGGCCCGCTCGGCGACCGCGTCGGACGCCAGAAGGTCCTGGCCGTCACCATGATCATGATGGCTGTGGGCACCTTCGCGATCGGCCTGATCCCGTCGTACGCGACGATCGGCACGGGGGCCCCGCTGCTCCTGCTGCTGGCCCGGCTGGTGCAGGGCTTCTCCACCGGTGGTGAGTACGCGGGCGCGACCACCTTCATCGCCGAGTACGCGCCGGACAGGAAGCGCGGCTTCCTCGGCAGCTGGCTGGAGTTCGGCACGCTCGCCGGTTACATCGGCGGCGCGGGCCTGGTCACCCTGATGACGGCCCTGCTGTCCCCGCACGACCTGACGTCCTGGGGCTGGCGGATCCCGTTCCTGATCGCGGGCCCCATGGGCATCATCGGCCTGTACCTGCGGATGCGCCTGGAGGAGACCCCGGCGTTCGCGGCCGAGGTCGAGAAGGCGGAGTCGAGCCGGCCGAAGGTGCCGCTGCGCGAGATGATCACCGGTCAGTGGAAGGCGCTGCTGCTGTGCATGGGCCTGGTGCTGGTCTTCAACGTCACCGACTACATGCTGCTGTCGTACATGCCGAGCTACCTGACCAGTGAGCTCAAGTACGACGAGACGCACGGCCTGCTCGTGGTGCTCGGCGTGATGGCCCTGATGATGATCGTGCAGCCCTTCGCCGGCGCGCTGTCCGACCGGGTCGGCCGCCGTCCGGTGATCGCGGCGGGCTGCGCGGGCTTCCTCTTCCTGTCGGTCCCGGCGCTGCTGCTGATCCGCCAGGGCAGCCTGGCGGCGGTCGCGCTGGGCATGGGCGCCCTGGGCCTGCTGCTGGTCTGCTTCACCGCCGCGATGCCGTCGGCGCTCCCGGCCCTGTTCCCGACCCGGGTCCGCTACGGCTCCCTGTCGATCGGCTTCAACATCTCGGTGTCGCTGTTCGGCGGCACGACCCCGCTCGTGGTCACCGCGCTGATCGGCGCGACCGGCAACATGATGATGCCCGCGTACTACATGATGGCGGCCTCCGTGATCGGCGGCGCGGCGGTCTGGTTCATCGCGGAGTCGGCGGGCCGCCCCCTGCCGGGCTCGGCACCGTCGGTCGAGCGCGCCGGGCACTGAGACCGGCGCCCACCGGTCCCGGCCGGGCCCGCTCCGCGGGTTCGGCCGGAACGAGTCCGCGCTTCGCCCGATCAACTGAAATACCCTGACAGCACCCGCACGCCGGGCTATATTCGTTAGCGCAGCTAGTTAGAGCATCTAACTAGGCATACGAAAGGCTTGGTGCATGAGCGACTCGCAGCTCTGGGACGACGTCGACGCCTACCTCACCGCTCTGCTCTCCCCGGAGGACGAAGCGCTGCAGGCCGCGCTGCGCGACAGTGACGCGGAAGGCCTGCCGCACATCCAGGTCGCAGCGAATCAGGGCAAGCTGCTGCAGCTCCTCGCCCAGCTCCAGGGCGCCCGCACCATCCTGGAGATCGGCACCCTCGGCGGCTACAGCACCATCTGGCTCGCCCGCGCGCTCCCCTCCGACGGCCGCCTGATCAGCCTGGAGTACGACGCCCATCACGCCGACGTGGCCCGCCGCAACCTCGCGCGGGCGGGCCTGGAGCGGATCACCGAGGTGCGGGTGGGCCCGGCCCTGGAGTCGCTGCCCAAGCTCGCCGACGAGAACCCGCCGCCGTTCGACCTGGTCTTCATCGACGCCGACAAGGCCAACAACCCGCACTACGTGGAGTGGGCCCTCAGGCTGACCAGTACGGGCAGCATGATCATCGTGGACAACGTCGTGCGCAGCGGCCAGGTGACCGACGCGGGGAGCACCGATCCGAGCGTGCGGGGCACCCGGGCCGCGCTCGAGTTCATCGCCGGGCACCCGAGGCTGGAGGGCACGGCGATCCAGACGGTGGGCAGCAAGGGGTACGACGGCTTCGCGCTGGCTCGGGTCCTGGGGTAGAGCCGGGCTCGGCCGCCGGTCCTGGGTAGGGCCGGGCTCGGCCGCCGGTCCTGGGTAGGGCCGGGCTCGGCCGCCGGTCCTGGGTAGGGCCGGGCTCGGCCGCCGGTCCTGGCGCGGCGCCGGGCCCCGGCCGTCACACCTCGTGGTAGAAGCCGACGTTGATGCTGCGCGGGCTCGTGCGGTCCTGGACGACGATCTCACCGGAGCCGCCGCGCGGCAGCGGGACGGTCCCGCCGTAGGCGAGGGGCTGGGCGTACTCGCCGATCGTCAGGCGGACCTCGGAGGACGGGTCCGGCTGGGAGCCGCGCAGCCAGGTGACCTGCCAGGTGCCGTCGGCTCCGCACTGGAACTCCAGGTGCACCCGGGAGACGAACAGCCAGTCGTCGGGCGTCACCAGGCGGCACACGGCCCGGTCCCGGCCCACCCGCAGCACGGCTCCCGGGGTGCTGGGCGCGTCGGCCATGAGCATGCCGGCCGTGGCGCCCGCATCCGTACCGGAGACGAATGCCATGGTGAGTTCGAGCACGTGTGCTCCTTCTGCGAAGTCCGGGTACGGCCGGAAAGGGCTTGGGCGGTCGCCGGGTTGAGCCGGCCTGGGGCGGCCGCCGGATCGGGCCACCGCCGCCGCATGATAAATCGCCCGGTGGGGTCGTGTCCGGCACAATGAACTCATGACCGAGCGAAAGCCACCCGGTGTGCCGTTCGAGTCCTGGGTCGACAAGCAGATCCGCGATGCGCAGGCGCGCGGCGAGTTCGACCGGTTGCCGGGCGCGGGCAAGCCGCTGCCGGGCGACACCGTGTACGAGGAACTGTGGTGGGTCAAACGGAAGATGGCCCGCGAGGGCCTGTCGGTGCTGCCGCCGACACTGGCGCTGCGCAAGGAGGCGGAGGACGCCCTGGCGGCGGCCTACGCGGCCCCCTCCGAAGGGATCGTCCGGAAGATCATCAAGGACATCAACAGCAAGATCCTCGACATGATGCTCAAGCCGCCGCCCGGCCCTCCGCTCGGTCTCAAGCGGTACGACGTCGAGGAGGTCGTCCGCGAGTGGCGGGAGCGCCGGACGGCGGCCAGGTAGGGGTACCGGGTCGATCAGTACCGGGGAGTCAGATGTCCAGCAGGCGGTCCGCCAGCTCCCGGTAGTCCCGCAGGGCCAGCCGGAGTTGCTCGGTGTCGGTGCTGGTCGCGGGCTTCGCCTCGTCGGTGGACTGCCACGACGTGCGCAGCGTACGGCGCCGCCGCTCGACGGCCTCCGTGAAACGGGAGGTGAGCTCCTCCACCACCCGGTCCGCCTCCTCCACCGCGTCCCGGGGCGCGTCGACGAACCCGGTGACGGCGCCCCGCAACCGCGCCTCGAACTTGCTGCACTCGTCGCGCGACAGCAGCAGGGGGGACGGGGCGTCCGTGCGGGTCCCGGTGCCGGTGGCGTCCTGCCCAGGGGGCCCGGGCACGGCGGCCGACCCCGCGGTGCCGTGCGGGTCCGCCCCGGTCTCCCCTGATCCCGCGGTGTCAGGGATCCGCGCCGGGTCCGCTTCGCCGCCGGGCACGGGAGCACGGCCGGGCACC
The DNA here is from genome assembly GCF_040646295.1 of Streptomyces sp. NPDC046197. Classification (NCBI taxonomy): domain Bacteria; kingdom Bacillati; phylum Actinomycetota; class Actinomycetes; order Kitasatosporales; family Streptomycetaceae; genus Streptomyces; species Streptomyces sp. NPDC046197. The sequence goes on along the minus strand of NZ_JBEYZY010000020.1, from coordinate 10,808 downwards.
GGGTCACGCCCGGTCGTCCCGCCGCCGGGCGCCGTGCCGAGCCCGGCCGCGGCCTCGGGCCCCTCCGCCGCCTCACGACCGGCAGCCGTCTCCCGGGCCGCGACCGTCTCCCGGTCCGCCCCCGGCACACGGTCGTCGCCGGTGCGCCGGGCCGTCATCGGCTCCTCACCCGGTACGCGTTCGGTGCCCTTCTCCGGTGTCATGTCCGCCATGGCGGTCAACTCTCCTTCGTCTGGTGCCGGTTGAGGGCCCAAGGCAGGCGGGCGCGGCCGTTGCCGGTGCGCGGCGGGGTGTGCCGGTGGTGCGTGCCGCCGACGCGGCGGCCGGAGCCGTGCTGCGTCGAGGTCATCAGGTCCTCGAAGAGGGCACGGGCCGCCACCAGGGACTCGCGCAGTTCCTCGGTACCGGCCCGGCTCTCCGGCGCACCGTTCACCGGTGCGTGGGCCGCGCGGTGCACTCGCCGGTAGCCGTGCACATGGTGCCCGTGGTGTACCGACAGCGCGTCGAGCTGCTCCTCGTACTGCCCGCCGTCCGGGAAGCCCCGCTTGGCGGCCAGCTCGGCGAGCAGCCGGTCCGCGTCGGCCACCGCCTCCTCGGGCGAGTCGACGAACCGCTCCTGCACGGCGGTCCAGCGCGCCTCGAACCGCTCGCGCTCGGCCGGCTCCAACGGCCGCTCCCGCAGGTCGCCGTGGCGTTCCAGCCGGGTGGCGAGCTCCCGCTCGGCGGCCTTGGTGTCGCCGCCGTGCCGGGCCACGGTCCGGTCGTACTCGGGTCCGAAACGCCGCTTCAGCCCCGGTCCGCCGAGCGGGCCGCGGGCACGCAGGGTCAGGGCGGCCGCCACCACGACGACGACCGCCAGTATCACGATCAGAGCGATGATCAGGCCTGTGGACATGGGTGCCTTCCGGGTCTGACCGGCCCAACCGGCCGGTTCCCCCATCGGATTGCCCGGAAGTCACCCGGCAAACGGCGCTCAGTCCGCGAAGCGGCGCAGCCCCGTCACCGACCACACGGTCGCGATGCGCCCGTCCACCACTTCGAACAGGTCGATGCCGCTCTTCTGCACACCGTCCGGGAGTGTGACGTACAAGCAGGAGGCGACCCGGCCCAGTCCACCGTCGACCGCCGGGGTGCCCTCGACGGCGTACCGCAGACCGGGCGTTGCGTCGCGGAAGGCGGAGATGAGATCGACGATGCCCTGCGGGCCGTGCACATCGTCGGTCTCCGCCGCCCGGTCGGGGGCGTTGCCGAAGCGGATCCGGAAGTCAGGGGCGAGAAATTCCTCCGGATCGCTGAAGTCGCCGTTCCACAGGGCGGTCCAGCGTTCGAAGAGGGCGATGCCCGCCGCAGGGGTGAGGGTGCCGGTCTTCACGAGCGTCATGTGCGCGTGCCTTTCTCAGTACGTGTCGGGAACGGGCACCAGCCTCCGCCGCCCGCGCGACACCCCCCTGTCGGTGATTGGCGTCACATGTGGAGCTCGCCGAGCGGCACCAGATCCGCGCCCAGCGTGTCGAGCGCGGCCAGGTCGACGGCGCGCTCGGGGGCCCGTTCGTCGAGTGCCTCGACCGCCCGCACCCGGTCCAGGCGGAATCCGCGCGGCGCCCCGCGCAGCCGGCACCAGGCCGCCAGGTACCAGTGCTCGTCCCCGCCGAGGAAGCCGAGCGGTTCCACGTCCCGGGCGGTGACGGCACCCTGGGCGTCGGCGTACTCCAGGCGCAGCACCCGGCCGGCCGACAGCGCCTGCCGCAGCGGCGCGGAGACCGGAGGCTCGGCGGGCCGAGCGGCCCGGGCGGCCGGCACGAGCAGCTGGACGCGCCCCGCCATCTCGGCAGCCGCCGCCCGCTCCCGGCCCGGCATCACCGCGAGTACCTTGTGCAGCGCGGTGCGCGCGTCGGCGTCGAACGGCGTCCCGGCCAGGGCGTGCAGCCCCACCGCGAGTGCCGTCGCCTCGGCCGGAGTGATCGTGAGCGGCGGCAGCGTGTGCTCCTTGTCGAGGACATAGCCGCCGGTACGCCCGGGCTCGGCGTGGATCGGCACCCCGGACTGCTGGAGCGCCGCCAGGTCCCGCTCGACGGTACGGACGCTGACCTCGAATCGCCGGGCGAGGGTACGCGCGCTACGCGGCCGGGGCGCGGCGGCGCGCAACTCCTCGACGAGGGCGTACAGACGGTCGGTGCGGTTCATGACCACCAGTCTTCCGAAAACCATCCGCACCGGGCACACCGATTCCGGCCCGGCCGCGGCCCGCTCGCCGCCTCCCGTTGTCCCGGCCGGCACGAGGTACAGGCGGTACTGGAGCATCTTGAGCTTGCGTTCGACGGCTCGGGTGATCTGGCCGAGGTCCGCTGCGAGGTTGCCCAGTTCCCGCTTCACGAGCGACCGCACTCCTTCTTGCGGGTTACAGGAGCTGGGCGCCGTCGCGGTGATGCGGGCCGCGGGGGCCGTAGTCGATGTCGGCGCCGTGGTTGCTGCTGGCTGCGATCGGGGCGGGGATGTCGTGGGGGTCCATGACCGACTCGATGAAGATCATCGTGTCGTTGGGTGCGCTCATGGCCTTCCGCAGGTCGTCGGGGGTCCTGACGACGAACGAGCGCGCCGTGGTGTTCGGGCACAGCACCTTGGGCAGGTCCGCGTAGGCCCAGGTGGCGATGTCGTTGTAGCGCTCGTCCCGACCGAGGTAGCCGCGCTCGATGGTGTATCCGCCGTTGTTGATCAGCAGAACCACCGGCTTGTGGTCGTGCCGCATGATGGTCGACAGTTCCTGCGCGGCCTCCTGGAAGGAGCCGTCGCCCACGAACAGCAGGTGGCGGCGCTCCGGTGCAGCGGTCAGCGTGCCGAGCAGCGCCCCGACCGAGAAGCCGATCGAACCCCAGTTGACCGAGCCGACGAACGTGCAACCCTCCGGCAGTTCGACGCCGAACAGCGCGTACGAGGTGCCGTTGTCGACCAGGAGCACGTCGCCGGGCCTGACGTACTCCTGCACCGCCTTCCAGTAGGCCGTCTGGGTGAGCTTCGCGGAGCCGTCTGCCGCAGGCGGCTTGGGCGCCGCGGGCTTGCGGATGGTGCGCTCGGCGACCGGCGAGACGGCGTCGATGACACCGCGCAGCACGTCCTTGAGGATCACCGCCTGGAAGTTCGCGACCCCGACGTCGGCCGAGTGGCTGCGCAGGCGGATGGTCTCGGCGGGCAGCTCGGCCGAGAAGTCGCCGGAGGTCACCTCGATCGGCCGATAGCCGATGGTCAGCAGGCGCTCGCTGCCCTCGACCGCCTCGATTGTCTCCGGCGCACTCGCCTTGCCGTTGTAAATGCCCACGTAGTTGGGCAAGGTCTCGGTGATCACCGCCTTGGCAGTGCTGCACACCGCGATCGGCAGCCTCAGCTTCTCGGCCAGCTCCATCACCTCCGCCGCGACGCCGAACCGGCTGACGTCCAGGTCCACCAGGATCGCCGCCGACTTCGCCTCGGACAGGAAGCTCGCGACCGCGGCGACACAGGAGCGCAGCCGCTCGGGATCGCTCGGCGGCTGCTCGAGTGGCAGCGGTTCGGCCGGGACCTCGATCTCCAGGTAGGCGATGTCGGAGGGCACCTCCATGTAGACCGGGAGCTTCTCCCGCCACGCGGTCAGGATCAACCGGTCGATCTCCATCGCCGCATTGCGCGGAGTCAGCCTGACCTGAGCCACCGTAACCTGCGAGAAGGCGTTGAGGAAACGGTCCCAGGTGCCGTCGGCCATCGTGTGGTGCATGCCCAGATTCCGCTCGATCGACCTGAGCGGGATCGATCCGCAGATGGCGATGACCGGGACGTGCTCGGCGTAGCAGCCGGCGACCCCGTTGATCGCGCTCATCGCGCCCACGGCGTTGGTGACCATGAACGCGCCCATGCCCTTGAGCCGCGCGTATCCGTCAGCCGCGTAGGACGCGTTGAGCTCGTTGCAGTTGCCGACCCACTCCATCGTGCCGCCATCGTGCATCTGCTGGAGCAGTTCGAGGTTGTAGTCACCCGGGACGCCGAACACGTGGCCGATCCCGGCTTCCGCCATGCGGCGGAGCAGGAAGTCGCCGATCGTCATCCGTTTGGTCTGAGACGAAGACATCGCAGTGTCCTCCTGATCGAAAAGGTCATGATGAGGCCGGCCACGCCCCCTGGTTCGCGATCAGCGGGTACTCATCCGTGACGTGTCCTTCAGACAGTCGGCCGACGGCTTTCCCATACTCCCCGCCGTGCCAAGCCGACGCGCGCGGACCAATCCGGCGCCTCCAGCCGCATCCTCTCCCGCGCCGCTCTCTGCGCATCGGTCAACCCACCGCCTTGCGCGCACCTCATAGTTGCCCGCTACACAACTCCGGTGAAGGATCAAACAAATCAACGCGACGGCGGAGCGTCGTCCCGCTGTTCGCATACGGCCGCCGACGATTCTTCGACAGCCTCACGCATATTCGTTTGCGGAAGGTGAGTTCACCGCCCCGACAATGTCGTCCATGGCCTGGACCGTCGCCCCCGAACCCTACGACTCCCCCGAAGCCGCCGCCCTCTGGCGGGCGTACTACACGGAGGTCAGCGACCGCTGGTACCTGCTGCACGAGGGGCGTCGCACGGACCCCGGTGAGCTGGAGCGGGAGATCGCCGCGCAGCCGGGCGCCGATCTCGTCCCGCCCGGTGGCCGGTTGCTGCTCGCGCGGTACGGCGGCGAGCCGGCCGGCACCGCGGGGGTACGGCTGCTGGACGCGTCGACCGCCGAACTCACGCGGGTCTTTCTGTGCGAGCACACACGCGGCAAGGGGGGTGCCGCGCTCCTGGTGGCGGCGGCCGAGGACGCGGCCCGTGACCTGGGCGCCCGGCGGATGGTCCTGGACACCCGCAGTGACCTCGTCGAGGCGCGGGCCCTGTACGCGCGGCTCGGCTACACGGAGAACGAGCGGCACAACGACTCCCCGTACGCCGAGCACTGGTTCAGCAAGCGGCTGGACTGACGCGGGACGGGCGCCCCGGGCGGGGAGCGGGCGGTCAGGGCCGGCGCGTCACCGCCCGCTCGTCCTGCGGCTGTTCGGCGTCGGACCCGCACAGCTCGCCGGTCAGCTCCTTCACCAGCTGGACCAGGTCGGTGGGCCGGTCGGGGCCCCACCAGTCGCCGAGCAGCTCGGTGAGGGACTCCTCGCGGGCCTGCGCCAGCCGCTCGGCGACCTCCCGGCCCTCGTCCGTCAGCCTGAGGTCCAGCCCCTCGCGCTCCACGAGCCGCCGCTCCTCGAGCTGGCGGGCGGCCTCCATGACGACGTGGAAGGGGATGGGTCCGCGCTCCTCCAGCACGCCCGGCTCCACCCAGCCGTACTTCTTGATGCGCAGCAGCAGCCAGCTCGCCCCGGGCAGCAGGTCGTAGCCCGCCCGTTCGGTGATCTCGCGGTAGACCTCGCGCCGCCCCTCGCGGGTGCCCAGCACGGACAGCGCACGGCACACCTCGTCGTACGACGACCGCTGGACCGGGTTGGTGGCCAGCGTCTGCGTGCCGTCGGGCGCCGTGACGGAGCCGCGCAGCTTGTCCTCCTTCAGGAACCAGGACAGTACGAAGCCGAGCAGGGCGACGGGAGCGGCGTAGAGGAACACGTCGGTGATGGAGGTGGCGTACGCGTGCAGGACCGCCGGGCGCAGCGTCGGCGGCAGGTTGACGATGCCGCGCGGGTCGGACTTCAGGGCGCCTGCCGAGGTGCCGGGCGGCAGCCCGGTGCCCCGGAGGACGGCGGACAGCTGGTCGCCGAGGCGGCCGGCGAAGACCGTGCCGAAGATGGCCACGCCGAAGGAGGCGCCGATGGAGCGGAAGAAGGTGGCGCCCGAGGTGGCGACTCCCAGGTCCTCGTAGCTGACGGCGTTCTGCACGATGAGGACCAGTACCTGCATGACCAGGCCGAGGCCCAGGCCGAAGACGAAGAAGCAGCCGCTCATCACGGCGGTGGAGCTGTGCTCGTCCAGCCGGTGGAGCAGCAGCAGGCCGATGGTGGTCACGGCGGTGCCCGCGATGGGGAACACCTTCCAGCGGCCGGTGCGGCTGACGATCTGCCCGGAGCCGGTGGACGCCAGCAGCATGCCGATCACCATCGGCAGCATGTGCACGCCGGACAGCGTCGGTGACACGCCGTGGACGACCTGGAGGAACGTGGGCAGGTAGGTCAGCGCGCCGAACATCGCGAAGCCGACGATGAAGCTGATGACCGCCGAGAGGGCGAACGTACGGACCCGGAACAGTTTCAGGGGCAGCACGGGTTCGGCCGCCCTGCGCTCCACGGCCACGAACGCGACCGCGAGGACCACGCCGAGGACCAGGAGGCAGATGATCTGGGGCGAGCCCCAGGCCCAGGTGGTGCCGCCGAGCGAGGCGACCAGCACCAGGCAGGTGGCGACCGAGGCGATGAGGAAGGTGCCGAGGTAGTCGATGACGTGCTTCTGCGCCTTGCGCGGGATGTGCAGGGCGGCCGCGATCACGGCGAGGGCGACGACGCCGACGGGCAGGTTGACGTAGAACACCCAGCGCCAGCTCAGATGCTGGGTGAACAGCCCGCCGAGCAGCGGCCCGAGCACGCTCGTCGCCCCGAACACACCACCGAACAGCCCCTGGTAGCGGCCGCGTTCGCGGGGCGAGACCACATCGCCGACGATCGCCATCGACAGCACCATCAGCCCGCCGCCGCCCAGGCCCTGCAGGGCCCGGAAGGCGATCAGCTCGGGCATGTTCTGCGCCATGCCGCACAGCGCGGAGCCGATCAGGAAGATCACGATCGCGGTCTGGAACAGCTTCTTGCGCCCGTACTGGTCACCCAGCTTGCCCCACAGCGGAGTCGCCGCGGTCGAGGCCAGCAGGTAGGCGGTGACCACCCAGGACAGGTGTTCCAGGCCGCCGAGGTCGCTGACGATGGTGGGCAGCGCGGTCGACACGATCGTCTGGTCGAGCGCCGCCAGCAGCATGCCCAGGAGCAGCGCGCCGATCGAGACGAGGACGTTGCCGGAGACGTGCTCGGCGACGGCGCCGCCGTGCTGCGGCGGCGCGGACGAGGGTGGCGCGTCCCGCACGTCGCCCGTCATCCCCGTCGTGGCTGGCTCATCCCCGGCCATGGAGACCTCCCGAGGCTCTCGTGACTCTCCCATCGTCATCGGTGTGACCAGTTATGGCCTGTTGAGTCCCGTTGGAGGCGGCCATTCCGGGGGCTTCGAGGAGATGCTGTGGCGACGATCTGCATAATTTCCGGAGTTCGACGGGAGGGGACCGACGCGTGGAAGAGCCGAGGGGGCACGTCTGCCCGGAGTGCGGGACGCCCCGGGGAGCGGACAACACCCCGGCGTGCGCCTGCGGGCCACGGGCGGCCGACGCCCTGCGCGACGCACGAACGGCCGAGGCGGCCGCAGCGGAGGACTTCGACCCGCTGCGGATCCGGCCATACGTCGACATCGAGGCAACGGGGACGGGGGCCGACGGGGCCCCGGGCACGGCACCAGGGACGGGGCCGGGTCCGGCCGCGGGGGAGGCAGTGGGAGCGCGGCCCGGTGCGGCCCCGACGGAGGCGGTAGGAGCGCGGCCCGGTGCGGCCCCGACGGAGGCGGTAGGAGCGCGGCCCGGTGCGGCCCCGACGGAGGCGGTAGGAGCGGAGCCGAGGGCAGCGGCCGCGGAAGCGGGGCCCGCCGCGACCGCAGGCGCAGGCGCAGGGCCCGCCGCGACCGCAGGCGCAGGCGCAGGGCCCGCCGCGACCGCAGGCGCAGGGGCAGGCGCAGGCGCAGGGGCAGGCGCAGGGGCAGGGCCCGGCCTCTCGCGAGCAGCGGCGGAGGGGGAGACCCGGCAGCCGGGGCGGCCTGTACGACAGGCGGCGGGGCCGACCGCAGCAAACCCACCCACGACAGCCCAACAGCACCCGCAAGACCAAACCCAGCAACTGCCGACCACAACAGCCCAGCAGCACCCCCAAGACCAAACCCAGCAGCTGCCGACCACAGCACCCCAACACCACCCGGCGGCCGGCACCCCGCAACCGCCTCCCACCGACGCTCAACATCCCTTGGAGGGGGAGACCCGGCCGTTGCCGACGGCCGGCTCCACGCCGCCGGCGCGCATTCCCCCGGCAGCGCAGGCGGGCGGGCCGAGCCCCGTCGACCTCACCCTGTTCGAGCCGGGGACCGGGGCTCCCGCGGCCCCGCCCGCCGACGGCATCAGGCCGCGCCGGTCCCGTCGTACCGCCCTGCTCGCCATGTCGGGAGCCGCCGTCGCGGTCGTGGCGGCGGCCGGGCTGGCGAGCGGGCTGTTCTCCTACCGTCCGCCGACGCGGGACGGTGCCGCGCCACAGGACGTACGGGAGAGCGTGCCGGACGTGCCCACGAGCACGCCCCCGTCGTCCTCGCCGTCGGATGTCACGCCGTCGTCCGCGCCACCGACGTCCGCGCGCCCGTCACCGTCGGTCAGCGCGAGCCCGTCAGCGTCCGCGTCGCCCTCGGCGTCGAGCGCCTCGCCGTCACCGTCCGCGTCCGGGGCGGCGTCGGCCGAGCCGACGCAGACCGCGACGACCGTCCGCGCCAGCGCCACGGCGGCGCCCGCGCCCGTCCTGCGCCGCGGCGACCAGGGCCCGGACGTCACCGAACTGCAGTTGCGGCTGGGCCAGTTGCACCTCTACGTCGGCAAGGCCGACGGCGCCTATGACCAAGAGGTCGAGAACTCCGTACGCACCTATCAGCGGGCCCGCGGCATCAGCGCGGACGAGCTGGGCGTCTACGGTCCGGCCACCCGGGCAAGCCTGGAGGCGGAGACGTCGCAGCCCTGAGCCGTGCGGATCGGCCCGCCGTACGGCGGGCCCAGGGGGTGTCCCCAGGCATCCCTGGGGACATCTCCTAGCCGATGTACAACGAAATCGTCCCGTCCCCGGCGGCCTCCACCCGCACCTGCGTCAGGTCGGGCACCACCACGTCCGGCCGGAAGGTCCCGGCGCGGGGGCCGACGCCGACCACCCGCATGCCCGCGGCGCGCCCCGCCGCGATACCCGCCCCGGAGTCCTCGAAGACCACGCAGTCGGCGGGCGCGACGCCCAGTTCGGCGGCGCCCTTCAGGAAGCCCTCCGGGTCCGGCTTGCTCGCGCCGACGGACTCGGCGGTGATGCGGACGTCGGGCAGCGGGAGACCGGCGGCGGCCATGCGGGCGGTGGACAGGCCGACGTCGGCCGAGGTCACCAGGGCGTGCGGCAGCCCCCGCAGCGAGGCGAGGAACTGCGGCGCCCCGGGGACCGCGACGACCCCGTCCATGTCCGAGGTCTCCGCGGCGAGCAGGCGCGCGTTGTCGGCGAGGTTCTGCTCGGCCGGCCGGTGCGGCAGCAGCAGGGCCATCGAGGCGTGTCCCTGACGCCCGGGCACCACCTTCATCACCTCGTCGCCGTCCAGCCCGTGCCGGTCGGCCCAGCGGCGCCAGATCCGCTCCACGACGGCGTCCGAATTGACGAGGGTGCCGTCCATGTCCAGCAGGAGGGCGCGGGCGGTGAGCACGGTGGTGGCCGTCATCGGCAGCTCCAAGGCGCGGGCGGAGGGGAGGCGTACGGGTTCGTACGACGGGCCCGGGCAGGTTGGTACGCCTGGCCCGGGGAGGGACAAGGCGGCCCCGCCCGCCGGTCAGGGGAAGCGGGCGGGAGCCACTTTGTTCCTTCACGGTACAAAACCATCGGGCATCCCGCCACCTCCCCCCTCAAGGCTTCACCTGCCGTTCAGCTCAGCCCGCCACCGCCTCCCACAGGCCCCACGCCCCGAGCACCAGCATCAGGGCCGCCGCGATCTTGGTGATCAGCCCCAGCGGAACCCGCCTCATCAGCGCCTTTCCGCCGACGATGCCGAGCCCGGCCACCGCCCACAGACCCAGCACCGCGCCGAGGCCGACCGCCAGCGGATCGTCGTAGCGGGCCGCCAGGTTCGCCGTCATGATCTGGGTGAGGTCGCCGAACTCGGCGACGAGGATGAGCATGAACCCGGTCCCGGCGACCTTCCAGAACGACTGGTCCTCGGGCCTGCGGATCTCCTCCTCGCCGTCGTCCTTCTTCAGCAGCAGCACCGCCGCGCCGCCCAGGAAGAGCACACCCGTCAACGCGTGCACGATCCGCTGCGGCAGCAGCGTCAGCGCACTGCCGGCCGCGACGGCGAGCACTACGTGCAGCAGGAAGGCCGCGGCGACACCGGCGAAGACGTACGAGGCGCGGTACCGCGCGCCCAGGACGAGCCCCGCGAGTGCCGTCTTGTCCGGCAGTTCGGCGAGGAAGACGACGCCGAAGACGAGCGCCAGGACACTGAAGCTGATCACGATCCCTCAATCGGTCGGGCTGCCCCACCGAGAGTGCTTGCGACATGCGATGCGACACCTCGGCACGGCAGCACACGGGTCACCCGTGCCGTACGGCACGGGTGTGCACTGCTTGCCGAAGGTCTCGCCGGCCGACCCCTCGATCGAGGCCTGCCTCCGGGCGCCGGCTCAGGCGGGCTGAGCAGTGTGTCGACGGTCCGGCGAAGAGCTACTCCCCTTCTGCGCCGTCCATGGTACGTGACGACGCGCATCCGCCCCGGGGGACGGGACCGACGTCACATCCGTCACCGAGTTCCACCGCAGCCCTTGTTGTGTCATGTACGCGCCATTAGCTTCTTACCGCACACTCACCTCCTGGGAACACGGCGCCGCGAGCATTCCCCTGCTCGCGAACCAACACCCCACATCTAGTGCCGCATCAGGCAACGTTCGCCTTCTTCACGACCTCGCGGAGGCGTTCGTCGGCGGCGTGTTTGTTCCGCCAGATGATGTAGCGGCGGAT